>CBFIGH010000070.1:0-23416 GCA_965662115.1 Cyanobium sp.
GATGATGCCGATGCTGCTGGTCCACAGACCCATCACCGGCACGAACAGCATGAAGAAGTGCAGCCAGCGCTTGTTGGAGAAGGCGATCCCGAAGATCTGGCTCCAGAAGCGGTTGGCGGTGACCATCGAATAGGTCTCCTCCTCCTGGGTGGGCTCGAACGCCTTAAAGGTGTTCGACTGATCGCTGTCCTCAAACAGGGTGTTCTCCACCGTGGCGCCGTGGATGGCGCACAGCAGAGCGCCGCCGAGGATGCCGGCCACGCCCATCATGTGGAAGGGGTTGAGCGTCCAGTTGTGGAAGCCCTGCAGGAAGAGCAGGAAGCGGAAAATCGCGGCCACCCCGAAGGACGGTGCAAAGAACCAGCTGCTCTGACCCAGGGGGTACATCAGGAAAACACTGACGAACACCGCAATCGGGCCCGAGAAGGCGATGGCGTTGTAGGGGCGGATGCCCACCAGCCGGGCGATCTCGAACTGACGCAGCATGAAGCCGATCAACGAGAAGGCTCCGTGCAGTGCCACGAAGGGCCAGAGGCCACCGAGCTGGCACCAGCGCACGAAGTCACCCTGGGCCTCAGGGCCCCAGAGCAGCAGCAGGCTGTGACCCATGGCATCAGCGGGGGTGCTGACGGCGGCGGTGAGGAAGTTGCAGCCCTCCAGGTAGGAGCTGGCAATGCCGTGGGTGTACCAGGAGGTAACAAAGGTGGTGCCGGTCAGCCAGCCCCCCAGTGCCAGATAGGCGGTGGGGAACAGGAGCAGACCCGACCAACCGACAAAGACAAAGCGGTCGCGCTTGAGCCAGTCATCGAGGACGTCGAACCATCCCCGCTGTGGCGCGCGCCCTAGAGCGATCGTCATGGTGATGAAACGTGCGGTTAACCCGCTGAAATGAAGGGATTACCGGGCGATGGTAACAACGCTGGGGCAGACCGCGAGGCGCTTTGCAATCGGCTGCAACGGCAGCAACTCCAGGCCGGCGTCGACCCGCCAAGATACACACGATTGCTTGCCTGCCCCCATGACTCCCCCCCCAGTGACTGAGTCACTTGAGTTGCCGGTGTTGGGTTCGCGGCGGCTGTCCAACGTCCTGGTGGCCGCGGTGGTCACCATGGGAGGTGTTGGCTTTCTGCTGACCAGTGGTTCCAGCTTCCTCGGCACCAACCTGCTGCCGATCGGCCATCCTGCCGAGCTGGTCTGGCTGCCCCAAGGCCTGGTGATGGGTCTCTACGGCCTGGCTGCCCTGGCCCTGTGCACCTATCTCTGGGTGGTGATCGGCATTGATGTGGGGGCTGGCAGCAACTGCTTTGACCGCTCGGCCGGTGTGGCCACCATCCGTCGCCGCGGTTTTCGCCAGGCCATCAACGTGGAGATCCCCCTCAGGGATATCCAGGCGGTGAAGGTGGAGGTGCGCGATGGCCTCAACCCCCGCCGCCGTCTGGCCCTGAAGGTGCAAGGCCGGCGTGACATGCCCCTCACCCGGGTGGGGGAGCCCATGCCCCTGGCCGATCTGGAGCTCTCCGGTGCCCAGCTGGCCCGTTTCCTGGGCGTGCCCCTGGAGGGGGTGTGATGGGCAGGATGTGGTTGAGCCGCCTCCTGCTTGGAGGCCTGCTTCTGATCGTGCCATTGGGTCTTGGGGCCTGTGCCGCCGATGGCGGCAGCCGCGAACTTGGCTGCAGTGCTGCCAGCACGCCTTGTCTGAAGGGCACAGCCACGGTGGCGCTGCAGACCAGCAAGGGAGAAGTGCAGCTCCAACTCGATGGTGAGGCGGCTCCTTTGACGGCAGGCAATTTCGTTGACCTGGTCAACCGGGGCACCTACAACGGCACCGTGTTCCATCGGGTGGTCCGGGAGCCGGTGCCCTTTGTGGTGCAAGGGGGGGATCCGGCCAGCGCCGATCCCAAGGTGGCGTCCAGCCAATACGGCCTGGGTAGTTTTACTGATCCAGCCAGCGGTGTGGCCCGCCTGATCCCCCTGGAAATCAAGCGCAGCGATGAGCCCGAGCCCCGCTATGGCGAACCGGTAACGCTTCCAGGAGTCACCAGCCAACTTGCCCTGGCCCACCAGCGTGGGGCCGTGGCGATGGCCCGCTCCGCCGATCCCAATTCCGCCAGCGCTCAGTTTTATGTGGCGCTCCAGGCCCTGCCCGAACTCGATGGCCGCTATGCGGTATTTGGCCGGGTCAGCAAGGGCATGGAGGTGATCGACCAGATCCGTCAGGGGGACAAATTGATCAAGGCCACCGTGGTGGCGGGGGGAACCCTGGTGCAGGGCAAGCCCTAGGCAGGCACCCGCTTTTTGGATGTGGAAAGCTTGAGGAATGCCGTATTGACACCGGAGGCCCGCTCCAGGGCCACCTTGCCGGTGCGGGCGATTTCGAGGATGCCGAACGTTTCCATCACCTGCTCGAGCGCCACCAGCTTGCCGGGATCGCCCACCACCTCGAGGGTCAGGGCGTCGTCGGCCACGTCGACCACGTTGGCCCGGAAAACCTGAACAAGATCCAAAATGGCGCTGCGGGTTGCGGCCGGCGCCGAGACTTTCAGCAGCATCAGCTCCCGCTCCACGGCAGGGATTTTGCTGAGGTTGATCACGCCAAGCACGTTGATCAATTTGTCGAGTTGCTTGGTCATCTGCTCGAGGGTGGGATCGTCACCCTCAACCACCATGGTCAGTCGGGAGATGCCTGGCCGCTCGGCTGGGCCCACGGCCAGGCTTTCGATGTTGAAGCCCCGCCGGGCGAAGAGCCCGGAGATGCGGCTCAGGGCCCCCGATTCGTCTTGCACCAACACCGAGAGGGTGTGTTTCATCGCCTGAGGAACCCACTGTGCTGGCTGGTGTCCAAATTACCGCCCAAGGCTGGCAGCGGGGTCTGGGCCCGGTAGCTGGGCCAGCCATTCCAGCAGCAGGGCGTTAAAGGCGTCGGGGTGTTCGTCATGGGGGCAGTGGCCGCTGCCCTCGATCAGCTCGAGGGGCAGTTCTGGCCGCAACCGCCGCACCTGCTCAGCCACCTGCACGGGCACCAGGCGATCCTGACGGCCCCAGATCAAAAGCAGCGGCTGGCTGAGCCGCCGCAGCAGGGCCGGGGCGGTGGCGGCCTGGGGCCTCAGGGCCATGGCGATGCTCATGGCCCGCAGGGCCCGAATGGCCCCGGGGCGCCGGGCCGGTCGGGCAATCAGCCGGTGCAGCTCCCCGTCGCCAATCACGGCCGTGCGATAGGCCGATTGGATGCCCAAATCCAGCAGGGGGGAATGGGCCAGCAGCGGCACCAGCAGCTCCAGGGGCAGCAGTCGGCAGAGCAGGTTGACAAGCCAGCGCCGCAGGCGCCGCAGCCAGGGCCTGCAGCGGGGGGAGCTGGCTGGCTCCGGCAGCATCAGGGTGGGATCGGGCAGGGGCGCAGCCACCACGGCTCGCACCAGATCGGGAAAGAAGACGGCGCAGCTGAGGGCAACCAGGCCCCCCAGGGAGTGGCCCACCAGCACCGCCGGCGCCTGCACCACCTGCTCCAGAAAGGCCTGCAGCTGGCGGGCCCAGAGGCGGTTGTCGAGCCAGAGGGCTGGTTGGCTGGAGGCTCCAAAGCCCAGCAGATCGAGCCCGTACACCCGCCAGCCGGCGGCGGCCAACACCGTGGCATTGCGGCGCCAGTGACCACTGCCGGTGGCGAAGCCGTGCACCAGCACCAGGGCTGGGGCGGCCGCATCGCCCAGCACCCGCCAGTGACAGCGTTGCCCAGCCCAGTGCCACTCGGCATGGCTGCCCCAATCGGCCGGGGCGGCAGGCTGGATGCTCCGAGTCAAGGGTCGATCTCCTGGGCACACAAGCCGACGCTCACTATTGCGAAGGATTGGCCCGACTGCGGCCTGGCAGCGGCTTTTTCCGGCCGGAGTCCCGCCCCTCCCGTGATCTGGGCGTGCTGCTGGGGCGCAGGCTGGCCGCCCAGGGTCCGTTGCGGGTGCTCGATGCGATGGCTGGCTGCGGCATCAGGGGCCTGCGCTACTGCCTGGAGTCGGGGGCGGAGGCGCTGTGGGCCAACGACGCCGATCCAGACCGGCTTCCCTGGCTCGAGGCGAATTTGGCTGGCTTGGCCAGAGTGCGTTGCACGGCCCTGACGGCCCAGCACCTGTTGGCGGATTGCCTGCAGCGCCAGGAGAGGTTTGGGCTGGTGGATCTCGACGCTTTTGGCTGCCCCGTGCCCCTGTTGCCACTGGCGCTGGAGGCGGTGGCCTGCGATGGCGCCCTCTACCTGGCCAGCACCGACGGCCGCTCCCCCACCGGCCATGACCGCCCCGCGGCAGTTCGCAAGCTGGGGGCGGCGGCCAGGGCCCATCCCGCCAGCTGGGAGCAGGCTCTGCGCCTCCAGCTTGGCTGTGTGGCGCGGGCCGCCTGGGGGCAGGGGCGCGGGATTGAACCCCTGTTCAGCTTCAGCGAGGGCCGCACCTTCCGCACGGCCGTGCGGCTGCGGCGCCGGGCCAGCCCTGGGCAGGAGGGGCAGTTGGGCCTGCTGGCCTATTGCCATGGCTGCGGTTACCAGGAGGTGCAGCCGCTGCTTCGGCTGCGCCAGTGGCAGGGGTGCCTCTGCCCGCCCAAGCCGGTGGCCCCGCTGGCGATCAGCGGACCACTCTGGATTGGCCCCCTGCAGGATCCGGCCTTCCTGGCCGCGATGGCCGCCGAAGCCCACGCCAGCCTCGGCCCCGGCAGTGGCCGACTGCTGGCCCAGTTGGCGGCCGATCCCGGCCTGCCGGCCTGCTGCTGGCCCACCGCCGAGATTGGCCGACGCCTCGGCGGTGGGCCACCGCCGCTGGTTGAGCTGGTTGCCGCCTTGCGGGCCAAGGGCTGGCTGGCGGTGGCCAGCGGTGTGATGCCGGCTCAGGTGCGCAGCGATGCGCCCTGGGCTGAGATTTTGCAGACTGCCGCCCAATTGGTCGCAAGGGCGCCGGCCACTGCTAGATAGGTGGAAATGTTTGCCCGACGGTCCATGGCTTCTGAAATCTTCGGCACCGCGGCCCTTTTTTGGGTGCTGATTCCGATTGGCCTGGCTGGCGGTGCCCTGCTGCTGAAGCTGGCCGACAACGACTGATCTCCTTTGGGCGCTTCGGACCCCTAGGCTCAGGCCCGCTTGATCGTTGGCAATGCGGGTACTGGTGGTTGGCGGAACGGGCACCCTGGGGCGTCAGGTTGCGCGCCGTGCCCTCGATGCTGGCCACCAGGTGCGCTGCATGGTGCGATCGCCTCGCAAGGCCGCTTTCCTGCAGGAGTGGGGCTGTGAACTCACCCGGGGCGATCTGCTGGAGCCCGACAGCTTGGCCTACGCCGTGGAGGGCCAGGACGCGGTGATCGATGCGGCCACGGCCCGGGCCACCGACTCAGCCAGCGCCTATGACATCGATTGGACCGGCAAACAACAGCTCTTCGCCGCCTGTAAGCAGGCAGACCTGAAGCGGTTGGTGTTTGTCTCGTTGCTGGATGCGCATCAGCACCGGGAGGTGCCGCTGATGAACATCAAAGCCTGCAGTGAGGACTGGCTGCTGGCTTCGGATTTTGATTACACGATCCTGCGGGGGGTGGCCTTCATGCAGGGGGTGATCAGCCAGTTTGCGATTCCGGTGCTGGAGAGTCAGACCGTGTGGGTCAGTGGGGCCCCCACCCCCATTGCCTACATGAACACCCAGGACATGGCCCGGTTTGCCGTGGCAGCCCTGGACCATCCCGACACCGTGCGCCAGGCCTTCCCCGTGGTGGGTCCCCGCGCCTGGACCACCAGTGAGATCACCCAGCTCTGCGAGCGCTTTACGGGCAAGGAAGCCAGGGTGTTCCGGGTGCCGCCGGCCCTGCTGGGACTGATGCGTTCGGTGACGGGCTTCTTTGAGTCGAGTTTGAATGTGGCTGAGCGTTTGGCCTTTGAGGCGGTGACCGGGGGCGGCAAGGCCCTCGATGCGCCGATGGAGGCCAGCTACGCGGCCTTTGGCCTCGACCCTGGCGAAACCACAGGGCTGGAGGCCTACCTCAAGGAGTACTACGACACGATTCTCAAGCGGCTGCGCGAGATGGAATCAGACCTGGATAAGGAAGCCAAGAAAAAATTGCCTTTTTAGCAGTTCATCTGTACTATATCTGAACGTTTCGTTTGCTGCCCGCTCCGCATGTCGGTTGCCCAGATCAAGAACCTCCAGCGCCGGCTGGCCAATCTCGAGGCCGAGGCCATCGAAGAGCTCAACCGGGCCTGCGGCCATGAGCTCTGGCAGTCGCTTGGGTTTGATGCCTTCGATGGCCTTGAGGATGCCGACCGCCGTGCCCGGGCCAACTATTACTACGGCCAGTTGCAAACCGTTCGTGAACTCCTGGAGGTGGTGGGCTGAGCGCCCTACCGCCCTGGGCT
The DNA here is from genome assembly GCA_965662115.1 of Cyanobium sp. Lineage (GTDB taxonomy): Bacteria > Cyanobacteriota > Cyanobacteriia > PCC-6307 > Cyanobiaceae > Cyanobium_A. The sequence goes on from CBFIGH010000070.1 coordinate 6,374, forward strand.
TTCCGCACGGCGCCCAATCTGTGCCAGCCGCTGCGATTCGCTGGCGTTTGTCTGGCGCCATTCCCCCGGGGCTAGGCCAGCCAGATTCAGGGGGGGCTGGCCATCCATCAGGTCGATGGAGACCCGGATCAGGCGCAGGGTGGGCAGGCCGACCGAGGCGGTCATGCGCCTCACCTGACGATTGCGGCCCTCGCGCAGCTCCAGCTCCAGCCAGCTGGTGGGCACGCTGATCCTGTGGCGGATCGGTGGCTGCCGAGGCGGAATCGCAGCCACCGCCAGCTCCTCGTCGGGCAAGGCCCGGGCCCGGGCCGGCCGGGTGCGCTGACCCTGGATCAGGACGCCCTGGACGAGGGGGGGCAAGCCTGCTTGCAGCTGGGCTGGGCTGCCTTCAACCTGGACCCAGTAGCAGCGCCAGTGGCCAAAGGCCGGATCGGTGAGGCGCTGTTGCAGCCGACCGTTGCTGGTCAACAGCAACAGGCCTTCGCTGTCTGCATCCAGCCGACCGGCCGCATAAACCGCGGGGATCTCGATGAATCCGGCCAGGCAGGCCCAGCGGCTGCCCGGTTCAGGGGTGAACTGGCTCAGCACCCCGTAGGGCTTGTGGAAGAGAAGGGTGGTCAGGAGCCCGAGATCAACTGGTCTGGCGGGCTTTCCAGAGATTCACCACGCCGATGGAGATCAGCAGAAGCCCCAGGTCGATCGACAGTGGCGGCAGAACCATGGCGGAGCCGGGGCACAGGTATGCAGACCCTATCGTCCGGAGCCGCTGCAATTAAGCTGATCACAGCGATTCATTCCCCAACCAACGCCCACGCATGATTGAGACCTCCGGTGTGATTGAAAAGGAGCAGGGCAACGGGTTTTACCTGGTGACCCTCGAGCAGCCGGCTGGTCACCAGTGCCTCTGCCGTGCGGCGGGCAAGCTCACCAAGTTTCGAATCAAGCTGCTGGCGGGCGACAAGGTGCTGGTCGAAATCAGTCCTTACGACCTCACCAGGGGCCGCATCACCTACCGGGAGCGCAACGCTGCAGCCGGTCCACGCCCCGGTGGCAACCGTCCTGGTGGCCCCCGGCGTCGCTAACCAGCGCCGGCTCAGCCGATCAGGGCCTCGATGGCGGCCTTGAATTCGCTGCGCTGCTTGACGCCCCGGAAGGTTTGTTTGAGCTCCTTGCTCTGGAAGAGTTGCACGGTGGGCGTCCCGGTCACACCGGCTTGATCGGCGATTTCCTGATCGGCCTCGATGTTGATTTCGACCCCCTGGGCTGCTCCTGCCAGCTCATCGAGCACACGCTTGAGCTGGGGCTTGAGCACGTGGCAGGGGCCGCAGCTGGGCGAGGTGTAGACCACCAGCAGGGGCTTGCTGCTGTCGTGATACAGCTTGCGCAGGGCATAGCCGCCCTTCTGCCAAAGGGCATGGGCGTCGTAATTGCTCTCGTTGCTTTCGGCGGTACGCCTGGTTTCCCCCACCTGGGCCGGGTCCACCTGCGCGTGGCTCACGGTGACAGCCAGGTTGTGGTGGCTGAGCCAGCGCTCGGCGGCCAGGGCCGCCTGGCAACCGCTGCCGGCTGCGGTGATGCCCTGGCGCCATTCGGCATCGGCCACGTCGCCGGCGGCGTAGACCCCCTCCAGGCTGGTTTCCGGGCGACCGGGCTGGGTGACCAGATAGCCACGGCTGTCCACATCCAGCTGGCCTCGGACCAGGCGGGTGTTGGGGGTGTGGCCGATGGCATAGAAGAGCCCCTTGACCGGCAACTCCTCGGTGGCGCCAGTGGCGGGCTCCTGCAAGGTGATCGCCCGCAGCCAGCCATCACCGCTGACATCGGCCACCTGGCGGTTCCAGTGGACGGTGATCGAGGCGTTGGCCCGCACCCGGTCGGCCATGGCGCCGCTGGCGCGCAGCTTGTCGCCGCGGACGATCAGGTGGACGTGGCTGCCGTATTTGGTCAGGTACACCGCCTCTTCGCAGGCGGAATCACCGCCGCCCACCACGGCCAGCTCGGCTTGACGAAACTGGGGGGTGGCCCCATCGCAGATCGCGCAGGCGCTGATGCCCTGGCTCCAGAACTGGTCTTCGCTTGGCACGCCAAGCCTGTTGGCGCTGGCGCCCGTGGCCAGGATCAGGGCCTGGGTTTGGATGGTCTGGCCCTCCGCGGTGATCCGATAGGGCCGCTGGGACAGGTCGATGGCCGTGGCATCGGCCTCAACCAGGCGGGTGCCCCAGCGCACGGCTTGGGCCTTCATTTTGTCCATCAGCTCCGGGCCCAGGATGCCGTCGGGAAAGCCGGGATAGTTTTCAACGTGGGTGGTGGTCATCAATTGACCGCCAGGGATGCCGCCATCCTGAAAGCCCGTGATCAGCAGGGGGCTGAGGTTGGCCCGGGCTGCGTAGAGGGCTGCTGTGTAGCCGGCAGGGCCGGAACCCACGATCACCAGGTTTTCAACGGCTTCGGGCGTATGGGCCGATGGGCCTGCAGCCATCGCTTGGGCTGTCATGACGAAAGCGGACCGACTATGAGTTAAGCCTAGGGGATGGCGACCCGGGATCAGATTTCCAGCAGCCCATCCATTTCAGGTTGGATCGCCTCGGCGAGGTCCTTGGGGACCATCAGCACGTTGGCGGCCAAGAGTTCGGGGTGCTCCTCGAGGCAGACCAGCCATTCGCGGAATTCCTCGGTGATGGCGTAGCTCTCCTCGAAATGTTCGTGGCAGTCAAGGGTGGCCCTCCGGGCCAAAGCCCAGCTGACAGCAACGGTGAGGCGGCGGTTCACTGCAGCGTTCATGCCCCATCTCGCTTGGATCGGCCCAAATTGCCGGTGCGACTCCCTTCCTGAGGTAGTTGTTGACACAACGTCGCAAAGTGCGGGCCGGGCCTGCACGCTCCCCGGCACCATCAGGCGCTCTGGTCGAGGAAATCCGGCAGTTCCGGGCCGCCGAGGTGGATCACCTGCCCGGCTCGGTCCTCAACGGTTTCGAGGGGTTGGTGGCCGCTGCTGCCGCCTGCGGGCCCAGAGCCGTCGGCCGCCAGCTTGGGGCGGATCAGGTAGGGCTCGCTGATGGCCCAGCTGCGGGCGTAGCCGATCAGCAGGGGGTCGGCAGGGGCAAAGACATAGGAAGGGTTCCTGGGGATCGCTTCCTGGCCGCTGCGGCCGCCATCCATGCGCACGGCCCGCGTGATCGCCTGCACGAAGCGGCTGCGGGTGACCACGGTGGTCAGATAGGCCACGACCCGCAGCCTCGGGGCGTCGAAACCCTCGGCGCACATGTCGATGCTGACCAGCCAGTCGGCCTCCCCGGCCTGGAAGCCCGCCAGTCGGGTGGCAGCGGTGGGGTCCTGGGAATGCACCAGGTGCACCCGATCGCCCTGCTCCTCGAGCAGACCCGTGATGCGCCTGGCATGGGCGATGTCGCGGGCGATGACCAGTCCGCCGGCCTCGGGATGGCTGGTGCGCACCAATTCAAGCCGTTTGCGGGCATTGAGCAGCAGCCGCAGGGCGATGCAGCTGGAGTCTCCCAACCGAATCGCCCGGCGAAGGTTGCGGGCTCGCCAGCTCTCGCGCCCCTCACTGGAGAGTGGTGAGGTTTCGGTCGCGGCGTTGGCCTGGGGCCGGCCATGCTCCACCCAGCCGTCTTGAAAGCGAAATTCCAGCGGGCGCACATCGCCGGCCTGGATCAGCTGGCGGGGTTCCACGCTCAGATCGGGGACGATGCGCTCGATCACCTCCTGGCCCTCGCGCACCCTCAGCCTGCGGGCGGCGCAGAAGGCGAGGTTGTCAGCCCGGAAGGGCGTGCCTGTCAGCCCGAGCCTCAGCTGGGCGCCCGTGGTGAGCTGGCTGAAGGCCAGGCCCCAGGCGGCGGCCTCCGGCTCCTCCGGATCGAGGCCGAGGTGGTGCACCTCATCGGCAATCGCCAGCCAGGGCTCCAGGCTGGCCAGCCTCAGGGCGGTGGCCAGGGCGGCGCGGTGCCGGCCTGCGCTTTGGTAGCTCAACAGCAGGCCATCCCAGCTTGAGCTGGAATTCAGGCCGTCCAGCCCCTGCTCCGGATCCCACTCCTGCAGGCGCAGATCCAGTCGCGCCGCCGCCGCCAGCCATTGGCGGGCGATGGAACTGCGATGGCAGAACACCAGGCACCGCCGCAGCCGGCCCTCCCGCTGCATGGCCTGGAAGCTGAGCAGGGCCCCCAGGGTTTTGCCGGCTCCCGGCCCAGCGTGGATCAACACGTCATGGCCACCGGGTTCGGGATTGAGCAGCCTCGCCCTGAGCAGCTGGATCAGCCGGCTCTGCCATTGCCGGGGCCGCAGGGTTGGGGCGCCCCCCGGTTTCAGGCCCAGATCAAAAGACGGAAACCCCATGGGGCCATTGTGTCGAAGCCGGGAGGGTCAGCCCAGGCCAGCCGTAAATGAGTGATCTGGCCTAATGGGTTTGGGGTGAGCCGTGCCTAACTTTTGGCCATCCCCCTGGGCCCGTGCCACCCACCCCCATGGCCATCCCCTTCCGTGACCCAGGCTGTTGGGCCTGGTCTGACGCACTGGCCCGCCAACATTTGCAGCTGTGCTGGGCCCTGGAGTGCGATATCGATCCGATGATTTTGCGGGTTCGTCAGCTGCGGCGCCAGGGCGCCCTGCCCCAGGCCAGCTGTGTGGAAGAGGAGTTGTTGCCGCTTTTTTGATGCCGGAACCCCATGGGCAACTGCGCATATTTGTGGGCGCCTTATTGCCCCAGGGAGGGGCATTCCCCCCTAATAGATGGATGGCTGTAGGCGATCTCCTTGGCTGATGTTCTGATACTGCGGGAATGCAGCCCTGGTGAATCCCGGGTGGCGGCCACCCCAGAAACCGTGCGCCGCCTGCGCTCACGGGGCTTGGCCATTCGGGTGCAGCAGGGGGCGGGCTTGGCCGCCGGCTATGCCGATGGCGATTTCTGCGAAGCCGGGGCCCAGATGGTCGAGCCGGATGCCGATGCCGGAGCGGGGGTGGATGCGGTGCTCTGCGTCAATCCGCCGGCCCATGCCCTGCTCGAGCAGCTCCAGCCTGGCACCCTGGTGGCCGGTTTGCTGTCCCCCTACGGTGCGGTGGAGTTGGTCGACCAGCTCCTGGCCCGCCGGGTGTCGGCCCTGGCCCTCGAGCTGCTCCCCCGAATCAGCCGGGCCCAGAGCATGGACGTGCTCTCATCCCAGGCCAACATTGCCGGCTACAAGGCGGTGTTGCTGGCGGCGGCGGCGATGGATCGCTACGTGCCCATGCTGATGACAGCGGCTGGCACCATCCAGCCGGCCCGCGCCCTGATCCTGGGTGCCGGGGTGGCCGGTCTGCAGGCCCTGGCCACGGCCCGCCGGCTGGGGGCGGTGGTGTACGTCAGTGATGTGCGTCCTGCCGCCAAGGAGCAGGTGGAATCCCTGGGCGGACGGTTTCTCTCCCCGCCCGAGCAGGAGGAGGCCCCGGCTGAAGCTGGCGGCTATGCCAAGGCCGCCAGCGAAGCGTTCCTGGCGGCCCAACGCCAGCAGCTGGCCGATCAATTGGCCCTGGCCGACATGGTGATCTGCACGGCCCAGGTGCCTGGCCGGCGGGCGCCACGGCTGATCTCTGAGGAGATGGTGGCTGGCATGCGCCCGGGCTCCGTTGTGGTGGATCTGGCCGTGGCCCAGGGCGGCAACTGCGCTGGCACCGTCTCTGGCCAGACCGTCGTGCGCAATGGGGTGCAGCTGATCGGCGGCGATGGCCTGCCCAGCTCCGTGGCCAACCACGCCAGTGCGCTCTACGCCCGTAACCTGGCGGCCCTGCTGGAGCACGTGCTGGATGAATCCGGCTTCAAGCTCGACCAGGAGGATCCGATCGTGGCGGGCTGCCTGCTCACCCACGACGGCCAGTGCCGTTTCCCCGATCTCGTTTCTGGAGCTAACTGATGAGCGCCCTGACCCAGGCCCTGTGGGTGCTGCTTTTGGGCAGCCTGCTCGGCCTTGAACTGATCGGCAAGGTGCCGCCCACCTTGCACACGCCGCTGATGAGTGGGGCTAACGCCATCAGTGGCATCACCGTGCTGGCGTCGCTCACCCTGATCGCCCAGGCCAATGGCCAGGTGCCATTGCTCCTGCTCGGCTCCCTTTCGCTTGGCTTCGCCCTGTTCAACGTGGTGGGCGGCTTCCTGGTCACCGACCGGATGCTGGCGATGTTTTCCCGTAAAAAATCCCGCTCCGGAGGGGCACGCTGATGGCTGGACTCGACTTCTGGCCAGCCTTGATCGACCTGGTGGCGGTTTTGCTGCTGGCCCTTGGTATCAAGGGTCTTTCCAAGGTGAGCACGGCCCGCTCCGCCAATGGTCTGGCGGCCCTGGCGATGGGCTTGGCGGTGCTGGGTCTGCTGATCCAGCAGCCCCTGAGCCCCCAGGCCTGGCTCTGGATCGCCATCGGCACCGCCGCGGGTGGATTGCTGGGGCTGTTGACGGCCCAGCGGGTGCCGATGACCGCCATGCCCGAAACCGTGGCCCTGTTCAACGGCTGCGGCGGCATGGCCTCCCTGTTGGTGGCCCTGGGTGTGGCGATTTACAGCCCCGGGGGAGCGCCTGGGTTGGTGGAGCAGATCTCAATTGTGATCTCGGTGTTTGTTGGGGCGATCACCTTTAGTGGCTCGATCGTGGCCATGGGCAAGTTGCAGGGCTGGATCAGCACCCCCGGCTGGACCCAGAACTCCCTGCGCCATGCGGTGAATAGTTCCCTGGCGGTGGCCTGTCTTGTCGGTGCCCTGGCCCTGCCCGGGGCGATGGCAGGTTCGCCCCTCTGGCTGCTGCTGGTGGCCTCAACCCTGCTGGGTATTGGTGTCACCCTGCCGATCGGCGGGGCGGACATGCCTGTGGTGATCTCTCTGCTCAATTCCTATTCTGGGGTGGCCGCTGCCGCAGCCGGCTTTGTGGTTGGCAGCCAGCTGTTGATCGTGGCCGGTGCGATGGTTGGTGCCGCCGGCCTGATCCTGACGCAGGTGATGTGCACGGGCATGAACCGCTCCCTGGTGAGCGTGCTGTTCGGCGGTGCCCTCGGCGGCGCCGCGCCGGTGGGTGGTGGCGGCGATGAGGCCGGCTACACCCGGATCACCAGCTGCAGTGCTGAGGAATGCGCCCTGGCCCTGGAGGCTGCTGAGCGGGTGGTGTTTGTACCAGGCTATGGCCTCGCCGTCGCCCAGGCCCAGCACGCCCTGCGCGAACTCTCCAAGTTGCTCGAACTCCACGGGGTGGAGGTTTCCTATGCGATCCACCCGGTGGCTGGCCGCATGCCGGGCCACATGAATGTGCTGCTGGCCGAGGCCGATGTGCCCTACGAGCAGTTGCTGGAGATGGACACGATCAACCCCGAATTTCCCCGTACTGATGTGGTGATCGTGCTGGGGGCCAATGACGTGGTTAATCCCGATGCCAAGAGCGATTCGTCCAGTCCCCTCTACGGCATGCCCGTGCTCGAGGTCGACCAAGCCCGCCAAGTCTTTGTGGTGAAGCGCAGCCTGGGGGCTGGTTATGCCGGCATCAAGAATGCCCTGTTTGAACTCCCCCAGACGGCGATGGTGTTCGGCGACGCCAAGGCCGTGCTCAATGGCCTGCTCACGGAGCTGCGCAGCATGGGAATTGGCAAGAAATGATTGCGAGCAACACGTCCCGATAAGGGGGGAAAGAGTAGTAACCCGAACTGGGATTAAAAAGTATTGATTAAAAACGGTAATAAAGAACAGTAAAAGCTTCTACGTCTCTGTTGTCCTGATCGGAGGTTTCAAATATATAGTTAATGCCAAAGCTCAAGCTCAGATGCTTGACAAGATTGACGTCTAGGCCCGCGGTGACCATGGCGTCAGTATTGCCATTGCTATCGGTATTGGTTGCCAAGCCAACACCGGCATAGGGGCTGAACTGACTGTTTGGATAGAGATCCAAGGTCAGCGGCATCTGAAAAGCGCCTTGGCTATTCGAGGACCCGGATGAGTCGACGTTGCCGAAAATGTAGGCCGGGCGCAGTGAAATGGCCGCGTCTTTGCCAACTTCCCTGCCAACGCGCCCGTAGACCATGCCAAATGTTGGCTCGTCATTGCCAATGCCGATGCGGAGCCCTCCCCCCAGGCCGAGAATCCAGGGGGAAAGGGAAGTCTGGGAGGTGGCCCTTGCCTGCCCGCTGGGCTGCTCGTCGGGCTCTGGCTGGGGGTTTGCTTGGGGAGCTACCTGGTCACCGGCAGGCGCCAATTGCCAATTTGGGGATGATTCTGTAGGGATAGGCGAAGTTTTTTCCCAGGTTGAACCAGGCTCGTTAGCGGCAGGTTGGCCTAGTTCCCAGGTGGGTGCTGGGATTCGATCCTGGCTGGTCTGTGAGGATGCAATGGTGTGCCTGAACGAATGTGCCGTTGGTTTCGGGTTGTCGAGAAGGCTGACCGCTGGCCTGAGGGGCTGAGCTGAAAGGGGAACGCCAAACGCCGCAGTGCCAGTGACCGATAGCAATAGGGCGATTGATGCAAGGCTCCCAGGTTTGTTGGAAAACGGCTGCGGCAGTGGAACGCTGCTCTGGGTGAGCCCTGCCAAGATTGATTATCGTAAATGTTTTTCAATCTAGCGGGCTTGCGCTCCGGATTCAATGGCTGGTGGGGGCCTTGGCCGGGGCTCTGCAGAGGAGTGCTGCCCTGCGAAAAATGCCATGCTCTGGTTGATGAAGCCCTTCCGTCAGCGCTGGCCCTGGATCGGTGCGGATCTGCAGACCCTGCGGGACAGCGTCGTGGTTTCGCGCTGGCGTGCCGATACAGCCCAGCGCCGCCTCATTTCGCTGCCCGACGGGGGATCACTGCTGCTCAAGCTGGATCTGCCCCCGCAAGCGGATCCGCGCGCGGGGGTGCTGTTGGTGCATGGCCTTGCCGGCGGCAGTGAGCGTTCAGGCGTGCGGCGACTGGCCCAGCTGCTGGTGCAGAGCGGCTTTGCTGTCTGGCGACTGAATTTGCGCGGCGCCGGCGAGGGCCGCGCCCTGGCAGCGGGAACCTACGCCGCCGCCTGCAATCGGGATCTGAGTCCGGTGCTGGCGGCGCTCCGGCAGGAGGCGCGGGGTCGGCCTTTGCTGGGGGTCGGCCTCTCGTTGGGGGGCACCGTGCTGCTCAATGCCCTGCTGGCCCAGCCGGATGGGCTGGACGCACTGGCCTGTGTCAGCAGCCCGCTGGATCTCGCGGCGTGCTCGCGCCAGATTGCCAGGCCCCGCAACGCCCTCTACCAGCACTATCTCGTGCGGGGCTTGATCCAGCAGACCCTGGCTGATCCCTTTGTCACGCCGAGCGATCTCCCCGCCAACCTCAATGGAGTCCGCACCATTCGCGGCTTCGATGCCCTGGTCACCGCACCCCGCTGGGGCTACGTTGACGTGGATGACTATTACCGGGAGGCGTCTCCGCTGGCCAGGATTCGTTCCGGAGCTCCCCTGCCGCCCCTGTTGCTGATCCATGCCCTGGATGATCCCTGGGTTCCCGTCGCTTCGCTACAGGGCTTGGCAGGTCAGCGTTTGGCTGCTGTGGAGATCTGCCTGCCGCCTTGGGGCGGCCACAACGGTTTTCATGGCGTCGACGACCCGCCCGCGAGCAGCTGGGCTGATCGCTGCGTTGTTGACTGGTTTGAACGAGCCGGGGCTTGCCGGTCTGATTGGCTGCTATCGGGCTCCTTGGCCTGATGCGTTTTGTTCAATTCGATAGCGCTGCACGATCCATTCCTCCATGATCTGGCCGCCGATCACGTGGTTTTGGAGGATCCGCTCCAGCCGCTCTGGGGTGACGCCGCCATAGACAAGTCCATCGGGCCAGATCAGCAGCACGGGGCCATCGGCGCAGATGCGCAGGCAGTCGGCCTTGCTGCGCAGCACGATGCCACCGGGGCGCTCGGGATCCTCCAGCCCCAGTTCACGCACCAGGCGCTTGAGGGTGTCCCAGCTGGCGGCGCCGATGGCGGGATCGGGGCAGCAGAGCGCCTTGCTGGGGGTGGCGCAAAGCAGCAGGTGGTGGGAAACGTGTATCAAGCCGGCAGCGCCGCTGGGGCCTTGGCGCCCAGCCGGGCTGCAGCCTCACGCACCGCCTGACGGGACCAGGCGTCCACGGCCAGCACGTCGGACAGGGAGGGGTTGGCGGTGAGGTCGGCCTTGTGGCGATCACACACCACGTCAATCAAGCGCGGAATATCCAGGAAGTGGATCTGCTCCTCAAGGAAAAGAGCCACGGCCTGCTCATTGGCGGCGTTCATCACCGCGGGCATCGTGCCGCCGGCGCGCCCTGCCGCGTAGGCCAGCTGCATGCAGGGGTAGCGGGCCGGATCGGGCGCCCGGAAGCTCAGCGTGCCCACCTCGGTGAGATCGAGCCGTCGCCAGGGGGTGTCGAGGCGCTCGGGCCAGCTGAGGCAGTAGAGGATCGGTAGCTTCATGTCCGGCCAGCCCAACTGGGCCAGCACCGAGGAATCGGCCAGCTCCACCATCGAGTGGATGATCGATTGGGGGTGCACGACGATCTCGATCGCGTCGTACTCGAGGCCGAACAGGTAGTGGGCTTCGATCACTTCCAGACCCTTGTTCATCAGGGAGGCGGAATCCACGGTGATCTTGCGGCCCATGGTCCAGTTGGGATGGCTGGTGGCATCGGCCACGGTGGCCTTGGGCAGATCTTCGGGGGCCCAGTCGCGGAAGGCGCCGCCGGAGGCGGTGAGCTGGATCCGGCGCAGGCCTGGGGTGGGGGTGCCGGTGGAGAGGCGGGCGGTGTCGGCGTAGGGGGTGCCCTGCAGGCACTGGAAGATGGCGGAGTGCTCCGAATCGGCCGGCAGCAGCCGCGAGCCGCTCTTGGCCAGCTCGGGCAGCACGACGGGGCCGGCGGCGATCAGGGTTTCCTTGTTGGCCAGGGCCAGATCCTTGCCGGCCCTGATCGCCGCCAGGGTGGGCAGCAGGCCGGCGCAGCCGACGATGCCTGTCACCACCAGATCGGCCGTGGGCCAGGCGGCGGCGGCACAGAGGCCCTCGTTGCCGCCCAGCAGCTCCGGCAGGCGGGCGGGCCTGGCGGCGGGTTCGAGTGCCTGGAGGCGGCCCTGGAGCTCAGCGACGCGATCGCCGTTGGCCAGGGCGACCACCTCGGGGGCGTGGCGGCGGATCTGCTCGATCAGAAGGTCGAGGTTGTTGCCGGCGGTGAGGGCCACCACGCGGAAGCGATCGGGGAACTCCTCGGCCAATTCCAGCGTCTGGGTGCCGATCGAACCGGTGGACCCCAGCACGGCGATGGCTTTCACGGTGGGCGCCCCTTATGGTTTCGGCACATCAGTCTCCCATTGCTTCCTCCCGATGACAGCAGCGCCTCCCCAGCCAGCTGCATCGCCAGCGGGCCCGTTGCCCCGCCCCTACGTGCTGCTCTGCGGCCTGGCCATGGGGGCGGCCGATGTGGTGCCGGGCGTCAGCGGCGGCTCGATGGCCTTCATCCTCGGCATCTACTCCACCTTGCTGGAGGCGATCGCAGGCTTTGATCTGGAGCTGCTCAACCTGCTGCGCCAGGGGCGCTGGGGGGATGGGGCGGCCCGGGTGCGCCTGGGCTTCCTGGTGCCCCTGCTGGCCGGCCTGGCCACCTCGGTGTTGGTGTTGGTGCGGCCGATCACCTGGCTGTACGCATTTCACCCGGTGTTTCTGTTTGCCTTCTTCTTCGGGTTGATCGTCGGTTCGATCGTGCTGATCGCCCGCCATGCCCACTGGGGCGCCAGTGGGCTGGTGGCGATGGTGGTGGGGGCGGCGGGGGCCCTGGTGTTCGTCACCCGGGTGCCGGTGACCATGCCCCACGACGCCTTCACGGTGTTCTGGAGTGGGGCTGTGGCGATCATGGCGATGATCCTGCCTGGCATTTCCGGCTCCTTCCTGCTGCTGATCCTGGGCCAATACCAGCACGTGATGGAGGCGGTGAAGGGCCTTGATCTGCCGGTGCTGCTGCCCTTCGCCCTGGGCTGCGTGGTGGGCCTGCTCAGTTTTGTGCGGTTGCTGCGCTGGTTGCTGGCCCGCTGGCACGGCCAGACCGTGGCCCTGCTGGTGGGGGTGATGGCGGGCTCGCTCTGGAAGATCTGGCCGTTCCGCACCGTGCTGGAGAGCACCACCAACGCCAAGGGCAAGTTGATCGTGCTACGGGATGCCCTGGCGGCCCCTTCCGATGGCGGTGCCCTGGTGGTGGCCCTGCTGCTGGCGGCGATCGGCGTGACCCTGGTGGTGGGCCTCGAATGGCTGCAGCATCGGGTGGGCGTGGCGGAGATGGGGGGCTGAGCCGCCCCAGCCCAGTGACCCCCAGTCTGGTGGAACGGGGCCGTCCCCCTGCCCCATCGCTACTCCGTAGGCTCCGTGGGCTGCATAGGTCTGGGCCCGTGAACGCTTTTTTCCAGCGCTGGAATTTCATCGAGCGGGCCCGGCTGGAGCGCCAGCTTTGGGATGCCTTCGAGCGCAAAGATGATCTGGAAGCACTTGTGGACACCTGTCCGCCTGGGTTCCAGAAGGAGGTGTGGACTGCCACGCTGCAGCGGATTCGCAAGATCGAGCGGCTCATGCAGGGCCAGGAACGCCCTCCGGGGAGCTGAGTTGTTGATGGGGCGTGGTTGATTCAGCGTGGTTGATTTTTCAGGTGCTGATGGAGAGGCATTGCAAATCGGTACCGATCTCTCCAAGGACGGGTCCTGCTCCATCGCATAGATCAGCACGCAGCTGTCGACATAGACCAACCCCATCAATCCCAGCTGTCTCGCTCGGCCTGGATGTCCGCTTCGATGTCCATGTGGACCCGCTGTAGATGGGCGGGCAGAGGGTTGGCCTGCAGCCAGGACATCGGGTCGAGAAGGGTCGCTTGGTGATCAATGGCCACCAGCTTCACAGCGGGTTTGCCGCGCTGGGCAATCACGACCTCTTCACCGGCTTGGGCGGCGCGCACGAGCCGCGAGAGCTGATTTTTGGCTTCCAGGATCTTGACTTGTATGCATCTAACCTAGCCAGGACGCTGCTGAGTTGGCCAGCTCAGCGCCGCCTCCGCTTAGCTGCGCAGCCACTCGGTGATGCCGCCGGGTCGGTCGATCAGCTCGATGCCTTCGGCCTTGAGGGCGTCGCGGATGCGGTCGGCCTCCGCGAAGTTGCGGGCGGCCTTGGCGGCCTGGCGCGCCCCGATCTGGGTTTGAATCTCTGCGGCGCTGGGGCCTTCTGCTGCGGCCTGGGCGGCATCACCGGCTTCCGCTTCCAGGCCGAGCACCCCCGCCAGCTCCCGCAGCAGCTGGCCCTGGGCAGCAAGGGCTGGGCTGGCTGCCTCGGCTGGGGCTGTGGTGTCCCCACGCTCCAGTCGGTTGGCAAGAGCGCGGAGGGGTTTGGCCAGCTCAAACAGCACCGCCAGGGCGGCTGAGGTGTTGAGGTCGTCGTCCATGGCGGCCACAAAGCGCTCCCGGGCGTGGGCGAGTTCTGGGGGGGCGCCCGGTGCGGCGCTTGCGGTTGCCAGGCCGAGGGCGGCGTTGAGGCCTTTCCAGCCGGTGGCGGCGGCCTCGAGGGCTTCGGCGGTGAAGTCCAGCGGTTTGCGGTAGTGGGCCTGGAGGGTGAACAGGCGCAGCGTCATCGGCGAGACGCCCGAATCCAGCAGGGCGCGGATGGTGGTGAAGTTGCCCAGGGATTTGGACATCTTCTGGCCGCCCACATTGACCATGCCGTTGTGCAGCCAGTAGCGGGCCAGTTGCTTGCCCGTGGCCGCCTCCGACTGGGCGATTTCGTTCTCGTGGTGGGGGAACACCAGGTCGGCGCCACCGAGGTGGATATCGATCGTGTCGCCCAGCTCCTCGCGCACCATCGCCGAGCACTCGATATGCCAACCCGGCCGGCCCGGGCCCCAGGGGGAGGGGAAGCTCGGTTCGCCGGGTTTGGTGCCCTTCCAGAGGGCGAAGTCGAAGGGGTGCTGTTTGCGCGCTTCTTCCTCCGTGGCGACCCGGCCGGCGGCATTGTCCTGCTGCTCAGCGAGATCACGGCCGGAGAGCTTGCCGTAGCCGGCGTGCTTCATCACGGCGAAGTACACATCGCCATCGGCGCTATAGGCGGCCCCTTTGGCCTCGAGCTCCTCAATCAGGGTGCGGATGGCATCGAGCGATCGGGTGGCCCGCGGCATGCGGTCGGGCGGCAGGATGTTGAGCCGGGCCATGTCGGCTACGAAGGCCTCGATGTTGCGCTCGCTCACCGCCTGCATCGAGCTGCCCTCTGCGGCGGCGCGGTTGAGGATTTTGTCGTCGATATCGGTGTAGTTCTGCACGAAGGTCACCCGGTAGCCGCACCAGCGGAGGTAGCGACGCAGCACATCCCAGACGATGTAACTGCGGGCGTGGCCCAGGTGGCAGAGGTCGTAGACCGTGACGCCGCAGCAGTAGATGCTCACCTGGCCGGGCACCAGGGGCTCGAAGGGTTCGATGCGGCGGCTGAGGGTGTTGGTGAGCCGCAGGGTCACACGCAGGCAGGGATGGGCTGGGCGGATCGTGGCATGGCCGGGTGGTGGGCCTGGCTTGGCGGTGGCATTAATCCAGGCGCCGAACACTGAGCCGGCCGATCACCACCCCCAGGGCCAGGCCCACGACCACGCCCTGGATCTGCCAGATCTCGCGACGAAAACGCCAGGGCAAGCCACCAAGTTGAACCCCGATCATCAAGGCCAGAGCCACGGCTACCCCAGGGTGAGGCGGTTGGAGATGTTGTTGGTTACCCGGGCCGATCTGGGGGCGGCTGCCGGCGGGCCGTTGGGCTGCTCCTGGATGAGTCAGCTCGAGAACGAAACAGCTCGAGAGCGAAACCGAGCAGCTCGAGAAAGAAATCGTGTTGCTGAAGTGGATACACTCCGAAACCGACTTGATCGAGGCCGACTTGCCTTCCAGCTCGACCCCTCCGCAGGCAGCCGCCGCAAGCTCCAACGACTGCTGAGCCTGCTCATCAGCCCGGAGATGGCTGAGCTGTTTCGCGACTGAGCCCATCTCACCGCCTCCAGTAACCGTCCCAGCTCCTAGGCCAGCTCCGGTTCGCTCTCGGGCCGGCGGCGCCGGTGAGGAGCACCTTCATGCTGGCGTCAGCTCCATTGGCGTCAACCCGGTGTCCCGCGACAACCGCCGCGCCATATTTGGCGTGACGCGGCTTTTGCCAGCCACCAGCCGCTGCAAGGTAGATGCCGAGACGCCCAGGCGCTCGGCCACCTGCCGGATCAAGAATGCGGAGGGTTCGAGATACACCCCTTCGATGAAGGTGCCGGGGTGAGGCGGGTTGTGCATCTGCATCAGTGGTAATCCTCGAAATCGAGATCGAACACGTGGCCATCGCGGAAGGCAAAGGTGAGCCGCCAGTTGCCGTTCACCCAGATCGACCATCGCCCCTTGTCTGCTCCCTTGAGCAGACAAGGGGCGATAGCCAGGCAGATCCATGGCTACCAGTCGTCTCCTGCGTTCCGCACCGGGGCTTCACGGGGCTGGAGCACAAGCTCCAGCTTCAAAGCGGACATCAGGCGGTAGAGGCTGTCGATCGTGCAGCGCTGTGGGTGGTTCTCCAGGGACGACACCGTCTTCTGCTGCAAGCCGCCTCGAGCTGCGGCCTCATGCTGGGACAGCCCCAGCTCCTTGCGGCGACTGCGCAGCAAGACGCCCAGCTGTAATGGAAGGCGGGCCACATGGGACAAAGCTCATCCCCTGCAAGGAATAGGTCCAGCTTATCCCCTGAGGGGCTTAAAACCAAGTTGACCCCTGCGGGGGTTCATCAGCGAATAACCGGGCCGCTGGGCAGGTAGACGGTACTCCGCTCTGGTGAGCAGGATTTTCATGCTGGCGTCAGCTCCATGGGGCGCAAGGCGGCTCAGCTGGATCGGGATCTTGTTTCGGGTGGGCTCGGCCGTTTCACTGAGGGTGAGGAAGCTGCGGGAATTCGGCTGAGTATTGCGCCGCAGCCCTGTTGGCGAGTCTGTACGGTCTGTACGGAATCGGGGACGCGGAACCTTCGCCGCTGCTGCTGCACTCCCAGTCCCTGGGCCAGCTCACCCAATTAGGCGCGATGCAGAGAGACGTCATAGCCAGGCCAGTGACCATCGGATGACACAGCCATGAGCCCCTCCACCCGGGCCTGGGCAATCAACAGGCGATCGAACGGATCGTGATGCCGCAAGGGAAGCTGAGTGGTCTCAATCACATGCCCATCCAGCACCGGCAGCAGAGCCGCGCCTGCCGTGATGCTGTGATCGCGAAAGTCAGCCGGTGGTACTTCCAACTTGCCCAGGCGGTGCTTGATGGCCACCTCCCAGATGCTGGCCACTGACAGCACGCACGGGCTTGCGGCCAACAGGCCTCGGATGTCGGGGCGCAGCCTTGGATCGTCGAGGAGCCACCAGAGCATCACCCGGGTGTCGAGCAGAAGGCGCATCAGCAGTTGCAGAGCTCGGCCACCTGCTGATCCACGGCCTCACTGAAAGCCTCATCCAGCTGAGCCGTGTTCGATGAGACAGCTGCCAGCCCTCCAGGTTGCTGCAAGCCGGCAGCAGCAGCGCAGGGCACCAGCTTCACCTGGGCCTTGCCATGACTGGCAATGATCACCTCCTCGCCAGCCAGGTCTGCCTTCACGAGCCGCGAGAGCTGGCTCTTGGCATCGAGCATGTTGACCTGCACGCTCACCAACTCCGAGCTTGGCCAGGTTTGGCTGCTGCCGCGATGGCTTTGCGCCGCAGTTCTGTTCGCGAGTCTGTACGGGCTGCGTAGAAGGGACTCAGCCTATGCGTGAGACCTGGTTCTTCCCGATGCGGCTGCCAGCTGCAGTGTTCGGCTGCTGCTGGAGCAATCCCAGCTCCCGGGCAAGTTCCCGCCTGAATTACCAACTATGATGGAAAGTAATTCGGGCCAGGCATCGCGCCCATGCGGAGCACCATGACCTCCCGCGGGCAAACCGTGATTCCCGCGGCGATTCGTGAGCGGTTTGCGCTCGGCCCGGCCCAGCGTCTGGAGTGGCTGGTGGAGGCCGATGGCTCGATTCGCGTGATTCCTGTGGCGGCATCCCCCGTTGAAGCCTTC
>CBFIGH010000071.1:0-8756 GCA_965662115.1 Cyanobium sp.
TCCCTGCTGTTGCTGGTGAGTGCCCTAATTGGTCGGCAACGCCTGTTGGCCCTTTATGCCGAAGCGATTGAACGGAATTACCGTTTCTTTTCCTACGGCGATGCCATGTGGATCCCGCCGGAGGCGGTGCTGAGCAGCGCGCGTCCGGCATCGGGTGAAGGGCCAGTGGATTAGGCAGCGGCTAGGCGATTAGGCGGCGGCCAGATTGGCGGCCACGAAGTCCCAGTTGACCAGCTTTTCCAGGTAGGTGGTCATGTAGTCGGGCCGGCGGTTCTGGTAGTCGAGGTAATAGGCGTGCTCCCACACATCCATGGTGAGCAGGGCCTGCTGACCGTGGGCCAAGGGCAGATCGGCGTTGGCGGTTTTGGTCACCTTGAGGGTGCCGTTATCGAGCACCAGCCAGGCCCAGCCGCTACCGAATTGGGTAGCGCCGGCAGCCTTGAACTGCTCAACAAAGGCTTCGAAACTGCCGAAATCGGCGTTAATTTTCTCTGCCAAGGCGCCGCTGGGCAGGCCGCCGCCACCGGGCTTCATGCACTGCCAGTAGAAGCTGTGGTTCCACACCTGGGCGGCGTTGTTGAACACGCCGGCCTTGCTTCCATCTCCGGCCACGGCGGTGATGGTGTCTTCCAGGCTCTTGGCTTCGAGATCGGTGCCGGCTACCAGGTTGTTCAGGTTGGTCACATAGGCAGCGTGGTGCTTGCCGTAGTGAAACTCGAGGGTCGAGCGGGAGATATTGGGCTCGAGGGCATCAAGGCCGTAGGGCAGCGCGGGAAGCGTATGGGCCATGGATGGGGAAAGGGCAATGCCAGAGCACCCATCCTAACGATCGACTCCTGGCGATCAGCCGCCGATGCGCACCAGCTCAACCTCAAAGGTGAGGGTGGCGTTGGGGGGGATCACACCACCTGCGCCCCGCTCGCCATAGGCGAGATCGGGAGGGATCACCAGCTTGCGCTTGCCGCCCACTTTCATCCCGGCTACCCCTTCATCCCAGCCCTGGATGACCCGGCCAGCTCCAAGGGGAAAGGAGAAAGGGCCTCGGCCATAGCTGCTGTCGAATTCCGTGCCGTTGGCCAGGGTGCCCCGGTAGTTCACCACAACCGTTTGTCCGGCCGTGGCCTCGGCGCCATCGCCCAGCACCAGATCCGTGATGCGCAGGCCGCTGGCGGTGGTGCGCTGCTTGGGGGCGTTCAGCTCGCCGCCCAGGCCGCTGGCTTGGGCAATGTCGTTGTCGCTGGCCATGGCAAAGAGGGTGGGATTGGGGTCGTCAGGATCCAGCTCAAAACGGCTTGTGCTGATCGCAGGGCGGGATTGAGGGGCCGTGGTGACGGCCGATGGAGCGGCCGCATTCACCGTGGTGGGGTTCACCAGCTGGCTCACCAGGGCCAGCAACAGGCAGGCCACGCAGACGGCGGAACTGATCAAAATGTCGCGCATGGGACGCCGCAGATCTGACTAATTCTGCCGTCTGGATTGTCGCGATCCGTCGGGATCAGTCGGGAATGTCCAGATCGGAGGGTGCCTCGGTGCCCGAACGCTGGCGCAGCCCCCGCTCCAGCCGGTCGATCCGGCCCCGCAGTTCATCGAGTTCCTTTTGGCGGGCTAGGCCGAGGTCCTGCAGGAGTTGGTCCTTGTTGCGTTCCAGCTGGCGCTCGGCCTGCTGCTCGAGCTCCGGGGTTTCGCCGCGCAGGGCCTTGAGCACGTCTTCCACCAGGGCAGGGGCCTGGCTGGGGTCGAGTTTGCCGCTGCGCACCCAGGCCTGGGTCACCGTGCGGAGCCGTTCCGACACCAGGGACGTGGTGCCCAGGCCGCGCAGCAGCAATTGTTGGAGCGGGTTGTTCGGATCCATGACGCCAAGAGTCCTGATTCAGCCTGGCCCTTCGTAGGGTCGGATGCTATGGGCAATAACCGTCTGGGCAGGTGGTGGCTGGCGGGAGCAGCGGGCCTGCTCGCCGGCCTGGCCCTTCCTCCCCTGGGACTGCCGCCCTTGCTCTGGCTGGCTTTGTTGCCGCTTTGGGCCCTGCCGGGACTGGCCCGTGGGGTTTGGGGGGGCGCGCTCTGGGGCGCGGCGGCGGTGCTGGTGAGTCACCGCTGGTTGCTGGGTCTCCATCCCCTCGACTGGATCGGCGTGCCGGCCCCGTTGAGCCTGCCCCTGGCCTGGCTGGTTTTGTTGATTTGCGCTGCGGCTGGGGCACTGCTGGTGGCCCTTTGGGTGGGACTGGCACGGCGTCTCAATCCCCGCCGGTTCAGCAGTGCCCTGCTGCTGAGCTGCCTCTGGGGGCTGGTTGAGGTGCTGCTGGCCAAGGGCCCCCTGTTTTGGCTGGGCCTGGGGTCGGTGGCCCTCCCGGCCGACAGGCCCCTGGCCGGGCTGGCCACCCTCGGGGGCACGGGCCTGCTGGCCATGGTTCAGTTGCTTCTTGGTTGGTGCCTTTGGCGCTGCTGCACGGGCACCGATCGGCCCGGCTGGATCGCTGTCAGCGCAGCCGCGCTGTTGTTCAGCCATGGTCTGGGCGCTGTTGCGCTGCTGGCGGTTCCCCTGGGTCCTTCGGTCGATCCAGGCCCCCTTGATGGCGGCCGGGGCGAACGGGTGCTGGTGCTGCAGCCGGCGATCCCAACCCGGCAAAAATTCCAGCTGATCCAACGGCTGCGCCTCCAAGAGCGCTTGGCGGCGGCCCTGGAGGAGGCGCAGCGGCGCCAGCTGGATCTGGTGCTCCTGCCCGAGGGCGCCCTCGGGCTGGAGCCTGCGTTGGCCAGCCAGCCAGCGGTTGAGTTGATTGGTGGGGGTTTTCGTTGGCAGGAGGTGGCTGGCGAGCCGCAACAGCGCAGTGCGTTGCTGCGGTTTGCCCCAGGGGACGTTCAGGCCAGCAGCTGGCTGGACAAACACCGCCTGGTGCCCTTGGGCGAATGGGTGCCCTTTTCGCGGCTGGGGCGCTGGAGCGGCCTGTCTGCGGTGGGCGGCCTTGAGCCAGGAGCGCCATCGCGGCTGTTGCCCAGGCCGGCGGGGGCGATCGCCGGGGCCATTTGCTACGAGCTTTCCGATGGCGCTGCCCTGGCGGTGGCCGTCCGCCATGGGGCCGGCTGGCTGCTGGCCAGCGCCAATCTTGATCCTTACCCGGCCATGCTCCAGCAGCAGTTCCAGGCGCTAGCCCAGTTGCGGGCCATTGAGACGGGGCGCTGGCTCGTCAGTGCGGCCAACACGGGGCCCAGTGTGTTGGTCAATGCCCGGGGCCAGCTTGTAGCGGCTTTGCCCGCGGGCCAGGCCGCTACTGGATTTTTTGAGCTGCCGCGCCTGCAATCGCTCACCCCCTACGACCGCTGGGGGGAGTCTCCGCTCTTGGTGGCGCTGCTGGGGGCGGCAGTGCTGCGCTGGCGGGCCTGACCCAGGGCGCTGCCGATGCCAAACCCCAGGGCCACCAGGGCCAGCCCGCCCCCAAGGCTGGCGAGCAGCACCAGAGCCCCTGCCGCGGCTTTGCCTGCCAGTAGGGCCCGGGCCAACTGCAACATCCAGGACGAAAAGGTGGTGAGCGATCCGCAAAAGCCGATGCCAGCCCACAGCATCAGCCGTTGGTGGCGGCCTGGCTGGGCCAAGACGACACCGATCAACAGGCAGCCAGCCATGTTGGCGATGAAGTCGGCCGCCACCAGGCCCCGCAGGCCCCCCACCCCAGCCACGCCGATCCCCTCCAGGTGCCACCGCAGCAGGGCCCCAGGGATGGCGCCAGCGGCAACAAGGCCAAGATCACGCAGCTCGCCGCGCAGGCTGCGCGATCGGATCGGTTCACTCATGCCCCCTCTCCCAGGGAAAGGCCCAGCACCATCGCCAACAGACCGCCGGCCACCGATCCGCCAGCCAGCACGCCCGCATCTCGCCAGCGATGGGCGAGCAGCTCATTGCGCAGTTCGGCGCTGAAGGTGGAGAAGGTGCTGAAGCTGCCAAGAAAGCCAGTGCCCAGGAGCAGCAGCAACCGGCGTGATCCCTCGCCGCAGCTCTGTTCAAGGCCAACCATCAAGCCGAGTGCAAAGCAGGCGATGACATTGACACCGAAGGTGCCCCAGTGCTTACGGGGCAGCACCGGCTCGAGATGGTCCACCACCCGAAAGCGCAACCAGGCCCCGGGCACGGCCCCGATGGCAACCAAGAGGGCTTCCCCCCCCGGGGATCCTGCGGCCATGTCCTTGCTGCGATGCGTACTGATTTTGAGGTCTTGGTGCCAGCGGGGTGGGCGGGGATGGCAAGCCTGGACCATCCTCCGCAGGCTCGGCTGGTTACGCGGCCCAACCGCTTCAAGATCTGTTACAGTATCTTCAAGTTTCGTAACCAACGAACATCAATGGCTGAATCCACTCCCCGTTTTGGTTTTGTGGCCTTTGCGGAAACCTGGAATGGTCGCCTGGCCATGCTCGGTTTCGTCATCGGTTTGGGCACCGAGCTGCTGACCGGTCAGGGCATCCTCGGTCAACTCGGCCTCGGCTGATTGCAACAGGGTCAACCCTCCCCCCAGCCCTGGTGGTTCTGCCACCAGGGCTTTTGGTTGGCTCAAGTTTTGCTGGCAACCAGGGCAAAAAAGGGATCGCCCTTGCCACCGATCCACCCCATTGCCCCAGGCGCCCGCGTTTGCTCCGCAATCACCAGCGGCTGGGCCCAGCCCTGGGCTGTGAGCACCCGCTCGACATAGGCCAGGTGGTCTCTGTCACTGCCATCGGCCCAGATCTGCGGTGCCTTCTGAAAAAACATTCGGTTGCTGAAGGCCACGATCAGCTCTCCCCGGGGGCGCACCACCCGCAGCAGCTCCGTGGCGATGGCTTCGGGGTGCTGGAGGTATTGCCAGCCGGCCACAATCAGGGCCGCATCCACGCTGTTCTCAGCAAGTGGCAGGGCCAGGTTGGTGTTGAGGTTTTGGAGCCAGTGCCGATCGAGCCTGGGGTTGGCTGCCAGCTCTTGGGCGTTGAGCCCATGGCCGATCACTTCCTCGTAGCGGACCTCCTCCGGCAGGTGGCTCACCCAGCTGCTCATCAGATCGAGCACCACGGCACAGGCGGGAATGCGCTGGCGATACAGCCGGGTGAGCCGTTCCCGGAAGCCGGCATCAAGGTGATGAACGAAACGGGGTTGGGCGTAGAAGAGGGCGTCGTCGGAGCGATCGAGCTTGTCGCGCTCGGCCTCGCTCAGCACCGGCACGGGCGCAGGTCCGGACGCTGTCATCGGTGGGATTGGGCGAGGGGCTGGTTCCGGAGTGATTATGAAGCTTTTGGCTTATCAAGCCGCTCGCCAAGGGGCTAGAGTCTGCAAAGTTCCTTAACAATTGGGATTTACAGCGCATGTTCACGCTCGAGAAGGCCACCCAGATCTTTCCTGACACCCTCTCGGCCGACGTGGTTCCGGCGATCACAGCCCGCTTTCGGTTGCTGAACGCCGAAGACCAACTGGCCCTGATCTGGTACGCCTATCTCGAGATGGGCAACACCATCACGGTGGCAGCTCCGGGCGCCGCTCGGATGCAGTTTGCCGAGCCCGTGCTCAACCAGATCAAGGCGATGTCCTTCAGTGAGCAGAGCCAGGTGATGTGTGACCTCGCCAACCGCACCGACACCACCATCGGCCGCACCTACGCCTGCTGGTCGGTGAACATCAAGCTGGGCTTCTGGTACCAGCTCGGTGAGTGGATGGCAGCTGGCTTGGTCGCCCCGATCCCCGAGGGCTACCAGCTTTCGGCCAACGCCTCAGCGGTGTTGAGCTCGGTGAAGGCCGTCGATCAGGGTCAGCAGATCACCCTGTTGCGCAATTTCGTGGTGGACATGGGCTTTGACCCCGCCAAGGGCGAGGGCCAGCGGGTGATGGAGCCGGTGACGGCTCCCACCCCGGAGTCCCAGCGCAAAAAGGTGTTCATCGAGGGGGTGATCAACCCCACGGTGAACAGCTACATGGATCTGCTCAACGCCAACGACTTCGACAACCTGATCGAGTTGTTCCTGCCTGACGGTGCCCTCCAGCCCCCTTTCCAGAAGCCGATCGTGGGCCGAGATGCCGTTCTGCGCTTCTTCACCGAAGATTGCCAGAACCTCAGCCTGCTGCCCGAGCGCGGCTTCGCCGAACCCACCGAGGGCAACTTCACCCAAATCAAGGTCACCGGCAAGGTGCAAACCCCTTGGTTTGGCGCCGGGATCGGCATGAATGTGGCCTGGCGCTTCCTGCTCAATCCCGAAGGCAAGATCTACTTCGTGGCGATCGATCTGCTGGCCTCCCCTGCCGAGCTGCTCAAGTTCGGTCGTTGACCTACCCCAGCCGCACGGGGCTTTCGCTCGCTGCGGGGATGATGCTGGGCTGGCTCGCCTCCTTGGTTGGCCTGCTCAGCCTCAACCTGGGCCAGCTGTCCTGGTGGGCCCTTGCGGCGCTGGTGGTGGTCCGCACCCTGCTCCAAACCGGCCTGTTCATCGTCGGCCATGACGCCATGCATGGCGTGCTCCTGCCGGGCAGGTTGCCATGGAACGATCGCCTTGGGGCTTGGGCGTTGGCCTGCTATGCAGCGCTGCCCTATGCAGCCTGTCAGCTCAACCACAGGCGCCATCACCAGTCTGCAGCCACTGCAGAGGATCCTGATTTCGATGCCGATCCCGATGGGGGGGTGTGGCGCTGGTATCTGCGCTTTATGGCTGGCTACCTCACCGCCGGCCAAATGACGCGCCTGCTGGGCGGTTGGCTCCTGCTCGGCTTGATCGCTTCAGCCTGCAGTCCCACCGGCTGGATCAATGTGCTGCTGTTCTGCACCGTGCCGTTGCTGCTCAGCTCTCTGCAGCTGTTTGTGGTCGGCACCTACCTGCCCCATCGCGTCCAGAGATCTCCCCTGGGACGCTCCAGGCCGGACAGCTTGCCCTTGCCTGCTTGGCTGTCACTGCTGGCCTGCTATCACTTTGGCTATCACCGCGAGCACCATGAAAGGCCAGACCTCTGCTGGTTTGAGCTGCCCGCGGAGCATCGCCGTAGGACACCGACCTGGAGCGAAGACCTCGCGGCAGCATGACGCTCCGTGTAGCGTCCCCGCAGGCATGTCATGAACCTATGATGGAAACAATGCTGGAAGGTTGGACAACCTCTGAGCAGGCTGTTGCCAGGGAGGCCTTTGATAGGGCCTATGGACGCGCTGTTGATCAGCTCGTCGTGACGGTCCGCAGCAAATCTGAACAACTCAATTCAGCTGAAACCGTATGGCAGCTGCACGATTACCTCAGCATTGAGCGACACACAATCGAAGGCCGGTTTGATTTTCGCCTCGATGGCATCCTGTTTGTCTTCGCCAGTTTGGTCAAAGACAGCCTGCTGAAGATTGATGAGTTGGCCGGGCTGGATGCTGAAAAGATCGCCAAGATCGAAGCGATGTCACGCTTTTAGCCGATTCTTAAGCTCGGGACTCGGCAGCGGAGCTGGTGGCTGGAAGGCTGGCAGCAGGCTGTTGACGCCCAACATCACAAAGGCGAGGGCGCCCAGCAGGGCTAGCAGCCGCAGTAGCCAGGGCCGGCCAGGGTCCGTGGGCCAGTCGTCGGGATCGACCATCGCGATCAGATATAGAACATTGGCAGAGGTTGTCTGAGCGCATCGCGCTCCTGCAGGAGCTGGGCCAGGGTTTTGGCGGCCAGTACGGTTGCCGTTGCCGCTTCGACAGTTCGCTCTAAAGCGAGCAGCACCTGAAAAGACGGGTTGTTCCGCTCCCCCTGCTGGCCATCGTTGCGGGCGCGGCCCTCCAAGGTGGCCACCACATCGGCCACCGAGATGGACTCCGGACTTTGGGTGAGCTGGAAACCACCACGGGGACCACGCAAACTGCTCAGCAATCCAGCCTTGCGCAGGCTGGTGAGCATCTGCTCGAGATAGCGCTCCGGGATGTTGTGGCGCCTGCTGATCTCACCGGTCTGCAGGAGCGTGTCTGATCCGTAGGCCCCAGCCAGATCGATCAGGGCGATCAGGCCGTATTGCGTCTTGGCGCTGAAGGCCATGGCCGATGGCTGCACTGGAGCCATTCTGCCTGCAAAGAACGGTTGGCCAGTTGGGAATGGTGATCCGATTGCCCTTGCCCCCCCTGAACCGGCTCTTGCCTCAAGAATCAACCCAGGACAATCGCTCTGTTCCGGGATGCTGATCAGCAAGGCTTCGTGCCCAAGCCATGGTGAGGTGACGCTCGCTCGGGCGTCACGCTTTTGGCTTCTGCTGGGTGCCATCGGCACTGGTGTTGACCGGGCTCTCGGCCCTGTATGTGCAGTGGGGTCAGTTGCCCTTGTTGGTTTCCGTGTTTGCCGTGCTCAAGCCGGCGGTGCTGGCGATTGTGCCGGTGGCCGCCTGGCGGCTGGGACGGCGCATGTTGCACACCCCGTTGCTCGCTGGGCTGGCCGCGGCCGCGTTCATCGCTTTAGCACTGTGTTGAAAAACTTGAGAGTGCCCTAGGTCCGTCATGCTGTCGGGAGGAAGTCTCGCTCCGTTTCCATGGTTGCCCGTTTGCGTCTGCTAACCCTGTCTGCCCTGTTGGCATCCCTGCTGACATTGGTTTGGCCCCCAACTGCATGGGCGGAGCAGCCCTCCTCTCCATCCAGCCGTTGCAACAACGCCACCCTGAAGGGCACTTACCTCTACAGCTCGGTCGGCATGCTGGATGGCAAGCCCTACGCCGAAGCCGGCCGTGAGGTGTACGACGGCAAAGGTGGCGTTGAGCTCACCTACCGCGGGACCGGTGGTGCCACCGGCACGATGCGCACGACCTACAGCG
>CBFIGH010000072.1:0-6512 GCA_965662115.1 Cyanobium sp.
ACAGCGCTCCCACTCGCTCCAGAAAGACGATGTGGCTGCTGGTTGGTTTTGAGGTATCGACGGCTTGCGCCACCAGCTCATCGAGGGGCACCGAACCGGCTGCCTTGCCGCTGAGCACATCGCGCAGGGTGTCGCGCACCAGCTCGATCCCGAGCGTGGCTTCCGCCTCGGCGATCTCTTCAATCGAAAGCCCCGAGGCGTCGATCGCCTGCTCCAGCAGTACTGCCAGCGATAGACGCTGCACCGTCTTGCCGGCGTTCTCCAGGCGGATCGCCAGATCTCGCAGCTCCCCCCTGAGCTCCCATTCGTCTTCTGGTGGGTAGAGGAAGATCCCGAATGGCATGTCGGTGTAGGTGCTCAGCCCGGCAGCGGAATCAGCGGCCGTGAGCACCGGTTCGAGCTGCTGCTGCAGGCAGCGCTGCCACTCCTTCTGCCCCGTGCCCCGTGCTCCCAGCGACTGGCTCATGACCACACCTCCTGCACCAAGGCCTCAGCGCTACTCGCTGGCAGTTTCAGGTCGACCACCGAACCAGCGCGGTAGTAGCTGATCACCTTCGCTTGATGGAGCAGCAGCAGCCGATGTTCCAGCTCTGCCTCCGGCAAGCGGAACCAGAGCCAGCGCGGATCGGCCAGGGCCGCTGCCGTGGTGCGGTTGCTGGCCAGGGCCTGCAGCAGCACATAGAGCAGCGGTTCATCGGCCAGGTAGTACGCAGTAAAGCGGCGTTTCACCTTGCCCTGCAGCAACCCGAAGTCGACGCCGGCTTTCAGCAGGCCACCGGCGACACGCTTGCGGGTGCCCTCGCCCCACTCCGCAACCTCGGGGTGCCCCTGGCTGCCGGTGCCCTCCAGCCAGGCGAGGGCCTGGTCGGTTTGGAGCAGGTCGCCACCTGCCGCGAACACCTGCCAGGTCCAGCTCAGGCCATCGCCCAGCAGGCCCTCGCTGTTGGCCATGTGCCACAGCAGCAGGGGACGCCAGTGCTGGCGTCCTTTTGCCGTACGAGCCGCCAGGGCCAGCGAGCGGTCGGGGCCCGAGGGCTCAAACCTGCGGCTGAAGGTTGTGCACACCTGCTTGAGCCAGGCCTGGGTGGGGGCGCCGATGCTGTTGGTGGCGCGCACCTGATCGAGATTGGCGCGCTTGCTGGCCTCCAGGTCCCAGCCCTGGAACACCTGCAGGGTCTCGCTGATCAAGGCCCCTTTGATCAGCCCGAAGCTGCAGTACGGGGTGGTGGCAGGGGCTTTCGGTTTGGCCTTGGTCTTAGGTGTCGTGCTGACCTTGGGCGCCGGTTTTGGGGCCGAAGGCTTTGTCGCAGCCGCCTTCTTCTGCGCCGCTGGAGCTTCCGCCGCAGCTGGCTTGCGCTTGGCCTTGGCAGCAGTAGCCATCAGCCCGCCACCTGCAGGTACGGCACCACCAACTGCCCGGGTTGGCCGCAGAGGAACCCTGCCGCCAGCTGCTCGATGTGCCCCTGGTTGATCTCAAACGGATCGTCCAGCCGCAGGGCCTTAGCCGTCTGCGGGGTCTGCTGCTGGGCCCAGCTCAGTACATCGGGATCGAGCTCGGCGTGCTCAACCAGGGCCTGCGGCCACTGCTCTGGAGTCAGAACCCAGGCCGCCTGGAAAACGTCGGCCCAGGCTTCGGGTTCATCCATCCAGCGATTGCGCTCGTTCTCGAAGGCGTCTTCCAGTTGGGGGGTGAGCCGGAACAAGTGGCAGGTGATCGGCCCGCCGGGACTGGGCTGGATGGCCAGGGCCTCATCGCAAGCGAGCTGGGCCACCCGGAAGCCGGCCCGGGTCTGGGCGAACGGTGTCGAGCGGGGGAAGCCCTGCTGGAACAGGAACTCCCCCGTACCGGTGAGCACGCCACTGTTCCACCAGCCCAGCCGCTGGGTCTCGCCCATGGCCGCCACCACCAG
The DNA here is from genome assembly GCA_965662115.1 of Cyanobium sp. Classification (GTDB taxonomy): domain Bacteria; phylum Cyanobacteriota; class Cyanobacteriia; order PCC-6307; family Cyanobiaceae; genus Cyanobium_A. The sequence continues at coordinate 1,911 of CBFIGH010000072.1, forward strand.
GCGGAGCTTGAAGAGCTGGCGGAATTCCAACGGCTGACGCAGCTTGCGGCTAATCGAACCCCAGGATGATGCCTCGATGGCACCGCTGGCCACTGCTTGGCAAAACCGTTGCAGCAGTTGGTGTCTGCCTGCGTGGCACCCCTCCCCGAAAAGTATGCGCTGGGTGCATTGTTCCCAGGGATGTACCTATCAACTTGCGTGCAACCGCAACGCCTCCTGGTACTCCGCCTCGATCCCCAGCCCTGAGTCCTGATCCGGCGTCAGCCGTTTCATGCCCACGTGAATCAGGCAGGCCAGGGCCAGGTCACTCCAGCTGCCGGGCAGGTTCTTGAGGGAGCGGGCGGTGCCGGGCTCATTGATCTGCAGCCCGCCCTGCCCCACGGCCGCCACCTCGCTCAGTACGGCAATGAAGCGCTGCTGGTCCATCCCCTCGAACAGTTGCAGGGCCTGGAGGCAGTAGCTCACTGCGTCCTGGCGCAAACCCTCCGGCTGATCGGCGCGCAGATCGCGTGCGGCGATGCTCCCCCGCAGATCCTTGGCCTTGTTCGCCAGCTCGCCGTAGGGCTGGGCTTCGATCACCAGGAGCAGCAGCCGATCAGCCTCGCCTCTGTGCTCGTCTGGATCGAGCTGCAGCAGCGCCTGGGCCAGGTTGAAGGTGGTGATCAGATCGCCTGGCGCCACAGCCAGGGCCTGGCGGAATCGCGCCACCCCGGCAGCAAAGGCACCGGCGATCACCAGCAGGCTGCCGAGGCTGCGCAGGGCAAAGCTGTTGTCCGGCTCCAGCTCGAGGGCTGCCTCCAAGGCCTGGCGGGCCTCTGCCTTGTCGCCCAGCCGAATCGCGGCCAGGGCCAGCGCCACCTGGGCATTGGCCTGGGCATGGGCATCGCCGGCGTTGGCGGCCACAGCCCGGCGCAGCAGCAACCGGGCCTCCTCCAACTTGCCCTCTTCGCTGGCGAGCACGCCGAGGTTGTAGAGCGCCTCGGGGTGCTCGGGCTCCAGCTGGAGCAGGGTTTCCAGCAGCGGCCTGGCCTCGGAGAACCGGCGTTGCTGCAGGAGCGGGCCGATGGAGGCCATGGCCGGTGTCTCGGGCGCCGTGGGCTCCCAGGCCACCTCGATCCGCCCGGCGGCGAACACCACCGTCAACTGCCCGCCCATGGAGGCGTAGGCCTTCTGGAAGTAGTCGGTCACGGCCCGGTGGAAGGCCTCGGTGCCGGGGGTGCGGCTGCCCTCCGGCAGCAGCGAGGCATCAAAGCCGGCCTCTTCGATCGAGAACGCAGTGCCTTCCATCACGGCGTCTTCCAGACGTACCAGCGGCTCAGGCCCAGCTTCTCGGCCCAACCATCAACGATCTCCTGATCCGAATCCGCCGTGGTGGGCTCGGCGCGGGTGAGGGCGATTAGCTCCCTGGCCAGCGCCTCAAACCCTGCCGCTTGGTACGGAATCGCCAGCGGCGGTAGGCCCAGCAGTTCCGCGGTCTGGAAAGCCTGGGCCGCATTCATCGCCCGGCTGGCTTTCACGACCGCAGCGGGGCTCATCTTGTCGACCTCGGCATTGAGGCAGGGCACGTTCTGCTGCACCTGGCCCTGCAGCACCGCTGCCTGCAGACCCCGCAGCTCCGGCAGCTGCTCGAATAGCCAGCGGTCAGCCCACAGGCCCGGGCCTGTAGAGCGCAGCTGCAGCATCAGCCCGTCGTAGAAGCGCAGCCCGGCCTTCCTGGCCTGGGCCAGCCCGATGGCGCCCTTGAACATCTTCTCCACCTGGGCCACCACCTTCTCTCTGGCCTCCCGCTTCTCGGTGAGGTTCACCCGCTGCTCGGGCGGCACCTGCACGATCCGCAGCAGCAGGGCGGCCTCAAAGGCCACGTGGTAACTGCTGGCCTCATCGGCATCGCGGTAAGTGATCAGGTGCGCCTGGTATCCCTCCGTCGCCGGCCGCACGGTGGCCAGGGTGTCCAGGTCGGCCTGCTGGGCCACCGCCACCGGCAGACCGCTCACCTCCTCCACCTGCTGGAGCAGGCGGTTCACGGCCGGCAGGAGCGCATGGGCAGGCATCGCCGGGCCGGGACAGGCAGGGGCGCACCCACGGTATCCAGCCCTGGGCGGGGTTCCCGCTGCTTTCAGCCGAAACCCTTGGCCGGCCCACGGACCCCTGGCGGCAGCAGCGGGATCTCGATCACCGCGTCCTGCTCCACCGGGTAGCCCTCCATCTGCAGATGGATGTCGCTGCAGACCAGGGTCAGCGGCGGCTCCAGGTCCTGGGCCTCCATGAACACCAGCACCACGTCCTGCCCTGGCCCTGCGGCATCGGGATGGCGCTTGACGTCCTGCTGGAAGCGCAGGGACGTGTATTTCTTGAGGTCGGGCCGGGCCGAGAGGACGTTGGTGCGCAGGAAGCGGGCGTTGCCGTACTCGGTCTGGTTGACGAACGTGTCGTAGGGCTCGTCGCCATCGGGCCCGGGCAGGTCGTCCTGGGTGGTGATCCGGATGTCCTTCACGGCAGGACTGGGCGTGGGCAGTGCACCCAGCATCCGTGATCCAGCCAGGATGGGTAACGCACGCCAGTGAGCACCGTGAGCGCACCTCTGCAGATCGGCGACACCGTCCGCTACACCCGGGCCTTCCTGCAGTCGATGGCCATGGTGAGCGGCCCTGATGCCCCCACCAGCAGCGGACCCTTCGCGCGGGGCACGGTGACCGCCATCGCACCGATCACCCCCAACAGCCCGATGGTGGTGGCGACAGTGAATTGGGCCGATGGCGCCACCACCCAGGTGAACGTGACCAACCTCGAGGTTCAGCCCGGCAACCCCCGCTCACGCCTCGATGAGTCGGCTGACTTCTGAATCGATCCGAGCCAGCCAGGCCGAGCTGCCACCGATCGGGACGGTGATCACCGAGCTGCGCCGCCAGGACCCCACCATCCAGCAGGAGCAGCATCGCTACCGCTCACCGCGGGGCTTCCAGAGCTGGGCCAATCACCTGGCCTATGCCGCCCTGATCGAGGCGGGGCTGGAGGTGATGGATGAACTGAACGAGCCGATCGGCTTCTGGGCGGCGACCACCTGCCGCTGGGCTCGGATTGTGGAGGCGCCGCCGCGCTTCCTGGCGCCGGAGCTGGCCGAGGCCTTCCGCCGCACACCCTCTCCCCGTCTGGATGAGGACTTCCCGCAGGTGCTGCCTTGCTTCCGGCTGATGCTCCCGGATGGCGCCCTGTTCACCGAGGACAAGGTGCCGATCCCGGTGGTGATCGTGGCCGACCTACGGGCGATGGCCGACTGGCTTCCGCCCCAGGCCCAGCGGATCGGTGGCATCAGCTGTGTGGGGTTGGCGCTTGATGGCACCAGCTACCTCACCCGCCATTCCTTTGAGCAGATCGGCGAGCGGAACCCGACCGTCGATGACCTCAGCCATCCGGCCTGGCAGTGGGACGAGCAGGCGGTGCAAAGCACCAACCAGCGGATGGAGGGCCTGGCGATCAATGCCCTGCTGGTGCAGCTCTACCAGCCGGAACTGCTCTCCACCGGCCCCGCCGCCAAGGTGCGCAGCGGCAAGGGGTTCGCCGGTGGTGGAGATCCAGACGGCACGGTGAGCCCGCAGGGACCGGTGTGGATCGGCAAGGACTTCCGGCTCGATCGCACCCCCAGGGCTGGCGCCAGCAACAGCACCTCAGGGGGTAGCAGCGGTGCCGCCCGACGGCCCCACTGGCGCCGCGGCCATTGGCACACCGTGCTGCATGGCGAGAAGCGCCAGAGCCGCCGGATGCAGTGGTTTCAGCCGGTGTATGTAGGGCTCAGCTGAGGCGAGGTTCGGCGAGTGCGTACCCCTGTGGGGAGCTCATTGCCCCAGCAGGTCCATTTGTTCTGCCGGTCTTTTGAGGATCTCGATGGATTCCACCGCCACAAGCCTGGGCTGTTCATCAGCAGCGGCTTCGTAGCTACCGCTGACTCGGACAGTGCAGTCCAGAATTTCGCGCGCCTGCCCTTTGTGCCGCTCGCCGTAGATGCAGCGGATTCCACGCTGATACCGCGCTCCCCGGATCTCGAAGCGCAGGGCATCCAGGTCGATCTCCCGCACCACGCCCTCGAAGGAATCGGTGCCACTGGAGCGTTTGCTGGAGGGCTGGTTGAGGCTCTGGCGCAGGATCTCCCGGCTTTTCTTGGTCAGTGGCGGAGGAGCCATCTCTTCTTCGCCCGGGCAGCTCAGAAACAGATCGGTGATGCCCTTGCTGCTTTTGGACGGCGCCAGCTTCTGCGCAGCGAGCATCACGGTGTCCCGCACTGCTGGGTCAGGGAAGAGCGAATAGACCTCATCGCTGACGCCCTCCTCCTGGATCAGCCTGGGAATCACTGGCAGGCTGCGCACGGCATCTCGAACGGCGGTGTAGAGCCCGTCGGTGACGCCATTGAGAACGAGTTGCCCCTGGGAGTCGACTTCCCCAGGGCGAGGCACCCGCATTCCGACGACGAGGCTGCCGTAGGCCAGGCCGGAGAGGTGAGGATCAAGATGCTCGGGCCAGCGCAGCTTCTTGTCCTCCAGGCCGGCGATCGACTTGGCGATGTGCTGAATCTGGGTGCGCAGCTTGGAGAAGGCCCCCGTGACCAGA
>CBFIGH010000073.1:0-5280 GCA_965662115.1 Cyanobium sp.
AGGGCGCCTGCCACGGCCCGCTGGAACACGGGGTGGCCTTCACCACGCCGCTGTAGCCCAGGGGCCGCAGCGCTGCGATCGCCTTGGCCAGAACTGCCAGTTGAGCCCGTGGTGGGCATACACCGCATCGAGCACCGATTGAGGTCAGCTTGCCAGCAACCAATGGGCCAGGGGCTGGGGCTGCTGCTGGGGGCTGCTGGTGATCTCGATGATCCGGCCAATCGCTGCGGGGCTCTCCAGGGCATCGAGGCACACCCGGGCCACCAGCCGGCGCGGCAGGCTGTTGCTCTCCTGCTGGTCCGGACCGCTGAACACCACCCCCTCGCGTTCGGCGCGGCTGTCGTCCTCACTGAGGCCTCCAGGGCGGATCACGGTCCAGTCGAGGTCGCTTTGCTCCAGCCAGTGTTCGCCCAGCCGCTTCCACACCAGGATCAGGCCAAACAGGTTGAGCGGGTGCAGCCAGCGGCCCGCACACAGGGAGCTCACCAGCACCACCCGCTTCAGACCAAGGGATTGGCAGGCCAGGATCTGCTCCCGCACCCCCAGGGCATCCACCTGCAGGGGGCCGGCCAGGTTCAACGAAGGCCTGGCGCCGGTAGCAATCACCAAGGCATCGCAGCCCTGCAAAGCATGCAGCAGTGCCTCGGTTGCGCCGAGTTCCAGCCGCCTCACCTCCAGCTGCCCCTGCTGTTCGGCCGCCGCCAGGGCGGGTGGCAGCAGGGAGCCCGGGCGCAGCAGGGCTCGCACCTGGTGACCGCGACCCAACGCCTCATCCACCACCCGCCAACCGGTTTTGCCGGAGGCCCCCGACACTGCCACCAGGGTCATCGCCAAACTTCAACGGGCCCCACCATGCTGACCCCCAGGCGAGCCATGACGATCATTCAGGCCACCAACCTGAGCAAGAGCTACCGAATCAGCGAGAAGCAGCCGGGTCTGGCGGGTAGCCTGGGCCATCTGCTGCGGCGGGTGCACCGTGATGTGGTGGCCGTCGACCGGATCAGCTTCAGCATCGAACCAGGCGAGGTGGTCGGCTTCCTCGGGCCCAACGGCGCCGGCAAGACCACCACCTTGAAAATGCTCACCGGCCTGATCCACCCCACCGGCGGTGCGCTCGAGGTGGCGGGCCACCAGCCCTGGCGACGCCAGGCCCGCTTTCTGCGTCAGATCACACTGGTGATGGGCAACCGCCAGCAGCTGATCTGGGATCTACCGGCCCTCGATTCGCTCCAGGTCAATGCGGCTGTCTACGGGCTCGACCCCGCTGACGCCCGCAGGCGCATCGGCGAGCTCGCCGAGATGCTGGAGCTGGGCCCGGAGCTGCAACGGCCGGTGCGCAAGCTCTCCCTCGGTCAGCGCATGAAGGCCGAGCTGATGGCGGCGCTGCTGCACAGCCCATCGGTGCTGTTTCTCGATGAACCCACCCTGGGGCTGGACGTCAACGCCCGAGCCCGGGTGCGGGATTTTTTGGCCGATTACAACCGCAGAACCGGTGCCACCGTCTTGCTCACCAGCCACGACATGGGCGACATCACGGCCCTCTGTCCCCGCGTTCTGCTGATCCATCAAGGTCTGCTGTTCCACGATGGCTCCCTCGCCGACCTCACCCAGCGGCTTGCTCCCTGCCGCCAGGTGCGGCTGGAACTCGCCGATCTCCATCCCCGCGAGGCGTTTGAGGGCTTTGGTCAGATTGAGGAGCACCATGGCCACCTGCTGCGGTTGCTCGTGCCGCGCGGCCTGCTCACCGAGCGGGTCGCTGCCCTGCTGGAGCGCTTTGCCGTGGTGGATCTGGAGGTGGGCGATCCGCCGATCGAGGAGCTGATCGGTGTCCTGTTTCGCAGCCGCGAGGCCGCCGCCAGCGGAGCTTCGGCATGAGCTTGCGGCACGGCTGGCGCGTGGCGCGGGCACTGCTGGTCAGCCAGTACGCCCTGATGCTCGAATACCGCGCCGAGATTGTGCTCTGGGCCCTCTCCGGCGTGCTGCCCCTGATCATGCTTGGGGTGTGGAGCGGCTCGGGTGCCGGGGCCGGTGCCGGTCTCTCGGCCCAGCAAATCAGCCGCTACTTCCTCTCGGCCTTTCTGGTGCGCCAGTTCACGGTGGTGTGGCTGATCCACGTGTTTGAGGAGGATGCCCTGCAGGGTCGCCTGTCCCCCTTTCTGCTGCAGCCCCTGGCACCCCTCTGGCGCTACTTGGCCGCCCACTTCAGTGAGCAGGCCTCCCGGGTGCCGATCGTGGCGGTGATGGTGCTGGCCCTGGGCCTGGTGGCGCCGGGTTTGCTTTGGCTCCCCTCCGCCCGGTCGCTGCTGCTGGCACTGGTGGCGATCCAGGCCGCCTTTCTGTTGCGTTTCCTGCTCCAGGTGCTGGTAACCACGCTGTGCTTCTGGAGTGAACGGGCCGCCGCCCTGGACAGGCTGCTGTTGATTCCCTATCTGTTCCTCTCTGGCCTGGTGGCGCCCCTGGCCACCTTCCCCCCCGCCGTTCGCCGCCTGGCTCTGGCCACACCCTTCCCCTGGATGGTGGATTTCCCGGCCCGGCTGCTGGCCGGGGAGCCCGTCGATGCGGCCCTGGGCTTTGGCGCCATTGCGGCCTGGTGTTTGCTGTTGCTGCCGATCGGCCTTTGGCTCTGGCGGGCCGGCCTGCGCCGCTATTCGGCGATGGGGGCCTGAGCCATGCGGGGTTGGTGGCACTACGCCCGTTCGCTTCGGTCCTTCTGGAGCACCTCCCTGGCCGCCGAGCTGGAATATCCACTCAATGCGGCCATTGAGCTGGTGTCCGTGCTGGGCAACCTGGCCGGCAGCCTGTTTGTGCTGCAGTTGCTCTTCGCAGGGGGAACCAGCCTGGGGGGCTGGAGCTGGAACGGGGCGCTGGTGGTGCTGGGCTTCTACACCCTGCTGGATGGCATCACCACCTGCGTGTTGCAGCCGAATCTGAGCCGCATCGTCAACCACGTGCAGGCCGGCACCCTTGATTACGTGCTGCTCAAACCGATCGACAGCCAGTTCTGGCTGTCGACGCGCACCGTGTCCCCCTGGGGCCTGCCCGCCATCCTGGCCGCCCTGGCCTTGATCGCCTGGGCGGCAGCCCAGAACGGCCTGCCCTCTCCCCGGCTTGTGCTGCTCAGCCTGGCCCTGTTGCTGGCCTCCCTGGTGATTCTCTACAGCCTCTGGTTTGTGTTGGCGGCCCTGAGCATCTGGTTTGTGAAGGTGTGGAATGCCACCGAGGTGCTGCGCCAAACCCTGGTGGCCGGGCGCTACCCGGTCAGTGCCTATCCGCCGGCCCTGCGCTTGGTGTTCACGTTTGTGTTGCCCGTTGCCTTTCTCACCACCGTGCCGGCCGAAGCGTTGCTCGGCAGGGGTTCCGTGGTGTGGACGGGCGGATCGCTGCTGGCCGCCGGCCTCTGTTTTGCTGGCAGTCGCTTGCTGTGGCGCCATGCCCAGCGGTTTTACACCTCAGCCTCCAGTTAGGAGCGCTTGGGCCTGGGGCCGCGCCATCATCCGCCCATACCCGGCCCCGATTCATCCGCTCACCCATGGTTGCGACCACCCCTTTGAACACCGAGGCCCAGCAGCGCTGGCAAGAACACTGGCAACAGCGCTGGTATCCGGTGGCCTATCTGCAGGACCTCGATCCGCGCCAGCCCACCCCCTTCACCCTGCTGGGCCAGGATCTCGTCCTGTGGTGGGATGCCGGGCCGGGACTGTGGCGCGCCTTTGCCGACATCTGCCCCCATCGCCGCGTGCCGCTCAGCCAGGGGCGCCTCAATGGACGGGGGGAGCTGGAGTGCCCCTATCACGGTTGGAGTTTTAACGGCGAAGGTCACTGCACCACCATTCCCCAGGCCGAGCCCGAGCTGGCCGAGCGAGCCTGCCGGAATGCCCGCAGTACCTGCCGCTCCTACGCCACGGCAACAGCCCAGGGCCTGCTGTTTGTCTTTGCCGGCCAGGGCGAGCAGGCGAACACCGCAGAACTGCCCCGTCTACCCCTGCTGGATGAGCCCGGTTGGCTGGTGCAGGACACCTTCCGCGACCTACCGATGGATGCCCTCACCCTGTTGGAGAACGTGCTCGATGTCAGCCATGTGCCCTTCACCCACCACCGCACCGTTGGTCGGCGCCAGAACGCCGCCCCGGTCTCGGCCGAGCTCACCGCCTTCTCTCCGGCGGGTTTCAACCTGACCTGGCCGGAGGGTCCGAGGCGGGGCAAGCTGGGCAGCCAGTTCACCACCTTTCAGGCGCCTGGCCTGATGTGGCACGACCTCACGGCCCAGGGGTTCGCGCGCTTCCTCACGGTGGTGTACGCGACGCCGATCCGGCCTGGTGAGTGCCGCCTGTTTGCCCGCTTCCCCTTTCAGTTTCGCTCCCGGTTGCCACGCCTGTTGCTGCGGGCCAGACCCGTGTGGCTGCAACACCTCGGCAACCACACCGTGCTCGAAGACGACCAGGTGTTTCTCCACTGGCAGGAGCGGGTTCAGGGCCAGCCGAGCTACCTGCCCACCAGCGCCGACGTCTACATCACGGCCCTGCAGGACTGGGTGCGAACGGTGGCGGGGCCACCCTTTCCGGCTGCCACCCTGCCGCCGCGCCAGGGCGACACCCAGTTGATGGACCGCTACGCCAGCCATACCCGCCACTGTCGGGCCTGCTCAGGAGCTCTGCGGGGAGTGCGGCGCTGGCGTCCCGTGCTGCTCGTGGCCCTGGCCATTGAACTGCTGTTGGCGGCCTGGCTGCCTGGCCTTGCCGCCCGCATCGCCCTGGTGCTGCTGCTTGCCCTGACGGCCCTGGCGCTGCGCCAGTTCAACCGTTGGGAGCAGCTGCTGCAGCGGGGCGATGGGCATCCACCGCGCAACCGGCCCGATTAGCCCAGGCCCTGCTGCTCGAGGGGCTGGGGGTGGCCGTCGAGTTGGCGGGCCCGCTGCAGGTCAACCCGGGTGATGCGGTAGCCCAGTCGCCTGGCTGCCAGCACCAGCTCCTGCTGGGTACGGCAGTGTTTGAGGGCCCGCTGCAGGCTGGCTTGGACCTCCGCTTGCTCGACCAGTCGCTCCAATTCGCTCCAGCTCATCGGTCCCTCCAGGCTTGTTGGCACCATGCCCAGTCGCCTGGCTGGGCACAAGCGGTGAACCGGTGGGCGGGCCAAAACTTAACTTGATTACCCAGCTCGCTCCGCGACGGCCACCCAGGCCCTATAGAGTGGTACACAAATACCATCGAAATCATGGCGCGCAGCGGCATCCAATTCCAGAAAGGCCTCTCGCTGCCTGAGTTCCAGCAGCTCTACGGCACC
>CBFIGH010000074.1:0-5607 GCA_965662115.1 Cyanobium sp.
CTCCTCAGGGGTTCCCGGCAGGATGCCGTGGCCGAGGTTGAGGATGTGCCTGCGGCCGCGGGCCTTGCGCACGGTGTCGTCGATGCGCTCGCGGATCGCGTCTGGACTGCCAAACAACAGTCCGGGATCCACGTTGCCCTGTACGCCCAGGTGCTCGGGCAGCCGGGCCAGGCCCTCAGCCATGTCCACGGTCCAATCGAGCGAAATGATGTCGACGCCGGTGCGGGCCATGCGCTCGATCACGCCCGCACTGCCGGAGATGTAGAGGATGAAGGGGGTGTCGGGGTGGGTCGCCTTGACCAGATCGACCACCTTCGTTTGGTAAGGCGCGGCGAAGCTGTCGTAATCGATCGGACTGAGCTGGCCGGCCCAGGAATCGAACATCTGCACCACCTGGGCGCCCGAATCGATCTGGAAGCGCAGGTAGGTGGCGATCGATTCAGCCAGGTGATCGAGCAGGCGGTGCAACAGGGCGGGCTCGCGGAAGGCCATCGCCTTGATCACCGCGTAGTTCTTGCTGCTTTTGCCTTCCACCACATAGGCGGCCAGGGTCCAGGGGGCGCCCACAAAACCCAGCACCGCAGCCTCGTTGCCCACCGACTGGCGCAACCGGGTGAGCACCTCACCCACAAAGCCCATGCTCTCGGCGGGCTGCAGGGGGCGCAGGGCCTCCACCTGGGCCATGCTGCGGATCGGTTCCTGGATCAAGGGGCCCTGGCTCTCGATGATGTCGAAATTGATCCCCATGCCCGGCAGCGGCGTGAGGATGTCGGAAAACAGGATCACGCCATCGGGTTTAAAGGCGTGGAAGGGCTGCATCGAGATCTCGTAGGAGAGATCGGGATTTTCCGAGCGTTCCCGGAAGCCGGGGTGGCGATCGCGGAGGTCGCGATACACCTTCATGTAGCGGCCCGCCTGGCGCATCATCCACACCGGCGGCCGCTCCACCTGCTCGCCTCGGGCGGCGCGCAGCAGCAGGGGGAGGGAATCGGCCATGGGGGCGGGGGAGACGATCGAAAAACTTAGCCGAGGCCCCGCAGCCGCGGCTTATGCGGCCGTTGCTAGGCCGCTGCTAGCTGGTCGGCGTCGACGAGGCGTTCGGCGCTGCGTTTTTCATCGCGGCGGAACACCAGCACGCTCAGGGGCGGCAGGCAGAGATCCAACGACTGCTCGTAGCCATGGATGCCCCACTCGTCGGTGAACTTGCCGCCCAGGTTGCCCAGGTTGCTGCCGCCGTAGCGCTCCGCATCGGTGTTGAACGCCTCTGTGTAGAAGCCTTCCAACGGCACGCCCACCCGATAATGGGAATGGCTTTGGGGGGTGAAGTTGGCCACCACCACCAGCCAGGAGCCGGTGGAGCTTTCGCGGCGCATAAAGCTGATGATCGAGTGGCGGTTGTCGTTGCAATCGATCCACTGGAAGCCAAACTCGCTGAAGTCATCGCCCCAGAGGGCGCGCTCAGACTTGTAGAAGACATTCAGGTCGTCCACCAGGCGCTGCAGGCCCTGATGGGCGTCGTGTTCGAGCAGCTCCCACTGCAAATCACCCCAGACATTCCATTCAGCCCGCTGGCCAAATTCCATCCCCATGAAGATGGTCTTCTTGCCGGGGTGGGTCCACATGTAGGCCAGCAGGGCCCGCACGTTGGCGAATTTCTGCCAGTCGTCGCCAGGCATTTTGTGGAGCAGATTGCTCTTGCCGTGCACCACTTCATCGTGGCTGAGGGCCAACATGAAGTTCTCGGTGAAGGCATACCAGATCGAGAAGGTCACATTGTTCTGGTGGAACTGGCGGAACCAGGGATCCAGCTCGAAATAATCGAGCATGTCGTGCATCCAGCCCATGTTCCATTTGAGGTTGAAGCCCAGGCCGCCGATGTTGGTGGGCTGGGTCACCATGGGCCAGGTGGTGGATTCCTCAGCGATCGAAAGGGCGCCCGGGAAGTGCTCAAACAGCACGTGGTTGGCCTGTTGCAGAAAACGCACGGCTTCGGTGTTTTCACGGCCGCCGTGCTCGTTGGCCAGCCACTCCCCATCCGGGCGCAGGTAGTCGCGGTAGAGCATTGAGGCCACCGCATCGACGCGGATCCCGTCGATGTGGAACTGGTCAAACCAGAACACCAGGTTGGCGACCAGGAAGTTGCGAACCTCGTTGCGGCTGTAGTTGAAAATCAGTGTGCCCCACTCCTTGTGTTCGCCGATGCGCGGATCGGCGTGCTCATAGAGGTGGGCACCATCGAAGAAGGCCAGGCCATGGGCGTCCTTGGGGAAGTGGCCGGGCACCCAGTCGAGGATCACGCCGATGCCTTCGGCATGGCAACGGTCAACAAAGTCCCGGAACTCATCCGGTGAGCCAAACCGGCTGGTGGGGGCATACCAGCCCGTCACCTGGTAGCCCCAGGAGCCATCAAAGGGATGCTCGGAGATCGGCATCAGCTCGATGTGGGTGAAACCGCGGGCCTTGACGTAGGGAATCACCCGATCGGCGAGCTCCGGGTAGGTGAGCAGGCGGGCGCCCGGTTTTAGGTCTGCGGCGGCCACCGGCTGGCGGGGGGTGCCATCGGCTTCGATGTAGGGCTGGTCGGCGGCGCCGTGCATCCAGCTGCCCAGGTGCATTTCGTACACCGACACGGGCTGGTCGAGGGGATTGCGGCCGTCGCGCTCGGCCAGCCAATCGGCGTCGGCCCAACTGTGGCTGGAAGGCGCCTCGATGATCGAACCATTGTTGGGCCGCACTTCATGGCGGCAGCCGTAGGGATCGGCTTTTTGGTAGCAGTGGCCATTCTGGGCCCGCACTTCATATTTGTAGACCTCGCCGGGCTTCAGCCCTGGAATGAACAGCTCCCAGGTGCCTCCCAGCCGGGACTGCATCGGGTGGTGGCGCCCATCCCAGCTGTTGAAGTTGCCCAGCACCGCCACGCTGCGGGCATTGGGTGCCCACAGGCAAAATTGCACGCCGCTGACACCGTTGTGTACCACCACGTGGGCGCCCATCTTGCGCCAGATGTGGTGGTGGTTGCCCTCGGCAAATAGCAGCCGGTCCAGCTCGCCCATCCATTCGTGCCGGAACGACCAGGGATCGTGCTGGACATGCTCCACTCCCCCCCGCGACACCCGCACCTGGTAGCCCATGCCAGGGTCCCGACCCAGTTCGGCCTCATGGATCCAGGGATGGTTCGGGGTTTGCATCGCCAGGGCCTGTCCGTCGACCAGCAGCTCGACGGTTTCGGCCTCAGGCATCCAGATCCTCACCACCCAGCCGGCGCTCTCCAGGGGCTGGGGGCCCAGCACGGCGAAGGGATAGTCGTGGCGGCATTCGGCCAGCCGCTCGGCGTCCTGCACCATCCAATCAAGGCTGAGCACGGACATGAACCAGCAGCGAGCGATTCGCGAGCTTAGGCGGCTGGGGGCTCAGCGAACCGGCTGGGGGGTGATCGGGTCGCTGGGGAAGTCGACCCCAATGATTTGGTTGTTGTTGTCGAGAATCACAAACAGGCTGTCGGTCAGTCGGTTGAATTCGGTGTTGACCAGAACCAGGTGTTGGTCACTGGTGCTGCCAGCCTCGACAGCCCGCTTGATGCGCACGAAGTCGCCGGTCTGGCGTTGCAGCTGCTGCCACCGGGCCTGGAGGCTGGCGACGCTGATTTCCTTTTGCAACTCCAGACTCAAAAAGCCGCGGGCGGAGATGAAGTGGCCAGAGCTGAGGGCCGCCACAAACTTTCGGGCCACCAGGCTGGGGGCCTGATCGGCAAGATCGATGTGATACCCACTGATCTGACCGGCGTCATTCAGCACCAGGAACACCTCCTGTTTGCCCTGGCTCGTGGTGAGGCTGGCCTCCACGGTGGTGGTGCGCAGGCCGCGCTGGATGCTGAGCAGGTTCCAGCTCAGCAGTTTGGGTTGGGTGCGCATGGTGGCAGCCACCATCGATGGGCTGCTGGCAGCCTTGAGTTCATCGGAGAACTGGCTGAAGCGCAGGTTGGCGTCTCGGCTTTGCACCGCCTTGAGGATCCGATCGGCCGCAGCCCGGGCCTGCTCAACACTGAGGCCCGGCTGATTGACCTCGGCGGTTTGCCCCTGGGCCGCCACCGGTGTGCCTGGGATTGCGGGGGCGGCGGCGAGACAGATCCCGCCGGCCAGGGCTAGGAACCCGAGGCTGGCTGCGCGGCGAGGGGAGCGCAGGTGGCGCATCAGCATCGGGAGGGCCCATCAGAAAGGCTCAGTTTGCCCCAAGGTCACGGTCGGTGGGGTTCCCCTGCAGGAGCGGCATCAGCTCCAGCCTGGACCCGGCCAGATCGAGCCGCAGGCTGATCACCCGATGGCTGGCTCCGCTGGGGCCCATCGGTTGGCTGCCGTTGCCGGGGTTCACGGCGATCTGGGGCCAGGCCGCGCCCGCCAGGGACAGGCGCAGGCTTTGGCCGGCGGCGAGGCTGGCCAGCAGGGGCTGGAGCTGCACCACGGTCATCCTGCCGCCGCCAGGCGGCCGGTGGCAGCGCACCATGCCGGTGCTGAGCTGCCAAACGCTCTCTCCAGCACGCTCAACCACGGACAGGGCCGCGCAGAGATCGAAGCTCGGCTGATCGGCCTCCACGGCGATGGTCAACTGGGGACGGCCTTCAAGCCGCAGCGGCTGGACCAGGGGCGCGCTGGTGAAGCAGGCCACATCGCCCCTTTGGTCGAGATCGCCCCGCTGGCAGGGGCCCGGGTCGAGCCCCAGGTGCCCCCCCCTGCCGGGAACCGGCCGCCAGGGATCGTGCACCAGGGTCACCTCGCCAGCGCTGGCCTGGGCGCTCACCAGCTGGCCCTCTTCAGAATCGATGGCGGCCAGTCCGCTGCTCGCCAGACCCCAGGCCGTTGGACTGGGCCGCGTTTCTGGTGTAACCCAGCGGTGGCTCAGACTGTCTTCCAGCAGCGCTGGCGCTGCGAGCTCCGGGGGAATGGGCTGCTGGCGCAGGTGGTGCTGGAAGAAGGCCAGTTGGAGCCGATCGATGCCACCCTGCCAATTCAAATGGCTCCAGGCCCCAATGCGCAGCTGGGGCTGGCCACCGGCGAGGCGGGCCTGGGTCCAGAGGTTGAGGATGCCGCCCAGGTGGGGGTCCCACCAGCCGCCGATCAGCAGCATGGGCTGGCACAGCAGGCCTTGGGGCGGCTGGTGGCAGACCCAGTTGCCGTTGGGCGGTTCGAGCAGCCATCGGCGGGCCATGCCATCTGGATCATGGCGTTCGAGCAAGCCCAGCCCCTCGTCGAGGAAGCGGCCCGTGTCCAGGCTGTGTCGGATTGCCTGCCACCCGCTCCCGTCGCCAACCCTCTGACAGCGCTGGGCCGCCAGTTGCAGCCCCCAGCCCAGGCCCAGCGCCCACCAGTGGGCCCCTCCGGCGACGGCCCAGTCTGAGCTTTCGTTCAGGCCGGTCATGGCCGGGGCGAGGCAATCGGGGATGGCTGCCGGGTCATCGCTGAGCAGCTGGGTCAGGCCCTGGTAGGAAAAGCCGTAGCTACCCACCAGTCCAGTGCTGCCGGCAAGCTGGCGGGCCCAGCGGATGCTGTCCGCCCCATCGGCGGCTTCCTGGGCAAATCCTCCGAACTCTCCGCCGGAGTCCCCCTTGCCCCG
>CBFIGH010000075.1:0-9314 GCA_965662115.1 Cyanobium sp.
CAATCGGGCTGCTGCCAGTAGTCAGGCTCCACCACATAAAGGGGCAACACCGCGCCGCGTCGGCTGGCCTCCCACAGGGGGCGGTGGTCTGCGGGGCGCAGATCCCGCTTGAACCACACAACCTGCACGGGACCCATCGGGAGGCTCACAGGAGAGCGAGTGGCGATCACCCGTTAGGGAGCCGCCATGCTGCCGGAATCAGAGCCCCACTGCGGCTGGGTACGGTGAGAGGCCGGCGCCTCGACCCCTCTCTGAGCAGCTGAACCAAAACCATGGGCACCCTTCTGCAACCGTTGCTTCTGATCCTCAGCCTGGCCCTGTTCCAACTGGTGGGGCCGGTGCCACCCGAGCTGGGCGTGCACAACGGAGCCCTGGCGCCCTGCCCGTCGCCGGCCCACTGCGCCCGGGCTGACTGGGCCGTGGCCGATCCTGGCTCCGCCCTGGCGCTGCTGGTGCCTGTGGTGCAGGCCATGCCCCGAACAACCCTGGTAGAGCAGGGCGATGGCTACCTGCACGCCACGGTCAGCAGCGCCCTGTTTGGCTTTGTCGACGACCTCGAGCTCTATGCAGACCAGGCCGATGGCCTGCTGCAGGCCCGCTCGGTGTCGCGGCTCGGGGATTCGGATCTGGGCGTCAATGGTCGCCGCCTGAACGCTGTCAAGGCTGCCCTGCTGGAGCCGATCTGACGGCTACGCCGCCGGCCTGCTCCAGCAGGGCCAGCCCCCGCCGGTGGATGTCGCTGGCGTAATCCGTCCAAACGCCCTGGCCCCAATAACGAAAGCAGCTCGTTTGCAGCAGCAGCAGATGCAGCAGGCACTGCTGGTAGGCCAGGGTTTGGGTCACGGCAGGGTCGGCCGCCACCAGGGGGTCAAACAGCTGGTGAAACCGGGCACTGAGCTGGTTCATCGGCTCGAGCACATTGGCGTATCCCTCAATCCAGCTGAGGTTGTTGGTCCAGGACGCCCCGGCCATCGAAAAGCAGGGATCGCTGGCGTGGAGCTTGGCAATGGCCGCTTCAACCGCCGCTGGCGTGGTCGACTCGCCGCTGCCCAAGGGGCCGAGCTCGTGCCAGAGCTTGTGCTGCTGCACCGCCTGAATCTCCGGGAAATCGGCGCTGCTGACGCCCGCTGCCTCGAGCAGCTCCAGATACTCGCTGCCATTGATCGCCACTGTGCGGCTAGGGGCATGGCCGCTGCTGGCTGAGATTCGCCGGTGGGCCTGGATGAATGCTGGCGGGAACTCATTCATCATCACGCCGCCGTTTTCACCGTCGGCAATTTGGGACACCAACGCCGGTATGGGTATGGCGCCAGCCCCGAGGGCCTGGCGGCCCAGGCCGATGGCCTCGTAGCAGGGCTGCATCTGACCCACCAGCTTGGTGTCGGAGCCCTGGGTTTTGATCAAGGCGGTGATGCTCACGCTTTCGCCGCTGGAATTGCGGGCCACCAGTTGGTTGGGGATCAGGGTCTGAGCCCGGCTGAGGCTGGATCCGTCGGGGTTTTCCACGCTGTGCTCCTGCACGAGCAACCAGCGGTAGCCGCACTCCCGCAGGGCCTTGACCAGGGCATAGAGGGTGTCGGGATGGTTGGGCAGGTGCATCTCCGGGGGCGAAAACCCTTTCACCCGTTGCAGGGCCTCGAGGCCAAACAGGGCGGCGAAATGGTGCTGCCAGGCCAGGATCTGCAACTTGAGATCGGGGATTGGCGTCGAGGGGGCCACGGCATGGCTCCAGAAGCTGCCGAGCCACTCCACATGGGCCTGCAGGCTGGGGTCACAGGCGAGGGATTGGAGTGCATCGAGGATGTCGCGACGCCCCATCTGCTCAAAGCCCCAGAGCAGATTGCCGGAATAATCGAGCATGATCCGGGGGTTGCAACCCTCCTGGATCAACTGGGGAAGGATGTCGGCCAGGCGCTTGTAGCACTGGGCAAAACCATCGGCGTTGTGGTTATCTCCTTCGCCAGGGTGGTCAAACATGTATTGGAGATGGGAAATCAGCTCTCCCCGGGCACCGGCCGGGATCGTGGGCTGGTGCATGTGCAGGGCACAGGCAAACGCTGAGTCGATCTGCTCAAGGTTGAGGTCGGACCGGGGAGCAACAGGGGCTGGGCCCTGCTGCACCACGGCGAGAATCTCCGCTTCACGGCCCGCAATCGGGGGGAGGCTGGGGAGCGGCGGCATGGGAGTGGGGACCAAATCAGAAACGGCCATCATCGACATCGTTGATGAAACGAATCAGGCCAGGGAAGTAGTGGTCGGGGTCGTCATATTGGGCTAGATGGCTGCCATTCGGGCAGATCAGGCTGCGACCACGCGCGCATTGGCCCGCCATCCAGGCCATGTGGGCCGGATCCATGGTGTCGTGGGTGGCGCCGATCGTGAGCGTGGGCACGGTGATCCGGCCCAGGTCGCAGGAGCGATCCCAGCTGGCCAGCTCACCGCGGACACCCAGTTCACTCGGCCCTTGCATGGGCACGTAGATGGAACGGTTGATGTGCCTGAACATGCGCAGGATGGCATCGGGCCACTGCTCAAGCGGGCGGCGCAACACATGCTGGGTGTAGTGATGCTCCATCAGCAGCGCGTCGTAGCGCGGGTTGTCAAAGTCTTCCTGGGCCTCGAGCTGCTGGATCTCCCGCGCCACCGCAGGATCCATGGCCGGAATCAGCACCTCGTCGGCGTAGGCGCCGTAGGCGGGCGCACTGGCCATCATGTTGGAAATGATCAGCCCCTTGAGGTGGTGCTGGTAGGCAAGGGCATATTCCATGGCCAGCAAGCCGCCCCACGACTGACCCAGCAGGAAGAAATTGCTGGCGTTGAGGTTGAGGGCAACGCGCACCTGCTCGACCTCATCAACAAAGCGGGGCACGCTCCAGAGCTCGGGTGCATCGGGCTGGTCACTGCGGTAGGAGCCCAGCTGGTCGTAGTAATACAGCTCCACCTGCTCGGCGCCCAGGTGCTGGGTAAAGGCCTCAAACCCCTCGTGGCTGGCGCCGGGCCCACCGTGGAGCAAGAGCAACTTTTTGGTGGGATGGCTGCCGATCCGGCAGGTCCACACCTGAAAAGCAGCCTTTGGCGTTTGGATGGTGATGCGTTGTTCTGAATCCATCGTGGCTGGGGTGCGCATCAGTGGCGCTAGCTTTTTAGGGGATTTGGTGTTCTCGATCATTCCCTGGTTTGACGCCCCACCCCTGGCCAAGCCGTGATGGCGTTGGCGAATCGATTGTCCTGAGCCGATGAGCCCCCTCTTTCCCTGCTGCAGCTGCGGTGTGCAAATTGAGCGCTCAATCAAGCTCTACCGGGAGCGCAAGGGCAAAGTCATGTGCTCCACCTGCCAAGACAGGGCTGAAGCAACAAAACGGCTGGAGGCCGATGGCTCCAGTGTGGTGGCACCAAAATCCTCGGGGAGTGAAAAAACCCACAGAAGCCCAAGGGATTAGGGAAACCAACACGGCAAAGGTGATCCAACGACCAGTCGGAGTGTTCTACTGGATACAGCGGGTGGGCCCCACCCCTCGCCACCATTGGATGGATTGTTGATTGGATATGCAGAATTCAGGCTTGACAGCCGCCCAGCGATGCTTCCGTCTCATCGACGCCAATTTCGAACCCCACGGCCAATTGGACGGTGAATACAGCTGCCTCGATGATGCGATCGCCGATGCCATTGGTTGGATCGGTCATCTGAGTGAACCCGACCATCCCGCCAGCTTGATCGGCGTGGAGGTGAGCAGCAGCAATGGGGTCTGGCGTACCTACCGCATGCCAGCCCCGTTGCTGTGCCCGCTTCCCCACTAAGGGGAGGGCAGATCACTCCTCCTCTTCAGCCCCACCGATCGGCACGAGCTTGATCTGCTTGCGGCCTAACTTGATCTCAAATTCATCACCGGGCTTGAGGTCAAGCATGGCGGTGTAGGCCTTGCCCACCAAAAGGTTGCCGTTGAATTGGATTTTGGTGGTGTAGCTGAGCTTGCGACCACCCTTGCCCGTACCCTTGCCCACACTGTCGGTGCCGAGGCTGACGCCCTTGGCCCCCAGCAGGGCCTCATAGAACGCCGTGAAATTGAGGCGTTCGCTGCCATCTTTCTTGGTGCTGACGTAGCCGCAGCTGCGCACCAGATCGGATTTGGAAACATCGCCGAGCTCTTTGACCTTGGCGAGCAGTTCGGAACCTGTGAGCATGTGAAAACAATCAATCATCCAAAATACTAGCAGCCAGGCTGTCCATTGTGGTGGTCAAGGGTACTGATTGGGCACAAAGAACTGCTCATTGTGGGGTGGGCGAACGTAATCGCCCCCACTTTTACGCGGTGGCAACTCAAAGGCTTCCGGAGTCATGTCTTGGTAGGGCACCTTGCTGAGCAAGTGACGGATGCAATTGAGACGGGCACGGCGCTTGTCGTTGGCCTCCACGGTGAACCAGGGGGCCTCTGGAATGTTGGTGTGGGCAAACATCTCGTCCTTGGCACGGGAGAATTCCACCCAACGGTCGCGGGATTCCAGATCCATCGGGCTCAGCTTCCAACGCCGGGCCGGATCCTCAAGCCTGGAGCGGAATCGGGCTTCCTGCTCCTCATCGCTCACCGAAAACCAATACTTGATCAAGGTGATGCCACTACGCACCAGCATCCGCTCAAATTCAGGGCAGGAGAGCATGAATTCATCCACCTGCTCGGGCGTGCAGAAACCCATCACCTTCTCAACCCCCGCCCGGTTGTACCAACTGCGGTCAAACAGCACCATCTCGCCGCAGGAGGGGAAATTCTCCACATAGCGCTGGAAATACCATTGGCTCTTCTGCCGGTCGGAGGGGGTGCCGAGGGCGACCACCTGACAGCCCCGGGGGTTGAGCGGTTCGGTAATCCGCTTGATCGTGCCCCCCTTGCCGGCCGCGTCACGCCCTTCAAAGAGCAGGATCAGCCGGTAGCCCTCATGCTTGATCCAGTACTGCATCTTGACCAGCTCCACCTGGAGCCGGGCCAGTTCGGTTTCGTAGAGTTTGCGATTGAGTTTGGGTGGAAGCCCTTCGGAAGCTTCCGAAAAATCATCCAGGATTGGTGACGGGGCGTAGAGATCGTTGCCGGCTTGGGCAGCTTTTGCGGCGGCCTTGGCCTGTTTCTTAAGCTTCTTCGCCTTCACGGCACAACTCCAAACACTGGAACTTCAAGACCAGGCCTAGCCCGTTTGGGGCTAACAAATGGCAGCCAATGCAACAGGGCTGCCATTTGCTTGCAAGTCTTTACGCCGATCGGGGCCGGACAACGCGGTTCAGGCGGGTTAGATCACCGTGCCATCGACCAGGGTGGCATTTTTTTCAATCACCACAATGCCGCTGCGAATCGTGAATCCCAGCTCCCGGCGGTCCGCCTCCTCAACCCGATCCTTGTTGATCAGTTGCACGTTGGCGCCAATGCGCACGTTTTTGTCAAGGATGGCGCGCTTCACATGGGATCCGGCCCCAACCCCCAGGGGTATGCCGCCGGCCGCGCGCACCCGGTTGCGCTCAAGCTCCGATTCGTAGCTGTCGGCTCCCATGGCCAGGGTGTCTTCCAGCACAACGCCCGCTTCGACCCGCAGGCGCAGGCCCAGCACGCAGTGCTCGATGACGCAGCGATCCAGCACGCAGCCCTCACTCAAAACGGAACGGCGCAGCTGGGAGTGGTGGATCTGGCTGGGGGGCAGGGAACGGCTGCGGGTGTAGATCGGCGCCTTCTCGTCGTAGAAACTGAAGGCGGGCTGCTGATCGGCAAGGGCCAGATTGGCCTCGTAGAAGGCTTTGATCGTGCCGATATCTTCCCAGTAATCATCAAACAAGTAACTCTGCAGATGCAGGCCACTGGCCAGGGCTGCCGGAATGATTTCCTGGCCAAAATCGCTGGCTTCCTGGTGACGGGCAAGCAACTCAGCCAGTGTGTCCCGCTGGAACACGTAGATCCCCATCGAAGCCAGAAAAGGCCGCTGGGCCGCTTGCTGGGCCGTCAGGCCCAGGGCCGCCGTGTCGACCCGCATGGCCTCGAGCGCCTCGCCCTTGGGCTTCTCCCGAAAGGCGCGGATCTGACCATGGCCGTCGGTGCGCATCAGGCCGAAGCCCTCGGCTGCCGCCCCATCCACCGGCAATGCCGCCACCGTGAGGGCGGCGCCACTGGCTCGGTGGGCCGCCACGAAAGCCCCGTAATCCATGCGGTAGAGCTGGTCACCGGAGAGAACCAGCACCTGATCCCCATCCCAGGACTCAAACTGCTGGCGGTATTGGCGCACCGCATCGGCGGTACCACGGAACCAACTGGGGCTGTCGGGGGTCTGCTGGGCCGCCAGCACCTCGACAAAGCCACCGCTGAAACCATCAGAGAGGTTGTAGGTGAGGCTGAGATGGCGGTTGAGCGACTGACTGTTGAACTGAGTTAAGACATAGATCTTGTTGATGCCCGAGTTGATGCAGTTGCTGATCGGGATGTCGATCAGGCGATATTTTCCGCCCAGGGGCACCGCTGGCTTGGCCCGGGTCAAGGTGAGGGGCTGCAGGCGGGTACCAGCCCCACCACCAAGAATAATCGCCAGAACACGCTTCACTTGTTGGACTCTCGTTTCAACAGAAAATAAAGATGGGAAGGGTCTTTGTACTGGTGGGGCAGGGCCTCATGCAGGCTCGTGAGTCGCTGCCAGCAGACACTGCGCCGGATCTGATCAATGCTCTTGTCCTCGAGGATCAAGATGCGCAGAGCCTTACGGTACAGCGAAAAACTTGCCTCTAGTTCACCGATCGTGAGGTTGGTGGTAAAGGTGACCGGACTCGTGGCAACGGCGTTGATGGCGCTCTGCAGATTCGACCAGCCCAACGACAGCGTGAAGCCCCCGTTTGGGGGCAATTGGCTATCCGCTGGGGGATAGGGTCGAGAACTGATAGCGGGTATCTAGCCTCATGCTTGAGCCTGGACGCAATTCGAGTTTGCGATCACCACTGAGCAGGGCCTGGCGCGGAGCGCTCCAGGGTTCCATGCACACCATGGGCCGCGGCGGCTCAGTCCAGAGCACCACCAGATCCAGGGGGTGGCTCAGCTGCAATTCGAGGCTCGTGCCGGCCGCCTCGTCCACCAGCCGCACCGCCCCCGTGGGCTTGACCAGCAGATCAATGCCACTGGCCAACCGTTCCATCTGGGCTGCTGTCGACGCCTCCTCCATGGTGAGGTGGTTGAGGCACTGGGGGGGCAGCCCTTCAACCTGCGCCGCTGCCAAGCTCGAGAGGTTGAAGTAGGGGTGCAATCCAAAACTGAACGGCATCACATCGGTGCTCCGGTTCTCCACCACCGTGCTGATCTCCAGTGCCGCCGGAGCCAGCCGAACCTCCATGCTGAGCCTGAAGTGGAACGGATAGGCCGTCAGGGTTTCCGGGGTGTCAGAGAGCTGCAGCTGGATGCCGCGGCCATCGGCGAGGGGCTCCATCCGCCAGGGCAGCTGCCTGGCAAAGCCATGCTGGCCGAGGCTGAACTCGCCCTGGGGCAAGGGCAGCCGATTGTCAGGCAGGCCACCGGTGATTGGAAACAACACGGGAAACCCACCGCGCACCGATTGGGCGGGGTCGAGGAAGCGCTCCAGATCGAGATAGACAACTTCATGGCCCGAGCAGCGCCAACCGCTGATCAGCCCGCCGCGCTCGGGCACGACCCGCAGCAGGTCACCACTGGTGGAATCGCTGAATTCCCAGTGGGGATAGGGGGTCTCGCGCTGAATCAGGGGCATGCAAGGACCAGTGGGTCTGGGATGCTGATCAATCTGCCTGAATGGCTCGCCAACGGCTGCCCCCAAGTGGGAACAGTCAGATTTGCACCATGCCGCAGCGCATCCCCTTGAGCACGGCCTGCAGGCGGTTGTGCACGTTGAGGGTCTGGAGGAGCCGCTTGGTGTAGGTGTGGGCCGTTTCATCACTGACCACAAGCCGTTTGGCGATTTCCCGATCGCTAAGACCACTGGCAAGCAGGTCGAGCACCTCGTATTCCCGGGGCGTCAGGCGCGGACAGCTCAGGTAGGGCAAAATGCCCGTTCGCAGGGAAGGGCTGCGGTAGGAGTGGCCGCCCAGCACCGCCATCACCGCGGCCTGCAGGGGCTGCTGATCATCCACAAAGTCGGCCTCGGCCACAACCGCCTCCAACCACGGCGCATCGAGACACTCGGCAGGGATCGAATCCCCCAGAGCCAGCACCACGGCATGGAGATGGGGGTGGAGTTCCCGGGCCTGACGCACCAGATCGAAGCCACTGCCGCTCTCGAGAAAATCGGTGCTGATCAGCAGCACATAGGGGTCTTCCGCCTCGACGGCCAGGTAGTCGAGGCAGGCCTGCTGATCGGTGACGGCACAGGTGATCCGGGAGTAGCCCCCGAAGCTGCGGCAAAGGGCTCGCAACATGAAACGTCCCTTCGCCGCCACCGCAATACGACCTGGAATCTCAATCGACTCCAATCCCTCTTCCTGGGTGGCTTGACCGGCGCTGGCCAGAAAATGCGTGAGATCCATTCTCCTGCGGTTGCCCCTGGCTGGGAACCATAGGAGTGGCGATTCCCGGCAGGGAAGCCATTGCTACTCAGTCGTCGTAAACGCGGCAGTTGATGTCGGAAGGGTTGAGGTCGCAGAACACTTCAAACGGTGAGGGTGCAACGGCCTCATCGGGGTGGCGCTGCTGGAAATCCTCCAGATCCTTGATTTGCTCTTCAATCTTGCGAGCGATCGCCAGATCACCCTTGGCCTGGGCCTCGGCGAGGGCGGTGCGGTAGGTCTGGAGCTGGTCCCCGATGGTGGCCATGGAACACACACCCACGAGGTGGGGCTGAATTGGCCCAGTGAATGTAGCCATGCCACCCCCCAAATGCTCTGGCGAGTGGTCGGGTTGACGCGCTCAGGCAGGCTGCTGCGGTCCTGCAGGATTGATCCCATGGCCGACGCTCCCTATCTGGTTGCCCTGGCGCTGGTGGAATTTTCAGGCAAGCGCGCCCTGCCACTCACCGGCAAATCCCAGGCTGCCACTGCCGCCGATGCCCCCGATCCCGGCGCCGACGGCCGCACCCTCGCCTTGGAACTGCTGCTGCGACTCTGGCAGCGCAGCGAGGAAGGCCCCTTGCAGCGGGCCGCTGGGGATCCCAGCCTGTTGCTGGTGGAAATCCCCATGGAGGTGATGAGCGACCAACTGCCGCTGCTGAAAGCCAACTGGCTCTCCGGTGGTGAAACAGAGGCCTTGCTCACCAGCCTGAAGGGCCTGGCGATCAGGGCTTGGCGCATCACAATTGCCAAGTATGAACCGGTCAGCTTTGTCGCCTGGCCCTGA
>CBFIGH010000076.1:0-2826 GCA_965662115.1 Cyanobium sp.
TTCCGGGAGCACAAGCTGATCAGTGGCGAGATCAAGCCATCGACCTGGCATCGGGTCTACCGGCACCACATGAACCACGTGCTCGGTGCCGTGGCAGTGGCGGCCCCGCCGCAGAACGCCAAGCAGCTGCTGGAGGCCCTGGCCAGAATCTGGGCGGATAAGCCAGGCGGGCGCACCCGCCAGATCCAGATTCAGTCGACCGCTGCCCTGTTGCGTTGGGCCGTGGCAGAGCGACGGCTCGGTGAGGACTGGGAGCCGCCGCAAGACCTGTCGGTGTTCGTGGGGCGATCGCGTACAGCCAAAGCCATCACGACGCCGTTGGAGGTGGAGCACATCCTCGCGTTGGTGCGGGCCATCCCGGATGCCCGCTGGCGATTTGCCTTTCAGCTGATGGCGGCTTATGGCCTTCGCCCAGAGGAACTGCAACACCTGCAGATTCGCCAGGGCCGACTCTGGTGCATGTATGAGAAGGTCGCCTCGCGCGGCAAGACCCGGCCACGGGTGCTTCGCACGCTGCCCTGTGATGACTGGGCGGATGGGTGGCGCCTTGAGGAGCGCTTCCCGGCCCAGGAGCTTCCCCCCATGCAGCCTGGCCTTGGTGGTGGCTATGTGGGTCACTACCTGATGAACAGGCCCCTCTGGAAAGAGCTTCGCCGGGAGTACGAGGCGAAGGGGGAGAAGCTGGTTCCCTACTCCTGCCGGCACGGCTACGCCCACCGGGCCCACGTGATCTGCGATCTGCCGCCCAAGGTGGTGGCCGCGGCCATGGGCCACAGCGTCCAGACCCACCTGGCGGCCTACAGCCGCTGGTGCGGGGACGATGTGGTGGATGACGCCTTCGCCAAGGCCGAGCAGCGTTTGGGATCTGCTTTGGCATCGGCCGACAGCGGACCAGGACGGTGCTAACGTTGTGTCAGACGCACCCTGGAAGAGGTGCCCTAATTCCGAGGCTCACGCTCTGCGTGGGCTTTCGTGTATTTGAGGGCAAGTCCAAGGCGCATGACTCTGATCGCTTATCTGGACGAATTTGGGCATATAGGGCCCTTTGTCTCCAGGAGCGACAAAAGGCACAACGACCATCCTGTATTTGGGTTGGCAGGGATCGTTATTCCGCTTGAGCAAGCCAGGAGCTTCGCCACCTGGTTTTCTCAGCGAAAATGCCAATTGCTTAAATGGGAAATCGACAACCAGCCGGAACACCCTGCTACATGGGAAAAGAAGGGTTCTGCCCTCTACACTCACAAAAATGTGTCGACCTACGCTGAGCTTCGTCGGTTCACGAACCGATTTCTCAACAAGATTAAATCTGTTGGGGGATTTGTGTTTTATGTTGGCATCCACAAGCGCTATTCAACCGAATCCCACGACGCGAATAAGCTGTACCTGGCCGTTCTTCGCGAGGCGCTCAAAAGGCTTGATCAGCACTGCGCCAGTCCAGTCGGAAAACATGGTGATATTTTGATCATTATGGATGAGCATGAGCAAAGGTCGGAGCTGGTTAATGAGGCGGCGAGAGTTATGTTTAATCCTGGCTCCCCACGGGATCGAATAATAGAGCCTCCTTTTCAGGCCGAAAGTCATAGATATCAGACCCTTCAAGCTGCTGACTGGGTTGCTGGCTTGGTTGGCCGTATTTCTGCGGTGGAAGCCGAACCCGCGCAGTTTCAGGAGTTCGAGGTGCATCGAAAGTACTTCCATTCGCGACTGCTGCAAACGTCTATGCGCTCAAGTATTCGCGCGAAAGACAACGGTGCTTCCCATGAATAGCCTTGGCGCAATTTGCTATTGCAAGTTGCGCCGACTCCATCCCGTGATGGTGGCCTCCACATTCTCGAGGTGCCACTGCAGGGGGCCTCGGCTCTGGGTGCAGCCCCAGCGGCGGTAGTGCTTGCCGGGGGTGAGCACTCCCCTCAGCCGCAGCTGGCGGAGGGTTTCGCGGCTCATGCCCAGGGCAGCGCAGGCCTCGGCGGTCGTCACCCAGATTCGGTGACGACCAGACGGGGGTGGCGTCGTCTGGTTCTCCATCAGCCCAGCTCCCGCACCACGTCGACAACGGCCGGGTTCCAGAGGATCTGGTAGCCGCTATGTCCATGCCGGCAGTAGGGCATGGCTTCTGCCCACTCCTGTCCCCGCTCCGTGAGCTCCCATTCATCGCGGGTGTTGCGGTGCTGCAGGCCGCATGCCGCCAGGTGCTGATTCATCACCCTGGCCGACATGCTCAGGCGCCGGCCGAGTTGGGTGGCGTTGAGCGAACAGATGGGCTCATCAGTTGCAGGCAATGCCCGGCGCAGGGTTTCAGTCGCCAGTCCGGTGTTCTCCTGAATGCAGGTGAGCGTGGCGGCCATGGCGATGCCGGGTTTCACGCCGGGCACCTGGGCGATGGCCTGACCAATCAGCAGTAGGGCACCGACGCTGTCTTGCTTGTCTGAGGACAGGGGTGACGGAGCGGTTGCGAGGCCGGGCACGGTGTAGCTCCCTGTCCGGCGGATAGCCGGCAGCACCTCGTGCGTGACCCAGCGCTTGAAGCGCTTGGCCTCCGGCTTGCGGCTGCCGAGAACCAAGGTGTAGAGCCCAGGTTCGTTCACCGTGGCCACGGGCTGCATGCCGCCAGGGGTGTCAGTTGAAATGACCCCCTTCTCATCGTCATCCAGCCTGGTCATGGCCTGCCGAGGATTGCCGATGCCCAGTACGTGGCAGACATCGGCGGCGACAAACCAGGGTTCACCCTGCTCGTCGGTGAAGACCCGGATCTGGCGGCCTTCGAAATCGAAGGGCACCAGGGCAGAGGTGGAAGCAAGCGTGTTCATCGGTCTGAAAGCGGTGTGA
>CBFIGH010000077.1:0-54743 GCA_965662115.1 Cyanobium sp.
CGCCGTGGGTGGGCAGCCGCACACCACATGCCAGAGGTCGTGGCTGTGGCGCACGCGTTGGTGCAGCCAGGTGTCGTCGCCAGTGCTGTCGGCCTGCAGCACCGGCTCGGGCAACGGTTGGCCCCCGGCATCCGCGAACCAGCTGGCAGAGCTGTGGCCGAGGCTCTCCGTTGGTAGTGCCAGCAGCTCGGCCTGGCTGGGCCAGGTTCCCCAGTAGCGCTCGCGGATTAGCGGCGCGATCGCGAGGTCGCTGCGCAAGGCGGCGCGGGCGGCATCGGCTACCGGCGTGGCGTAGCTGCGGGTGAGCAGATCGAAGCCATGGCCCAGGTCGTCTGGATGCGCGGCCAGGGCCGAGAGATCGGTGGCCAGGTGCAGCAGCTGTCAGCGCAGGGAGGAACGCATGGCGTGGAGGCAGGCGCTGGATGGCCGCTGTTCAAGCCCGGGACAACCGATAGAGATCATGCCGGCGCTGCTGGCCGGTGGGGATCGCCTGGCGGGCCAGGGCCACCTGCGCCAGATCCAGCTGGGCATGCAGCACCTGCTCGCCGCTGCCCGCCTCAGCCATCACCGTGCCCCAGGGATCCACCACCAAAGAATGGCCGTAGCTGGGGTAGCCCTCACCGCCCTCGGGCCGAGCCGTTGAGCAGGCCAGCAGGAAGCACTGGGTGTCCACGGCGCGGGCGCGCATCATCAGGTGCCAGTGGCGCGGGCCGGTAGTGGTGTTGAAGGCGGCGGGGCAGGCGATCACGGCGGCGCCCAGCTGCTGCTGCATCAGCAGCGCCAGCTCCGGAAAGCGGATGTCGTAACAGATCAGCAGCCCCAGATTCGGCGGCTCCGCCACCCCGGTGCCCAGCGGGTCGCCGGTTCCATCCAGCACCGTCAGCTGGTCGCCGCCGGTGAGGCTGACGGATTCGCGGAAGCGAATGCCGCCGGGCACATCCACGTCGAAGAGGTGCAGCTTGCGGTGCTTGGCGAGCAGGCGGCCGTCGGCATCGATCACGGTGGCGGTGTTGTAGAGCCGCCCGTCGCTGCCGCGCTCAGGGATCGAGCCGGCGATCACGCTGACGCCATGGCGCCGCGCCAACCGCGCCACCATCGCCAGCGAGGGCGAGGGCCCTTCGGCCAGCAGGCTGCCGGGCTCGGGCACCGGCTCGGCGTAGGCATCGAAACGCTCTGCCGCATAGGGGGCGTTCCAGATCTCCGGCAGCATCAGCCACCTGGGCCTGGGGGTGCCGGCCGGGGGCTTCAGGACCCGCTCCAGCCAGGCTTCCGCGGCGCTTCTGTTGCTCAGCGCGTCCTCACCGGGCTGCAGCTGCACGAGGGCCAGTGGCAGTGGGGTGGTCATCGGCGGAACTGCGGCCGATGTGGAGTCCCTCGCGTTGTGGCTGTTCACGGCGCCTCAGACGGTGGCAAACCGATGTCTTCTCTCCAGAGGACGGGCCGCTCGCGCTGCATCCGCTCCATCAGCTCCAGGCAGTGCGGATTATCGAGGCACTCCACCGCAATGCCGGCGTCACGGAGCCAGGCTTCAGCCCCCTGGTAGCTGCGCCGTTCGCCGATCAGCACCCGCCGGAAGCCAGCACCGCCCCCACCGGCACACCGCCATCACGCCAGCTGGCTTGCGCTTCGGCACACGCGGCCTGCATCAGCCGTTGCATGGTGGCCGGGTGCATCGCGGCGGAGGCGGCTCTCTCCACGATGGCAGCCGTTCAGTCGCAGTCCAGCAGCTGCAGCAGCAGGGGATCAGCCGGCTCCACCAGGGGATTCACAACACGCAAACCCCGCCAGCAGAAGCCGGCATGGAGATCTTCCGTGAGCAGCAGCCGGGCACCACCCTCGGCGGCCACGTTGAGCACCAGCGCATCCCAGCTGGCCAGCTGGTGCGCCACGCAGAGATCCATCGCCCCTCGCCAGGCGGCGGCATTGCTCTCCAGGACCGGATACGCATCCATCCAGCCGAGCACGGCGTCCTGGGCCTGTTCGGCTGAGCGGCCGGCCTTGCCCGTGAGCACGCGGAACAGCTCACCAAGGCACTGCAGGGGCACCATGAGATCGGCATCGCTGAGTTGCTCCAGCAGCGCCCTTGTGGCGCTGACCCGCGGCTGATCCCCAAAGCCCTCGGCGTAGACCAGCAGGTTTGTGTCGAGTGCGGCGCGCATCAGTCGTAGAGATCGTCGCGCTGCCAGGAGCGGGCGTCCCCGCTGGCGGGCTGGGTTGCCAGGCGAGCCAGCAGGGTGCGGCGGGCCGCTGCGTTCTGGCTGCGGCCCTTGCCGACGGGCGTGAGGTTGGCGACGGGCCGCCCGTGGGAGTTCACGGTGAAGCTCTGGCCCTGGGCCACCTGCCGCAGCAGGGCAGAGAAGGAGCGATTGGCCTCAGAGGCACTCACAACAGCGGGATCAGCAGCCAATGGGAGCTTGTAGTAATTTTCACTACTTTAGCCCCTGCTGGTTTGCGGGGCTGCATGATGCGGATGCGTGAGCCACAGCGGAACAGCCAGGCGTGTAGGTCCCAGTCGCACTCCTTGGTTCAGCGGAGCAGGCGGAATCCGCGTCGCCGATGGCTTGACTGTTTAGTGATCCAAGTCACCTGAGCACTTGCCGCCATCGGGATCCCAGCGGCGGTGGCCAGGGTGAGCTCTGTCTGCATGGGCTGGTGTGGCGCTAGTGGTTTCTGCTTCGCTGCTCACTGCCTGGGGTAGTGCAACGTCACCGGCTCCGGGTTGTCGATGTCGTAATCGAGCAGATCGGCCGGCAGCCCCACCTGCGACTCGCGCGGGTAGACGCTGAAATCCTCGATCCGCTTGAACAGCGGCAGCAGCACCCGCGCCAGGGCGTTGGCGGCGCCGTAGAAAAAGGAGTGGTGGCCGAGCAGGAATTCCGTGGTGCCGGCGCCCTCAGCCTCCTGCTGCCGCTGCAGAAAGGCGCGCAGCTGCTGCCGCTCCTCGGGGCTGAGCTGGGGATGAGCTCCTGGCGTTCGGCTGCGAAATCCACGCAGGTGAGCTGCTGCTCCTCGATCGCCATCACCCGGTCCACGTCGCGGCGTTGCAGCAGCTTCCACTGGTGGCGCTGCGGGCCACGAAGGTGAACAGGAACTGGGAGCCGCTGCCGATGTAGTCGTCGAGGATCACCAGGGCCCGGCGTTGATCGGGCGCCGGGGGTGAGGCCTGCAGGCCTTCGATGTTGTGAAAGCAGGTCACCGGCAGGCGGTTGGCCTTGCGGTAGAGGTACGAGATCAGATCGCCGCTCTTGCACACGAAGGCGCGCGTGAAGTCGATGTCGCTGCAGCGCTCCACATCGAAGCCGGCTTCCGCCAGATCGACGCACAGGCGCTCATGCAGCAGCCGGCACTCGCGGATCAGCCGCGTCCAGCCGTGCATCTGCATGCACTCCAGCAGCTTCAGCGCGATCGCCTGATCCTCTGGCGCGAACTGTTCGATCCAGCGGCCCAGGGAGGGCCGGGCGATCTCGGCTTCGTTCCAGGCCGCGGCCAGATCATCGAGGCGGATGGCGAGGGGGTTGCGCACCGGCTGTGTGTGGTGCCGCCAGTCTGATGGTGCGCTGGGGATCAGGGCATGCCCCATCGCGATCAGCCAACTAGGTTTGGTTCATCCAGCTGTGCTCATGCCGGATGGTGGGTGTGACCGATCTCCAGGAGCGCGCCAGTGGTCATTCATCGCGGCCGTATCTGATCGCTCTGGTGGCGGCGGTGATCCTCAACCTGGGGCTGCGGCTGCGCATCCTCGAACATCTGCTGCGTGCCCATGGCACAACTCCCTGGCTGCTGCTGGTGATCCAGCGCGGCCTGCTGCTGCTGTTTGCCCTCCTGCTGGTGGGTTTCTGCTGGCTGCTGCTGGTGCTAGGGCGCCGGGCGGCTGCCCATGCCGGCAATGCGCTGCCCCACGCCTCGCTGGAGCGGGCGCTGCTGCTGGCCGGCGGTTGCGGCGCCTGGGGTGAAACGATGCGCCAGCTGGCCGCCATCGCCGGCCGCGAGACCTGAGCTGATGCTGCGCCGTTGTCTCGGACCTGTCGCCGTCACCGCCCAGGCCGTGGGCACCGTGGGCCTCACGCTCACGGCCGTGTTCAACATCCCTGAGGCGATGCGCAGCGCCGGCAGCGCCAACGGCATCGCCGGCTACGTGGGTGCGGGTCTGGGGCCGCGCCTCGGGGCGCTGGCCAGCTGGGCCCTGCTGCTGGGCTACGGCGCCACCCTGCTCGGCTGTTTCGTGTTTTTCGGCATGTTCCTCGAGCAGCTGGCCCTGCATCTGGGTTTGCCGCTGCCACGGCTGCTGGCCTACCTGGCTGGGGGCGTTGGGCTGCCTCGAGCTGGCCCGCCGCGATGTGCAGCTCTCCACCCGCACAATGCTCGTCACTGAAAGCCTGTCGGCGCTGATCATCCTCAGCCTCACCGCGGCGGTGCTTTGGAAGGGCTGGGGGGCTCCCGATCTGGCCGCGATCAACCCCCTGCGCGACACGGCAGCCCAGGTGCGCTCAGGCCTGATGGTGGCGGTGCTCAGCTTCATCGGTTTTGAGAGCGCCGCCAACTTGGGCGGCGAAGCGTTGCAGCCGGAGCGGGCCATCCCGCGCAGCATCCGCACCGCCGTGCTGGTGGCTGGCGTGTTGTTCGTGGTGTGGGGTGCCTTCCTGCCAGAGGGCCTGGCCTGGTTGCCGGCGGCGGCCCGTCAGGGCCTCGACCCACTCAGTGCCCTGGCCGATCGCCTGGGAATCCCAGGGGCGGGCCTGTGGATCAAGTTCGGCGGGCTGCTGTGTCTGTTCGGCACGTGCATTGGCGCCCTCACCGCCCTGGCCCGCCTGCTGTTCGGCCTGGCCGAGCAGCGGCTGGTGCCGGCCCCTCTGGCCCGGGTGCATCCCCGCTTCGGCACACCGTCCCGCGCCCTGCTCACGGCGGGCTTGCCCCTGGTGGCGGGCGGGGCGCTGGTGGTGCAGCGCGATCTCACGATCAACCAGATCTTCGGCCTGTTCGGAGGCTTCACCGTGCTGGGCTTCCTGCTGGTGTATGGCCTGGTGGCGTTCTCCAGCCTGCGCGTGGCCTTGCCGGGCAACACGCGCTCCCGGCAGCTCGTGGTGGGCGGCGCCTGCCTGGTGGCCGTGAGCGCCATGGCGGTGGCCTATCTCTCCGGTGCCGTTGGCCAGCAGAACGGCATGCTGCTGACCTTCGCGGGCCTGCTGCTGCTCGGTGCGCTGCGGGCCTGGCGGGTGCCGCTGGAGCCAGAACGGCTCAGGTGATCACCGTGGGTCGCGCCATCCCCGTGCGGGCTTTGATCTCGGCCAGCTGATCGATGGCCGTAATCAGATTGCCAAGGGCGGCCTGGGGATCCTGGTTCAGATCACCTCCCGGAGCCACGTAGCTCTCCAGATACACCCGCAGGGTGGCGCCCTGGGTGCCGGTGCCCGACAGCCGCAGCACCACGCGGCTGCCGTCATCGAGCAGCAGGCGCAGCCCCTGGCCGCTGGTGAGCGAGCCATCCACCGGGTCGGTGTAGGCGAAGTCGTCGGCGGTGGCGATCGTGCGGCCGGCGAGGGCCTGACCCACCAAGGCGGGCTGCATTGCCTTCACCCGGTTGTAGAGGCCATGGGCGGCCTCGCTGGCGATCGCCTCATAGTCGTGGCGCGAGTAGTAGTGCCGGCCGAAACGGCTCCAGTGCTCGGCCATGATCTGGGCCACCGACTCGCGCCGCTTGGCCAGGATGTTGAGCCAGAACAGCACGGCCCAGAGGCCATCCTTCTCGCGGATGTGATCGGAGCCGGTGCCGAAGCTCTCCTCACCGCAGAGGGTGATGCGGCCGGCATCGAGCAGGTTGCCGAAGAACTTCCAGCCTGTGGGCGTTTCGAAGCAGGGGATGCCCAGTTCCTTGGCCACCACATCAGTGGCGGCGCTGGTGGGCATCGAGCGGGCCACGCCGGCTAGGCCATCGGCGTAGCCGGGCACCAGGGTGGCGTTGGCGGTGAGCACCGCCAGGCTGTCGCTGGGGTTCACGAAGCAGCGGCTGCCGAGCACCATGTTGCGGTCGCCATCGCCGTCGCAGGCGGCGCCGAAGCGGTAGGCGTCGCTGCCCAGCAGCAGCTCGGCTAGCTCATGGGCGTAGGTGAGGTTGGGATCGGGGTGGCCGCCGCCGAAATCCTCCAGGGGGATGCCGTTGCGCACGCTGCCTGCCGGGGCGCCGAGCAGCCCCTCGAGGATGCGCTTGGCGTAGGGCCCGGTCACGGCGTGCATGGCGTCGAACGCCAACGGGAAGTCACCCTTGAGCAGGGCAGCGATGGCGTCGAAATCAAACAGCTTCTGCATCAGCGCCACGTAGTCGTCGACGCCGTCGATCACCTCGATCTGCAGGTCGCCGAGCTGGCAGCGCCCCGGTGCGGAGAGATCAAGATCCGCGCCGCCCTCGCAGATGCGGTAGCCGTCGAGGCTCTGGGTGACGGCGTAGATGGCGTCGGTGATCGATTCGGGCGTGGGGCCGCCGTTGGCGCCGTTGATCTTGACGCCGAAATCGCCCTCGGGGCCGCCGGGGTTGTGGCTGGCCGAGAGGATCACCCCGCCCACAGCTCCGTGCTTGCGGATCAGGTTGGAGGCGGCGGGCGTGGAGAGGATGCCGCCGGTGGTGGCGATCAGCCGGGCGACGCCGTGGGCGGCGGCCATGCGGGCGATCACGCCGATGGCGCGGCGGTTGCCATAGCGGCCGTCGCCGCCCACCACCAGGGTGCCGCCGGCCACGCCGGGCAGCACCCGCAGGCTGGCTTCGATGAAGCTCTCCAAGTAGTGGGGCGTTTCGAACTGCTTGCTGCTCTTGCGCAGGCCCGAGGTGCCGGGCTTCTGGTCGCTGAAGGGTTTGGCCAGGGCGATGTGCTGGACGTTCATGGAACTACTACAGGTCATCGGCCAAGCCCAGCCAGGCCCAGGGGCGCACCAAGTTAGCCCTTGCTTGCGGCCCCGTTGCATCGGGCTAGGGTCCAGAAAAGAACCGTTGTTGTGTCAACTCGCGCTACGGCCAGCCTGCCGATCTCCGATCGGGTCCTGCGCTGGTTGATCTGCCTGATGGTGCTGGGTGCGGCCGGCGCCAGCGGGGCTGCTGCGCCGGCCCAGGTGGTCGGTGCTGCCAAGGCGATCCCCATGGAGCAGGCGTTGCAGCGCAGCCAGTTGGCGGCGGAGGCGGTGATCCACCGCCGCGGCAAGGAAACCTGCCTGCGCGGCAAACTCACCAATGCACTGCTAGGCCTTTCGGCCAGCTGCGAGGCCGCCGGTCAACGGAGTGGGCTCTGTGCCCTGGCCGATCAGGCCGTGGTGCAGATGGGTTGGTCGCTGGCCTTCATGGACACGACGGCCCGGCAGGTGCTGGAGCTGATGCCAGCCGCCCGTTGATCCGATCGGCCGCGCCCGGTTCAGGAGCCGGGAATCAGGCCGAAGCCCTTTTTCTGCTGGGGCTTGTCATCGTTCTTGCTCGGCACCACCGTGCGGGTTTGCAACTTGCAGAAGGGAATGAGGTCTTGGCCGGCTCGGTTGATCGCTTCGCGCCGCTCGTAGCTGTTGGTGGCCGAGGACTGCGTGCGTTCCCGGATGGTCCAGATGGCGTCCTTGCAGTTGGCCCCCAGGCGGGGGTGGTCCATTAAGGGATCTGCCATGGCGTGGGCTTTGTTGCAGCTTTCGGCGGTGTTCTCGCGCCCGCAGGTGAAGGTGAGCAGCTGGAGTTCCCGCAGTTCCTCCATCGTGGGGTAGGGCGGATCCTTGGGGGCCGCCTGCAGGGGGAAGTTCAGCAGGCCCAGCAGGCTGGCTCCCAGCGCTGGCAGCAGCCAGAGGGACTTCCCGGCAGCGAAGACAGGGTCGATCCGATCGGCGGCCATAGGTGCACGGCTGTGCTCCCATCATGGCGTTTGTGGCAGCTGGGTTTGTCCCTGGCGCAGCGGCTGTTGCTGGTGGCTCCAGTGGGTGGCGATGGCCGGCCCGAGCAGCGGGGCTGCCAGCACCAGCCCTTGGCGCAGCCAGGCCTGGCTGCGGAGCTGCTCCCCCCGGGCGGTTTCCAAGGCCTGGAGGGCTTGCAGGGCCACGATTTCCGGTCTGCGTTCGGCCTCGATGGCGGCGAGGGCGCGATCGAGTGCCCCCGCCTCTAGCTCTGCCTTTTCCTCTGCCGGGCCTGTGCCGTGCAGCAGGGGCACCAGGCGGGCGCTGGCCACGCAGGCGTCGCGCAGGGCCATGTTGATGCCCTGGGCGCGCACGGGGCCCATCGGGTGGGCCGCATCTCCCAACAGCAGCAGTCCGGGTCTCCACCAGCGTTCCGCCAGCCCGATGCGCACCGTCAATCGGGTGGGTCCACTCAGGCCTGATCGCCACTGGCGCAGCCAGTCCGCCAGTTCGGTTGGGCAGAGAGCCGCCAGCCTCTCGACCCACTCCGATGGGCCCATGGCGGCAATGCGCTCGCCCTGATCCAGCACCCAGCCCAGCTGCAGGCCACCGGCGGCGCTTTCAAAAGCGCTGAACACGCCGGTTGGGCCCACCAGGGTGGTGAAGCGTCCCCCCAGCGGCGAGCCGGCCGGGCAGGCCAGCTGAAACCAGAGCAGGTCGATCGGGCTGGCTGCATCGACCAGCTCCAGTTGGGCCTTCTGCCGCAGCACGGAGGCCCGGCCATCACAGGCCAGCACCAGCTGCGCCTCCAGGCGCCGACCATCGGCGAGCTGCACGCCCACCACCCGCTCCTGCTGCCAGAGCAGGTCGACGGCGGGTTGGCCCCGCTCCAGGGCAAAGTGGGGCAAAGTCTGGCCCTGCTCGATCAGCCGCTCGAGCAGGGCCTGCTGGCTCACCAGGGTGCAGGGGCGCTTGGGATCGCCGCCGAGGGGTTCGGCAGCGCTGAACAGCTCCCGGCCGTTGATGATGAATCGCCAGCCGGTCAGGGGCCGGTGGGGCAGGGATGGGAGTAGGTGGTCAAGCCCCATGGCGGCAAGGGCATCGAGGCCTGAGGGCATCAGGGCCTCGCCACGAAACTGGCGCACCAGGCTGGAGCGGGCTTCCACCAGGGTGACGGCCAGGCCCGAGCGGGCCAGCACCAGGGCGAGGCTGGCTCCGGCCGGTCCACCACCCACCACCACCACCCGGGGATGGCCGCCAGCCGGATTCAAACGAAGGAGTTGTAGTTGCGGGCAGCGCCGCTCACCGGATCCACATGGCCCGTGAGCTGGCTTTTCTTGGTCAGCAGGTAGTCAACCAACTCCTGTTGCACCGCCAGCAGCTCCGTGGTGCAGCCCCGGAAGGCGGCCCGGTGGCGGATGTCGTCGTGCCTGGTATGCAGGTCACGCAGCATCAGCTGGATGGCGTCCAGGGTCGCCGATGTGGAGCGAGCGGCCTGCGGGGAGTCCATTCAACCTGGAGCGCTAACGAAGATCCCAGCCTAGGAGTTGTGCTGCGGCTCAACAGTCGCCAAACAGGGCCGCAGCCACGGCCTGAAAGGTGTCGAAGGTGTCCTGGGTTTCCAGACCGCTCACCGCCAGGGATACGGTTTGCTGGCGGGGATTGCACTCCACGGCCAGGCTCACGGCCCGGATGGCGTGGTCGGCGTGGAAGGCGGCGCTGAGGCAATCGGTGGCATAGAGGGTTTCAGCGGCATGGGTGAAGCCCAGCCGGCTGGCCAGCAGGGAAATTCCGGCCAGCGATTCGCCCAGGTTGCCGGTGCTGCGAATGGCCGTGGTGTACACCACGGGGGCTGCGGGGGCCGTGTCTGCGGCGGGGGTGATCAGGGAGTGGGCGAACGATTTGACCAGGCTTCCGGTTTTAACCAGGGTCTTCATGGCTGGATCGTCACCAGACTTCCCAGCAATCGTAGGGGCGGGCCACCAGCGGTGGTAGCTCGGACCGCCGAATCAACTACCGGTGGTGTGCGCGCCCTCACACCCGCTGCACACCGCTGCCGCAGCTCAGCCGCTGGCGCTGCAGTTTGCGCTGCAGCCGGGGGGTGATGCCCAGCTCGGCGCCCTTCCAGAGCCGGTCGATCTCGGCGCTGAAGTGGGCGGCGAGCAGGGGCGAGTCGAACACCAGCAGGGTTTCGTCGTTTTGGTGGGCAGCACTGGGGCTCCAGTTGAAGGAGCCGGTGATCACGGTGCGGTGGTCGATCACGGCCAGCTTGTGATGCAGCTTGTCGCCGCTGGCCAGTCGCGGGGTGCCAACGCCCTCCAGGGGCGTCTGCCAGGGCCGGTTGCCCGCTTCCAGTCCGCACCGGTGGTCGGGCAACTGGGTGCCGAGCAGATCCAGCACTTCGCTGAAGGCCCGGTTGGCGAAGCCAGGGTCGGCCAGCAGCCGGATCGTCACGCCGCGCTGCTGCAGGCGGGCCATGGCATTGGCCAGGCCCTGCTCAGACAGCACGAACAGGGCCAGATCCAGCTGTTTTTTGGTGCCGGATAGCAGCCCCTCCAGCAGCTGCAACCCTTGCTGGGGATCGCTGCGGCGGTGGGGGGCGAACAGCACCGTCACCGGGGTCTGGCCCACCAGCACCCGCTCGGCCGCCCCGCCCCCTTTGCCCAGGCCAAAGCGGCTGTCGGGTAGGCCGCCGGGGCCATCGCCCCACATCCGTTCAAACTCCGCTACAAAGCGCCTGGCCAAGGCGCCGCTGCGCAGCCGCAGCAGGTGGTTGACATTGCCGCGGCTGCGATTGCGGGCGGGATCGGCGCCCGGGTCGCCGTGAATGCATGACGGCGTGAAATTCGCCGACCCCGTCACCACCACCGCCCGGTCGATCACCATGAATTTGTGGTGCATCAGGCCACTGCCGGCGCTGCCATCGGCGGTGTCATCGATCAGTGGCACGCCAGCGCGCTGCAGGATGGCCACCGCATCGCCCCAGCCGAGGGCCTGGAGCTGGTCGTGCCGGTTGCGCTGGTGGGGCGCCAGGTCGATTGGATTTTCCTGCGACCAGGGCGTGCTGTAGGTGTTCTCCAGCACCACCTTCACGGTCAGCCCCTCGCGATGGCGCTCTGCCAGGGCTTCGGCCACCCTGGGCAGCGAGAGCTCCTGCACCGCCACCAGAATCTCCTGCTTCGCCGCCTGGATGCTGGCGAGCACAAAGGCCTCCAGGTCGTCGCCCTGGCGCCACTGGCCCGTGATCGGGCTGCGGTAGCGGCTGGTGGCGGCGTGGTTGAACACCAGTTCGATGCCCTCGGGCAAGGGCTTGGGCCTGGCGGGCTTGCCCAGCAGCTGGGCTTCAGCGCTGCAGCTGGCCAGGCCAAGCCCCAGCAGGCAGACCCACGCCAGAGGGGCCGAAGCAAACAGGGAGCGGGCGATTGCGGACCGTGGCGGCTATGGCCAGGATTCCCACACCGGCCTGGTTAGGGAGCGGGGGCGCTGATCAGTGGTGGCCGGGCATCTCAGCGCTGCGCAGCATAACCACAAACCAGGCTGTGCCGATCAGCACGGCGCTGAGCATGGCGGCTGGCAGCCCCAGGCGCATCAGCACCACGGGCACGATCAGCGGAAAGGCCAGGGCCCCTGCCATGGGGGTCAGGGCGACGGCGATGCGCTTCAGAACCATTCGCTGACAGCCTTGTCGGCCGCATTGCTGTTGTCTTCAGGTGTGGTGCGGCTGAATTCCAGGGTGATATTGCGCTTTTGTTCGCCATCGGCGGCAACGGCCTCGATCGGGTAGAGCTGCTGGCCGTCGCGGAAGGGCACCTGCACCCGGAACGTGCCGTCGGCCGAGAGGGGAACGTCCTGGTCGCCAATGCTGAGCTTTGCGGCGGGGTCGGTGGCGCCGTAAACGATCAGCTCGGCGTCGGCGACGAGCCAGAAGGAGCGTTGGCGCGATCCTACGCCGCCCCGGCCAGAGTCGTTGCGGCCGCTGGCCCAGATTCCGGCCCCGGAGGCATGGAGGTCGCTGGTGTCGAGGCCGGCCTCCTCCAGTTCGTGGAAGGCCTCCGAGCCCCGGCCCAGGCGACGCCAGCGGGAGGTGGCGGTTTGGTAGAGCCGCTCATGCAGGCCGAAGTCGGCGGTTGGCTCGGCAACCGCCGGCAGGGTGGCGCCCGGTGCGGTATCGAGCGAAAAGGGCACAAATTGGTCGAGGATTTGCTCACTGGGATGCAACGCCGGCACCCGGGCGACCGATGAAAAAGCCAGGGAGATCCAGCCGCCCCCCGTGCCCATCCGATAGCCAAGCTCCACCCGGTAGTCCCGATCACTCAGGGGCACTGGTAGATACCACTCGCTGGCGTGGCTGTCGACCACCACTTCCTGCAGGGCGTGGGGGTGGGCCGAGCCCCTCGGCAGGCCGGTCACATCGGCCACCCGCAGGCACAGCTGGGAGGCCCCAGCGGCTAGGGCCTGGCTGCGATCGGCGGGGGAAATTTCCCAGAACACGTAGGCCCACTGCGGATCGCGGGGCAGAAAAACCACGTTGGTGCTGACTGAGCCGGGGCGGGGCGCAGGCGGGAGGTCGGCCTCAATGGCCTGGAGGTTGGGCGAATCTTCGTCCTGGCGGTCGTTGATGGCGGCCAGGAGCTCGTCCTTGGATTTGCGGCTGTAAAGGCTCACGCCCAGGTCGCTGGCCACCTGACGCAACTGCCTCAGGGTCATGCGAGCCATGGCGGCGAGAGCTTGAGTCATAACAACAGATTTCTTTCGGGATCAATGTGGATGAGTTTCTCGCCTGCGGTCGCCATTAGGGCCGGGTGGTCAGCATCCACTGACGCCTGAAGCCTGGTCTCCAATTAAAAAAGGCGGCCCTTGGGCCGCCTGAGCTGCTGCGGGAAGCGAGCTAGGCCAAGGGATTCAGCGACCGATGCTGCGGTAGGGAACCTTGGCGAGGTAATCCATGCTGGTGTTGCCTGAGCCGCCGCCCTGGCTGCGCATGGCGGGCAGGTTGCGTACCCAGGGCAGGTAGTCCTCGGGGAAGCCCCCCCGGCGCTGCCGGGAGCGGGCCGGGATGGTTTTCATCGTGCCGCTGTACACGATCTGGGGGAAGCCCAGGATGCCGCGGTAGTAGGCCTCGTAGCGGGGGCTGGTGAGGTTGAACGGCGTTTCACCCAGATCCCTGGAGCCGACCATACGGTTGCGGTGGTAAGGCACGGTGTCGTAGCCGAAGGCGTCGAGATATTCGGCGCTGTCCAGGATGTCATCCACCATGCCGCGCACGCCCCGGGTCATCAGCACGGCTGACCAGGCGATCTCCTCGGATTTGCCGTGGGTGGTGCGGCCAAGCAGTTTTTCGACCAGGTGGCGAGCCACCCGGTAGTTGCTGTTAAGGGTGTAGAAACTGCGGTTGAAGGTTTCGGAGAGGCAGAGGGAGCGGATGAAATCGCGCACCGTGATCTGTCCATCGCGGAACTGGGATTCCAGGGTGCGATCCCGGTCAACCTTGAAGGCGTGGAAGAAGATCTGGCGGTAGGCCGCCTCAATCACGAAGTTCTGATCTTCGCGGTCCATGGCCTTGTCCATGGACACAGCTTTGGGATCCTCATCCGAACCCACCCGCAGCGGGTTGACCCGCGAGTTCTTGGTGGTAGGCGCGTACTTCAGGAGGGGCAGGGCCACACGACATCAGCATCCGTCGCTCAGGATCGTATTGGTGCGCCTGCGGTGGGGTTCGCCTGCCTCTGGCAGGGCTCACAGTCCGTAACGTTCGTCACCATCCCAGCGGCGACAGCGCCGGCTCGGCTGCCGGCGCTGCGGGCAGCCGGGATGCCCCCGGGTGCGGGGCCTCCAGCACCCGGGTTTCGACGCAGAAGGATGCGGTGTTGGAGAGGCCCTCCACGGTGCTGGTGCGCAGGCGCACGTCGGGCCCGGCGAAGCTGAAGCGCTCCAGGCTGTTCATGGTTTCGTAGCTCGTCGTCAGCAGCAGGCCATCGCGCGCATCCATGGCGAAATGGCCCGCCACGGGAGCGGTTTCGGCGTAGCCCCGATCCCGCAGCAGCAGGCCGATCCGGCCCCGATCGTCCCTGGGGATCAGGCCAAACACACTTTCGCCCTCATGGGCTTCCCCAGCCTTGTCCCAGGCCATCGAGGCGCTCCAGGTAACCCGGCAGCCGCCGACGAGGCGGGAGGGGTCTTCGCCGTGCAGCACGGCGATGGCGATCAGACGCGGATCCTGGGCGGCGATTTCCACCACCTCGATGAAGGAGCTGCCGGCTTCCGCCCGCCGGTGGAGCAGGTGGTGGCTGCTGCGCTGGGAGCGCCAGCGGCCGCAGCTCAGCCGGAAAAAGCTCAGCGCATCGGCGATCGACTCGGTCCGCGTGGTGCTCACGGGGGCAAATTGGCTGCACCAATGATCGCAATGCGTTGGTTGGCCTGCGTCGTAGCCCAGACGGTCAGGTCCCGGAGTTCCAGCTCGAGGGGCGGCAGACCCCGTTCGGCGGCGAGCTGGGCCAGCTGGCGCCCGGCCGACTCCAGTTGGTCGCTGAGTAGGTCGATGAAGGCGCTGTCCTGGGCGATCTGGGGCTGGTTTGCAGCCCAGGCGCGGATGGCGGCCCGATCCGGGAGCTTGTCGCGGTCGGGCTGGCTGCCATGGGCAGTGGCGATCGCCTGCAGGGTGCGCAGCCCATGGGCAAGCAGCCGCAGGTGATGGCGCTCCAGGGCCGGCAGCAGGGTGGATTCGAGTTCGGCCAGCTCGGCCGGGCTGAGGGGGCCTTCAGTCACCACTGCTGGGGATCAGGCGGAAGCCACAGGAGTGACCCTTCTCGAGCCGCCAGTGCACCCGGTCAACCTGACAGTCGGGAAAGGTGTGGCGGATCAGCTGCAACTCCTGATCGCAAACGCAGGGGAACTGCTCGGCGATGCGCATCACGGAGCAGTGGAATTCATGGATCACCCAGGCTTGGGCGTGGTCGGGATCCGGGAGGCACTCGGCGAGATAGCCCTCTTGGCGACGCAGCTCGACCAGCCGCTCCAGCCGCTGGGGAAGCGCCCCTTCGCCGATCCGGCCCCTGTAGGTGCCGGCCTGTTGCAGGGCCTGGTGCTCGAGCAGGTTGTGAAGCGTTTCTGCTGGCAGTTGGCCGGCCATCGATTGCAGCAGGCCGAGGGCAAAGTGGTTGCTGCCATCGGCAAAGCGACCTTGCCCCTTGGCCGTGAGGCGCCAGCGGTTGCTGGGCCTGCCTGGACCTTCTTGGGCGGAGCTGGCTTCCACCAGGCCGTCCTCTTCGAGGCTGCGCAGGTGACGCCGCATCACCTGCACCGAGACGGCCAGGTTGTCAGC
Organism: Cyanobium sp.; assembly: GCA_965662115.1. Classification (GTDB taxonomy): domain Bacteria; phylum Cyanobacteriota; class Cyanobacteriia; order PCC-6307; family Cyanobiaceae; genus Cyanobium_A. The sequence continues at coordinate 15,173 of CBFIGH010000077.1, forward strand.
CAGGTCGCCAGCGGTGGCCTCTCCCTCACGCACCAGCAGGGTGAGGGCGGCTTCCCTGGTGGGAGCCGGATCGGTTTGCTGACGAGACATCTGTGGGCTGGCGCTCAAGGCTGACGCCGAACCCCATCACCATGCCACGCCCCAACCGCTGCTGGGGGCCCCAGTCTTCAGGTCCGTGCCCTAGGCTCAATAAGTAACGAAACCAAGCTGTTTCGTAACAGGGTCTCTGAAGTGTGAGTCCGCCTTCCAGCGGTCGCGCTTCTTGGGCGCGCTTAGACCATCACCCCCCTTTCGAGCCATGTCCGACGCTGCGGCCAGCCCGACCTCCACCAGCCAGGCCCCAGCTGGCCCAGCGACTGACAGCCTGGAGGTGATACGCAAGTTTGCCGAGACCTACGCCCAGCGCACGGGCACCTATTTTTGCAGCGATCCCGGTGTAACGGCCGTTGTTCTGGCCGGCCTGGCCAAGAACAAGGACGAGCTTGGCGGTGCCCTCTGTCCTTGTCGCCACTACGAAGACAAGCAGGCTGAGGTGTCCCAAGCCTTCTGGAACTGCCCCTGCGTGCCGATGCGGGAGCGCAAGGAGTGCCACTGCATGCTGTTTCTGACTGAAGACAATCCTTTCCGGGGCGACAACCAGTCGATTCCCCTCGACGACGTGAAGGCCCTTACCGCCGGCTGAGCCGGTTGACCCAGATGAGCACCGCAACTGTTGGCGAACTGGTTTCGCAGCCGTACAAACACGGCTTCGTGACGGATATTGAAACGGAGAAGATCGCCAAGGGCTTGAGCGAGGACGTGGTGCGTTTGATTTCGTCCAAGAAGGACGAACCAGATTTCTTGTTGCGTTTCCGTTTAAAGGCCTTCCGCCAGTGGTTGCAAATGGAAGAGCCTGACTGGGCGGCGCTGGGTTATCAAAAGATTGATTATCAAAATATTATTTATTACGCCGCTCCCAAGCAGCAGGAGAAAAAGACCAGTCTCGACGAGGTGGATCCCAAGCTGCTGGAAACCTTCGATAAGCTTGGCATTCCCTTAAGTGAGCAGAAACGCTTGTCCAACGTGGCTGTGGACGCCGTATTTGACAGCGTCTCCATTGCGACCACCTACCGAGAAAAGTTGGCTGAGCACGGTGTGATTTTCTGTTCAATCAGTGAGGCGGTCAAAGACTACCCGGATCTGGTTGAGACTTACCTAGGTTCGGTGGTTCCCAGCAATGATAATTACTTTGCGGCGCTCAATTCTGCCGTTTTCAGTGATGGATCTTTTGTATTCATTCCTAGGGGTGTGGAGTGTCCGATGGAGCTTTCCACCTACTTTCGCATCAATTCTTCCGACACGGGTCAGTTTGAGCGCACCCTGATTGTGGCTGAGGAGGGCGCATCGGTCAGCTATCTCGAGGGATGCACCGCGCCGATGTTTGACACCAACCAGCTGCATGCGGCGGTCGTCGAGCTCGTGGTGCTCGATGATGCCTCGATTAAGTACTCCACCGTGCAGAATTGGTATGCCGGTGATGAGCACGGTGTGGGTGGTATCTACAACTTTGTGACCAAGCGTGGCCAGTGCCGAGGCAATCGGAGCCGGATCAGCTGGACCCAAGTTGAAACGGGATCGGCGATTACTTGGAAATATCCCAGTTGTGTCTTGCAAGGGGCCGATTCGGTTGGGGAGTTTTACTCAGTTGCTTTGACTAACCACTACCAACAAGCGGATACCGGCACGAAAATGATCCATGTGGGGCCCCGCACTCGCTCCACAATTGTGAGCAAGGGGATCAGTGCAGGGCATTCATCCAACAGCTACCGCGGCTTGGTTCAGATCGGGTCCAAGGCCGTTGGGGCGAAGAATTACAGCCAATGCGATTCGATGCTGCTCGGTGACCAGGCAGCCGCCAACACCTACCCCTACATCCGCTCCCAGCAGCCCGATGCGGTGGTGGAGCATGAAGCCAGCACCTGCCGGATCTCGGCCGATCAGCTCTTCTACCTGCAAAGCCGGGGTGTGGGCTTCGAGGCGGCCATTTCCATGATGGTGAGTGGCTTCTGCCGCGAGGTGTTCAACCAGCTGCCGATGGAATTCGCCGCTGAAGCCGACAAGCTGCTGGCCCTGAAGCTCGAGGGATCCGTGGGCTAATCGTTGTATTGCCACCTGTTTTCCTGTTCTGCCCTCCACGTGTTCCGCTGTGATTCGCCCTGACGCCCCACTGTTGCTCGAAATCCATGAACTCCACGCCCGGGTGGAGGACCAGCCCATCCTCAAGGGGGTGAATCTTTCGGTGCGTGCTGGTGAAATTCACGCCCTGATGGGTCGCAATGGCAGTGGCAAGAGCACCCTGTCCAAGGTTTTGGCCGGCCACCCCGCCTACAGCGTGACCAGCGGCAGCGTGCGCTATCGGGGAGACAACCTGTTGGAGCTTGAGCCGGAACAGCGGGCCAGGATCGGCGTCTTCCTGGGTTTCCAATATCCGGTGGAGATACCAGGGGTTAGCAACCTGGAATTCCTGCGGGTGGCAACCAACGCCCGCCGGCTCGAGCGGGGTGATCCGGAGCTCGACACCTTCGCCTTTGAGGATCTGGTGCGCGAGCGGCTGAAGCTGGTGCAAATGGATCCGGCTTTCCTGGAGCGTTCCGTGAATGAGGGCTTCTCCGGTGGCGAGAAAAAGCGCAATGAAATTCTGCAGATGGCGCTGCTGGAGCCCCTGGTGGCGATTCTCGACGAAACCGATTCCGGTCTTGATATCGACGCCCTGCGGATCGTCGCCGAGGGTGTCGGCCAGTTGGCCGGCCCCGACAACGCCACCCTGCTGATCACCCACTACCAGCGTTTGCTGGATCTGATCACGCCCGACTTTGTGCATGTGATGGCCGCCGGTCGCATCCTGCGCACCGGCGGCAAGGAGTTGGCCCTGGAGCTGGAGCGCACGGGTTACGACTGGGTTGATCAGGAGTTGGCCCGCCAGCCGGTGGAGGTGGCCTGATGCCCGCAGTGGCCCTGCCGGACACCGCTGCCTGGCTGGCCGATCTGGCGGGGGAGCCCCTGCCGGGCCGTCGCCGGGAAGATTGGCGCTTCACCGATCTGGCCCCGCTCCAGGCCGTTGCCGCCCAGCTGTGGTCGGGGCCCGATCCCTTTGCCCAGCTCAGCCTGCCCGAGGGAGTCAGCCGGATCGATCCAGCAGTGGCCAAGCCGTTGCTCGATCAGGGTTTGCAATCCACCGGTGGTTCCGGCAGTTGGCCCGTGCGGCTCAACCAGGGTGCCTCGCCCACCTGTCTGGCCCTGCGGGTGAGCGGGGCGGCGGCGCCCTTGCAGCTGGCGCTGGATGCCGCCGCTGGGCCTGGCCTGCTGGCCGTGCAGGTGCTGCTGGTGCTCGAGCCGGACGCCAGCCTGGAGCTGCTGATTCAGCACCGCTCCTGCGCTGTCAACGCCACCAGCCTGGTGACGGTGGCCCAGCTCGGCCCCGGCGCCACGCTCAACCTGGGCGTGCTGGCACCCGGAGCGCCCGGCGCCAGCCTGCTCAGCCATCTGGCCATCAGCCAGGCCCCTGGCAGTGTCCTGCAGCTGACGACTGCCGTTGGGGGCTGGGCGTTGAGCCGGCTGGAGCCCCGTATCTGCCAGCTGGACGGAGCCGCCCACACCCGCCTGCGTGCCCTGCAGCTGGTGACGGGCCAGGAACTGGCCGACACCCATAGCCACGTCCAATTCGATGGACCGGCTGGGCAGCTCGACCAGCTTCACAAGGTGGTGGCTGACGGAGCCGGTCGCAGCGTGTTCAACGGCGCCGTGCGGGTGCCCCGCCAGGCCCAGCAGACCAACGCCGCCCAGCTCAGCCGCAGCCTGCTGCTCTCTGACCGGGCCCGGGTGGACACCAAGCCCGAGCTGGAAATCGTCGCCGACGACGTCAAGTGCGCCCATGGCGCCACCGTCAGCCGGCTGCAGCAGAACGAGCTGTTCTATCTCCAGAGCCGGGGCATCGCTGCCGACCAGGCCTCCAGGCTGCTCCTGAGGGGCTATTGCGATGAGGTGTTGCGCGAGCTGCCGGCGGCGGCGGCCTCTGCCCATCCCCTCCAGCTCCTGCTGCGGGAGCGTCCATGACCATGACCGTCTCCCCGCTGACCCCATCCCAACGGACGCCAGGGCGGCCCCAGACCCAACCCCCCACTGAGGATCTGGCGGCCCTGACCAGGCCGGATTTCCCTCTGCTGGCCCAGACGGCCTGCCTGGGCCAGCCGCTGATCTATCTGGACTACGCCGCCACCAGCCAGAAGCCCCGCCAGGTGCTTGCGGCCCTCCAGCACTACTACGACCACGACAACGCCAACGTGCACCGTGGCGCCCACCAGCTCAGCGCCCGGGCGACCGAAGGCTTCGAGGGCGCCCGCGCCAAGGTGGCGGCGTTTGTGGGGGCGGCCAGCCCGCGGGAGATCGTGTTCACCCGCAACGCCAGTGAGGCGATCAACCTGGTGGCCCGCAGTTGGGGTGAGGCCAATCTCGGCCCCGGCGATGAGCTGCTGCTCACGGTGATGGAGCACCACTCCAATCTGGTGCCCTGGCAGTTGCTGGCCGCACGCACCGGCTGCGTGCTGCGTCACGTGGGCCTCACCGACACCGGTGAGCTGGATCTCGACGACCTGCGCACCAAGCTCAACGAGCGCACCAAGCTGGTTAGCCTGGTGCAGGTGAGCAACACCCTCGGCTGTCTCAATCCGATCGAGCCGGTGGTGGGCCTGGCCCACGCAGTCGGTGCCCTGGTGTTGGTGGATGCCTGCCAGAGCCTGCCGCACCTGCCGGTCAATGTGGCCGCGTTGGGCTGCGATTTTTTGGTGGGGAGCTCCCACAAGCTCTGTGGGCCCACGGGCATGGGCTTCCTCTGGGCCCGCGAAGCCCTGCTGGAGGCCATGCCCCCCTTCCTGGGCGGCGGCGAAATGATTCAGGATGTCTATCTCGACCACAGCAGCTGGGCCGACCTGCCCCACAAATTTGAGGCGGGTACACCAGCGATCGGCGAGGCGATCGGCATGGGAGCGGCGCTCGACTACCTCACCCACCTGGGGCTCGATCGCATCCACGCCTGGGAGCAACGGCTCACCCGCCAGCTCTTCGATCGCCTTGGGGCGATCGAAGGCGTGCGAATCCTGGGCCCCACCCCCGACCAACAACCCGACCGCGCTGCCCTGGCCGCCTTCACCGTCGATGGATTGCATGCCAACGACATCGCCGCCCTGCTGGATTCGGCCGGCATCTGCATCCGCAGCGGCCACCATTGCACCCAGCCCCTGCACCGCCTCTACGGCATTCCCGGCTCGGCCCGCGCCAGCCTTGGCTTCACCACCACTCCCGATGAGATCGATCGCTTCGCCGCAGAGCTGGAGGGCACGATCGCCTTCCTGCGCGAGCACAGCTAGCTAGCGCGGCCTGAGCAGGGCCAGGGCTTCGGCCTGATCGGGTCCTGACCACAGCCATTCCAGGCTCCAGCCCTGGTCGCTGGCCGTGGCGGTGATGGCGTCGCGCGCAGCGGGCAGATCGCTGCTGTTCACATGGGCACAGGCGTCGGCGAGTTGCTGGGGCTGCAGCCCGATTGCCCATTGGCTGGCCATCCGTTGGGTGTAGCGCCGGCGGAAGTTCGGGATCGATTCACCGGGTTCTCGAAAGATGTCAGCCCAGAGAAAGATGCCGTCGGGGCTGATCTTCCGCCGGGCTCCAGATAGGAAAGCCTGCTGGCTCTCCCCATCCAGGTGGTGAATGGCGAAGGAGGAATAGAGGATGTCAACCGTCTCTCGGTCTGGCTTGGCGGTGGTCGCCCAGGCGAGCAGGTCCCCCTGGACCCAGCGACAGGGGTAGGGCACATCCCCGAGGGCCGCCGCGGCCAGGGGCAGCACGGTGGCGGCCTGATCCAGGCCGAGGAGGGAACCCAGGGGCAGGCCAGCCAGCACCGCAGCCAGGGGGTCGGCATCCCCGCAGCCCAGGTCGACAAAGTGGGGCCGATGTCCAGCTGGAGCAGCCTCGACGTAGTGCTGCAGAGCCTGCTCAACCGCCGCAACCAGGGCCCGATGGTGCATGAAATCGTGCTGCACAATCGTTTGATAGGTGCTCCATTGCTTTGCAAAGAAGTCCATAGGGCTGGTGGTTAGGGCGGTTCGGCAGCGGTTGGCTTGAGGGCTCGGGCCTGGTCGATCAGCCGCGGCTGATCGCACGCTCTGCTGCCGTGGATGTAGGTGTTGGTTTGCATGGCACCGATGGTGCAGGGTCAGCTTGGCGAACACAACGGGTCCGGCAACCGACGAGCCCAGGCTTTTTCTGGCGGTGTTGGGTGGCCGCGCCAGCCGCAGCCACATCGAGCTGCACGACGTGCGCTTTGTGGTGGGCCGCCGCATCGATGACAGCCTGCCTGAGCTGAGGCATCAGTGGTTTGGCCAGCGCCAGGGGTTGCACCTTGATGCCTGGATGGCGGTGCATGCCATCGATGGCTGGCGCGTGCGGCTGGTGCGAGCCGATTCGGAGCCCATGGGTGAACCCTCCGCGCCCCGGCCCGAGCGGCTGTGGTTTGTCAACCTTGGCGCCTACCGACCCGATTGCCTGGCCGAGCTGCACCACTTCGGCCTGGTGGTGGCCCGCTCGCCCCAGGCGGCCAAGGCGGTGGCCAAGCGCCAATGGCTGCTCGGCGCGCTGCAGCAGCACAAGGACGATCTGGCCGCTGTGGATGACTGCCTGGCGATCGAGCAGCTGGAGCTGCTGGGTGGCGAGCGCTGGCATGTGCAGCTGGAGCCGCACCCCGAGGGCCTGAGCCAGCCCCAGGTGCCGGACTGGTTTGGCTACCGGCTGATTTGAGCTGGCCAAGGCGGGGGGTGGTTGGGGTTGCGGCTGCCTCCAGGAATCTGTACAGCCTGTACGGATTTGGGGACGGTCCACGGCTGGATTGTTCCGGTTGTGGTCGTGCGTCTGATCAGCCCCAGTTGGCCTGCCCGCCCCCAGGGATGATCAAGGGCTGATCCCGCACGTTCAGCAGCCATGAACATCGACGGCAGGGCCTGGCGCACGATCTGGCTGGAGCCGGATGGCGGCTCGGGCGCCCATGCGATCGGCGTGATCGACCAGACCCTGCTGCCCCATCGGTTCACGACCCGCAGCCTGCGCAGCTGTGAGGAGGCGGCAGGCGCGATCCGCACGATGGTGGTGCGCGGCGCACCGTTGATCGGGGTGACGGGCGCCTACGGGCTGATGCTGGCCCTGCAGGCCGACCCCAGCGATGCCGCCCTGGAGGCGGCGTTTGCGCACCTCAATGCCACCCGGCCCACGGCGGTGAACCTGCGCTGGGCGCTGGAGCGGGTGAGAGCGCTGGTGGCACCGCTGCCGCAGGCCGAGCGCGCCGAGGCGGCCCGGCTGGAGGCCGCCGCCATCGCCGAGGAAGACGTGGCGATGGGCGACGCGATCGGCGAGCACGGCCTGGCGATCTTCCAGCAGCTGGCAACCCGCAGGCCCGGCGCCACGCTGAATGTGCTCACCCACTGCAATGCCGGTTGGCTGGCCACGGTGGACTGGGGCACCGCCCTGGCGCCGATTTACAAGGCCCATCGCGCCGGGCTCAGCATTCACGTGTGGGTGGATGAGACCCGGCCCCGCAACCAGGGCGCCAGCCTCACCGCCTTTGAACTCGGCAAAGAGGGGGTGCCCCACACCGTGATCGTGGACAACGCTGGCGGTCACCTGATGCAGCACGGCCAGGTGGATGCGGTGATCGTGGGCACGGATCGCACCACCCGTCGCGGCGACGTGTGCAACAAGATCGGCACCTACCTCAAGGCCCTAGCCGCCCATGACAACGGCGTGCCCTTCTATGTGGCCCTGCCTTCCTCCACCATCGATTGGACCATCACGGATGGGTTGGGCGAGATCCCGATCGAGGCCCGCAGCGCCGCTGAGGTGACCCATATCCAGGGGTTGGTGCCAGATGGGGCGATCACCACGGTGCAGCTCAGCCCCGCTGGCAGTGCGGGCTTCAACCCGGCCTTTGATGTCACACCGGCGCGGCTGGTGACGGCCCTGATCACCGAGCGGGGGGTGACGCCGGCTACGGAGGCTGGATTGCGGCAGCTTTACCCGGGCTGAGCGTGTGGTCGCCCTGTCTAGGGTCAGACCATCTCGCTGGCCTGCCCTTGCCTGCCGCCGCCACCGCCACCGAGACCGAGCCCGAATTGCGCCGCCAGCTGGTCGATGTCGCCCGGCGCATGAATGCCTGCGGTGTCAACCAGGGCACCTCGGGCAACCTGTCGCAGCGCATTCCTGGCGGCATGTTGATCACGCCCAGTTCCCTCCCTTACGAGCAGATGGAGGCGGCCGATCTGGTGGTGCTGGATCTGGCCGGCTCGGCCCGGGATCCTGGCGCCAGGCGTCCCTCCTCCGAGTGGCGGCTCCACGCCGATATCCTGCGCGATCGCCCGGAGATCCAGGCGGTGCTCCACTGCCACTCCACCAGTGCCACGGCCCTGGCCTGCCATGGCCGGGGCATTCCGCCGTTCCATTACATGACCGCCGTGGCTGGAGGCGATGACATCCGCTGCGCCCCGTACGCCACCTTTGGCACGGCCGAGCTCTCAGGCCTGGCGGTGGAAGCGCTCTCCGATCGGCTGGCCTGTTTGTTGGGCCAACACGGTCAGGTGGCCCTGGGGGCGAGCCTCGACCAGGCCCTGCGCATCGCCATCGAGGTGGAAACCCTCGCCCAGATGTATCTGCAGGCCCTCCAGCTTGGCGAGCCGCCCCAGCTGTCGAAAACCCAGATGGCCGAGGTGCATCAGCAGTTTCGCCAGCTGCACTACGGCGCGGGGGCTGCCGCTGCGCGCTGAGAGCGCATCAGCCACAACCCCATCCCGCCTGCCAGCAGCACCAGGGCGAAGCAGAAGCCGGTCCACACCGGCAGCCCCCAGCCGGCCACCGCCAGGGGAGCCACCACGGTGATCACCCCACCTGCGAGGAATGGCTGCAGCAGCAGCTGTTTGATCGAAAAAGCCGGCAGGGCGTCGCTCTGGTCTGACGGGTCGGCCATGCGCAGCAGCAGTAGGCCGCTGGCAGCCACGCCGGTGGCCTGGCCAAATTCGATCACCGCCCGCTCAAACCAGTCGGCCGGCAGCACCCGCGGCGCCAACAGGAGCACCACCGCCAGGTTCCAGGTCAATCCGCCCAGGGCCAAAACCGTCAGCGGCAACCAGTCGGCCTGGAGCAATTTCAAGTTGAGGCCGGCGGTGGCAGCGGTGATCAACAGGTCGGCGGCCAGGGTGCTGAGCTCGCTCTGGATCGGCGCTGAGGCCCACTGGCTGCGGCCACTGCGCTCCAGCAGCCAGCGCACGAAGAGTGAGCCCAGAATCGCTAGGGGAAACACCGGCAGGGCCTGCGCCACAGCGGCCACGCCGCCGCCCAGGGGCACGGTGACGGCCCGTAGGGCCAGCAGCAGCAGCTCCCCCACCAACACCGCCAACCCCACCAGGGCCAGGTTGACCGCCCAGGCGCCGACCCCTCCCGGGGCTGCTGCTGCAGACCCGTTGGGCTTGGCCGCCTCGGCCGGGATCGGTGTCAGCAACCAGCCCTGGCGCCGGGCCAGCACCACCACCAAGCCCCCCACCAGGGTGGAGCTGAGCAGTCCCACGGTGGCCATCGCCAGGCCCAGATCCTGCCCACCGGGAAATCCCAGGGCCGCGTAGCTGGGCCCCATGGCTGCGGCGGAGCCATGGCCACCCTCGTAGGCCACTTCGATCAGGCAGGCCATCACCGGGCTGACCCCCAGCAAGGGCTGCAGCACCAGCAGCACCGCCAGGCCGCCCACCACGTACTGGCCGAAGGCCAATACCAGGGCCAGCGAGACCTGGCCCGATACCGGGCGCCACAGGCTGCCGAGCTGGGGCAGGGGCTTGCTCAGCATCAGGGAGCCAAACACCAGGGTGAGCAGCACCAGCGGCAGCCCGGCCCAGAGGTCCATCACCGGCGCAGGCAGCAGGGGCAAGGGCCCCCCCGGAGCCAGCAGCAGGCCCAGCAGCCCGGCCACCAGCGCTTCCGGGATTCCCCAGAGCCGCAGCTGCAGCCCTGAGCCGATGCGCCGTCCCAGCGCCAGAATCAGGCTGAGGGCTGCCACGGCCCCCACCAGCCAGCCCAGCTCGGGCAGGGCCCCGATCCCAACATCGAGGGGGTTCATCGCTGAAAGTGGCGGCGGAAAAAGGCTTCCGTGGCTTCCAGCACCTGGATTCGCACGGCGCCGCTGCGAAAGCCGTGGCCCTCACCCTTGAAGAGGTGCACCTCCACCGGGATGCCATTGGCCTGCAGGGCGTGGGCCATCCGCTCGGTTTGCGCCGCTGGCACCACCATGTCGTCAAGGCCTTGGAAGAAGATCACCGGGCAGTGGATCTGGCTGGCATGGGCCAGGGGCGAGCGGGCCGCATAGGTGGCCTGGGCAGCGGGCCAGGGGCCGATCAGGCCATCGAGATAGCGGGCTTCAAAGCGGTGGCAGTCCGTGGCCAACGCGCTGGGGTCGGACACGCCGTAGCGGCTTGCGCCAGCGCCAAACACGTCCGTGAAACAGAGGGCTGCCAGGGCCGTGAAGCCCCCGGCACTGCCGCCTTCAATCGCGATGCGTTCGGGGGCCGCCCTGCCAGCGGCAACCAGGGCCTGGGCCGCGGCCGCACAGTCGGCCACATCCACCACGCCCCATTGACCATCGAGCCGTTCCCGGTAGGCCCGCCCAAAGCCAGTGGAGCCGCCATAGTTCACATCCACCACGCCCCAGCCCCGCGAGGTCCAGAACTGGATCGCCAGGTTCAGGCCCCGGCTGGCCATGCTGGTGGGGCCGCCATGGCCCTTCACCAGCAGCGGCGAGCTGGCCGATGCCCCGTTGGCCGGCGGGTAGAACCAGGCCTGGGTCGGCTGTCCCCCATGGCCGCTAAACCAGAGCGGTTCCGGCTGGCTGATCGCCTCAGCGGCCAGCGGGCATGGGGCTGTTGGGGTGTGTCGCCAGGTGCCGCCGGCGAGATCCAGCTCCAGTAGGCCTGCGGGGCTGGTGGGGCTGCTTGCCACGGCTACCAGCTTGCCGGCTTCGGCGCTCAGGGCTGAGAGGTCGTCGAAGGGCACGTCGAAGGGCTGCCAGGCCTCTGGTGTGCCCACACGCCCGGCGGAAAGATCCACCCGGCCCAGCTGCCAGGCGCCACCGGTGCAGGCGGCGGCAACCAGTTGTTCGCCATCCCAGGCTGAGCAGGCCATCCCGAAGACCCACTGGGGCATGGCGAATTCGGCCTCAAGCGGCAGCAGGGGCTGCCAGCTGCCAGTGCCGAGTTCCAGTTTTTGCAGGTTCCACCAGCCCGAAGCGTCAGCGGCTACCACCAGGGCGGTGGGGCTGATCCAGAGCGGCTGAAAGATCGATACCGCCTCGGAGCTCTCCGCTGACGAGCCGGCCATGGGCCGGGCATTCTCCAAGGCGCCGGTGGAGGTGATCTGGGCCAGCCAGAGCTGGCTGCGTTGCCAGGGCATCCAGGGTTGTTGCCACTCCACCCAGGCCAGCTGGCGGCCATCGGGGCTGAGGGCGGCGTAGCCGCAGAAGTCGGTCGGCTGGTGCAGCAGCTCTGGCTCGCCACCAGCCAGGGCCACCGCCACCAAATGGTCGCGGCCGGCGGCCTCCATCACGCCCAGCCAACGGTGGCGGTGGCTGTCGATCAGCCCATCGGCGAAGGCGCGATCGCTGGGGGTGGTGAGACGGCTGGGCGCGCTGGGGTCGGCGGCATCCAGCTGGAGCTGCCAGAGGCAGCGGTCACCGTCGTGCACGAAAACCAACCTGTGGTCGTCCACCGCAAATACACCGCCGCCGTATTCATGCACCCGGCTGCGCAGGTTCCAGGCCCCGGGGGTGAGCTCGCGGGCTGCCTGGGCTGCAGGCTCGCGCAGCATCAAGGTGGTGCGGCCCTGCTCCTCGGGGCGTTGCTCCAGCCAGAACAGCCTTCCGCCACGCAGGGTCGGTTCCTTGAGCGTGGGGGTGTGCCCCTCCACCAGCGAGGCGGCCAAGGGTTTGGGTTTGGCTTGCGCTGGGGGGCTCAGGGTTGGAATCAACGGGGTGGACGATCGCCGTGGGCAAAGCTGGCTGGGCGGGCCGCCTTAGGATTGGGCTATTGCTTCTCCCAGTATCCTTTGGCCCGCAGCTCCGCCGCCAGCTTTGCCCAGATGGCTCGCTCTGCGGTGCAGGCCAACCGCGGCGTCCAGGTGCCCAAGGAAGTGTTGGATCAGCCCCCTCTCACCATCCACACCCTGGGCGCTGTCGAGCTCCGCACCCCCGCCCGGCGCATCAGCAAGGTGGACGAGAGCGTGCGGGAGCTGGCCCGCAACATGCTGCGCAGCATGTACAGCGCCAGCGGCATCGGCCTGGCCGCCCCCCAGGTGGGCGTCCACAAGCAACTGCTGGTGATTGATCTCGATCCCGAGAATGCCGCCGCCCCTCCGCTGGTGCTGATCAACCCGGAGATCAGCGCGTTTGGAGCCGCCATCGAAACCTACGAGGAAGGCTGCCTCAGCATTCCTGGGGTGTACCTCAACGTGGTCCGTCCGGCAGCCGTTGACGTCAGCTTCCGCGACGAGCTCGGCCGCCCCCAGCGGCTCAAGGCCGATGGTCTGCTGGCCCGCTGCATCCAACATGAAATGGATCATCTCAGCGGCGTGTTGTTTGTCGATCGGGTCACCGATGAGCTCAGCCTCAACGAGGGGCTCCAGGAGAAGGGCTTCCAGCGGGCCGATGTGCATTCCATTCGCTGAGCTTCACCCCATGCCAATCCAGTTTTTCCCATGCCGATGAAGCCCTTGGCCGGGCTGTTTCTTGCCCTGGCCTGCCTGCTTGGAATTGCCGCCACCGGTTCGGTGTTTGAGCTGGCCTACGGCGATCCCGATCTGGGCACCCAGGCCACCAGTTGGATCCTGGGCCTGACTCTGCCGGGCACGCTTGTGGCCTTGCTGGTGGCGATCCGCATCAACAAGCCCGCCTAGCCCTGGCTGGCCAGGGTGCATACGATTGCATCGATCACCGTCTGAACTTGCGATGCGTTTGCCCGACCCCCGCACTCCTGCGCTTGCTCTGGCCGCATCGATGGCCGTAGTGGGTGGTGGGGCCCTTGATCCAACCCAAGCCAGCGCCCTGTTTCAAGCGGTGGAGCTCAGCCAGGAGCGCTTTGTGCTGGTGGCGGCGCCGATTGGTGACGGCACCCGAGCCCAGCTCAACATCTACGAACAGGTGAAGCCCACCCGGCCTTGCTTTGCCGTGGTGCCGGGCTCGCCGGCGCCGGTGGAGCCGCTGCTGGCCAGTTTTGATTTCACCGGCATCTGCAGCCGCTTCATCGATGCCAATGGCTACTCCCTGCGGGTGGGAGGTGATGATCTGGCGGCCAGCTACCGGCTGACCGTGATTCGCCAAAGCGGTGACAACCTGCTGCTGGCGGTGCCCACCAAATCTGGGGTGGGGCCTGAAATGGTGGTCGCCCGCACCCAGGGCTCCGGCACGGGCTTTCTGCAGCTGGTGTTTGAACCCGGCTGGCAGCTCAAGCGTCGGGCCTTCGAGGGCCGTGCCCTGGGCCATGTCTATGTCTATCGGGAGGGCTGGCCCGATGCCCTGGCCCAGCCGCCCCTGCCAGCGGAGCCTTCGGTGGCTAACCCTGGCGAGCCCCAGGCATGAGGCGGTTGCTACATTGATCGACTCTGACAGCATCGAAGCGCTTCATGACCCAGGTCACCGTCGGCGAAAACGAAGGGATTGAATCGGCCCTGCGCCGGTTCAAGCGCCAGGTGTCCAAGGCGGGCATCTTTGCCGACCTCAAGCGCCTGCGCCATCACGAAACCCCCGTCGAGAAATACAAGCGCAAGGCCCAGCAGCGCCGTCGCCGCCGCTGAACTCCCGCCCACTGGCCTTCTACCCAGTGCACCTGACTTGCCCAGCGCACCTCACTCAGTGCAACTGGTCAAATGACCGGTAGGTGAGCGCCTCAGCCAGGGCAGCCGCACCGATCCGCGACTCCCCCGCTAGATCACAGATGGTTTGGGCGACCCGCAGCAGCCGTGCGCCGGCCCGGGCGCTCAGTTGCCGCTGCTGCAGGGCCGCTTCCCACACCACCAGGGCCTCGGGCTCCAGCTGCACCACCTGATGCAGCATGCCGCCGGGGATGCGACCGTTGCTACAGCGACCCGGGTTGCGGCCGGCCATGCGGGCGCGGGCCCGCTGCACCCGCCGGCGCACCGTGGCCGTTGATTCGCTCCCGCCCGGCTCGAGCTGGTGGCGATAGGGGGCGATGAGGGCGTCGCTGCTGGGCCGGCGCATCACGACCTGTAGGTCGATGCGATCCAGCAGGGGGCCCGACAATCGGCCCCAGTGGCGCAGGCGTTGGCCTTCACCGCAGCTGCAGTGGCGTTCCGGATCGCCCAGCCAGCCGCAGGGGCAGGGGTTGGTCGCCGCCACCAGGGTGATCTGACAGGGGAAGCGGGTGCGCTGCCGGGCCCGGTGGATCCAAACCTCGCCGTCCTCCAAGGGCTGGCGTAGTTGGTCGAGCACGGTCCGCCTGAATTCGGCCAGTTCATCGAGGAACAACACGCCGTGGTGGGCCAGGGCGAGCTCCCCGGGCCGGGGCAGGGCGCCACCGCCGAGCAGCCCTGCCGCTGAGCAGCTGTGGTGGGGGCTCCGAAAGGGCCGCTCCTGCTGCAGGCCCTGGCTGCTGTCCAGCAGGCCCGCCACCGAGTGAATGGCGGTGAGTTCAAGGGCCTCGGCTGGACTCAGGGGCGGCAACAGGCCCGGCAGACGCTGCGCCAGCATTGTTTTGCCGCTGCCGGGCGGCCCGCAGAGCAGCAGGTGATGGCCGCCAGCGGCGGCGATTTCGAGGGCACGTCGGCCATGGGCCTGGCCCTTCACTTCAGCCAGATCGCCGGTCTCTGGGGTCGGGGAGGAGCCTGACCGGATTTGGCTCGGAGCCTGTTGCCGGCCCGGATGGGTGGCGTCTGGATGCTGCAGGTGCCAGAGCGCCTGGCCCAGATCGCTGGCGCCCCACACCCGCAGTCCGTCCACCAGGGCGGCTTCCCAGGCATTGGCCTGGGGCACCAGCAGGGCCCGGGCGCCATGTTGGCGAGCGGCGATGGCGATCGCCAACACCCCCCGAATGGGCCGCAACTCCCCATTGAGGGCCAGCTCCCCTGCGCTCCACACCGCCGCGCTGCTGGCCTCGGCCAACTGGCCCGAGGCCAGCAGCAACCCCAGGGCGATCGGCAGGTCGAAGCCCGGCCCTTCCTTGCGCAGGTCGGCCGGGGCCAGATTGACCACAACCCTGGTCAGGGGCACTTTCTGGTTGCTGTGGCGCAGGGCGGAGCGCACCCGCTCCCGTGCCTCCTGCACCGCCGCATCGGCCAAGCCGACCATCTGCAGCCCCGGCAGCCCCGGGGCCAGATCCACCTCCACCAGCACCGGCCGGGCCTCCAGCCCCAGCAGCGCCGCGGTCTTGCACCGTGCCAACATCACGCCCTGGGCCACTACAGCATGAGTGCCCCGCTTGTCCCACCCTCTTTGCCCCTGTGAGTCAAGACACGATCTTTGCCCGCATCCTGCGCGGCGAAATCCCCTGTGATCAGGTGTACGCCGATGAGCACTGCCTGGCTTTCCGTGATGTGACGCCCCAGGCGCCGGTGCACGTGCTGGTGATTCCGCGCCAGCCCATCCGCGAGCTGGCAGAGGCCTCTGCTGAGGATCAGGCCTTGCTGGGCCATCTTCTGTTGGTGGCGGCACGGGTTGCCCGCCAAGAGGGGCTCGAGGCGTTCCGCACCGTGATCAACAGCGGAGCAGCGGCGGGGCAAACCGTTTTTCATCTGCATGTGCATGTGATTGGTGGGCGTCCCCTGGCCTGGCCCCCCGGCTGAGCCCAGCCCGGCAACAATGGGTTGATCAGGCGTCTTCCATGAATTTCCTCAAGGCTTTTCGCGACCAGCTGGCCAAGCTGCAGCGTCTTGCCCAGCCCTACTTCCTGCCGGTGGACGACACCCGGGGCTGGCAGTTTCTGCTGCTGGTGGCCGCCCTGCTGGCGGTGGTGGTGGGCAGCACCCTGCTGCTGCTCACGGGGGTGTTGGCCCTCACCGGAGCCCTGATCCCCGAATTGCGCAGCCGTTTCCTGCCGGGGGTGCCGGAGCAGGTGGCGGCGATCTGGCGCAGCCCGATCGGGCCGCTGGTGATGGTGTTGCTGGCCGGGGGACTGGGCTGTTTCGTGGCCTTCCGCGGCAAATTGAGGCAGGGCCGCTGGCTGCCCTGGCTGCTGATGGGGTTGATCACCCTGCTGATCCTGGTGATCAACGGCATCAATGTGGGCATCAGCTATATCGCTCGCAACATTGAAAACGCCTTGGTTGCCTACAAGGTCGAAGAATTCTGGAAGATCGTAGCGATTTATGCTTTTTGTTTGGTGCTGGCGCTGCCGATTCGGGCGATTCAGAGTTACCTCATACCAAAGCTTGGTCTGTTATGGCGTGAGTGGCTGAGTGGTCGCCTGCTGAATCGCTATCTCTCCAATCGGGCTTATTACGTTCTGAACCCAAACGATGAGTCGATCGAAGAAATCGACAACCCGGATCAACGTATTTCCCAGGATGCGGCCAGTTTTACGGGCACAAGTCTGAGCGTCACCGTTGAGATTATTGCGGCGTTGTTGACCTTCGTTAGCTTTATTATTGTACTTTGGACCATCAGCGACCAGCTGGCCCTGGTTCTCTTGGCTTACTCGGTTGGGGGCACGGCTCTGATTGTCTTTGCCAGTCGCAAGCTGGTTAGTTTAAATTATTTACAGCTCAAGCTGGAAGCCGATTTTCGCTACGGCCTGGTCCACATCCGCGACAATGCCGAGTCAATTGCTTTCTACCGCGGCGAGCAGCAGGAGGCGAAGGAAGCCCAGCGTCGACTGGGCGGGGCGATCCAGAACTACGACCGCCTGATCGTCTGGGAAGCCCTGATCAGCGTGATCCAACGCTCCTACGACTACTTCTCGAGATTCCTGCCCTGGCTGGTGATTGCGCCGATTTATTTTGCCAAGCAGGTTGATTTTGGTGTATTCACACAGGCCACCATTGCGTTCAGCCAGGTGTTGTTCTCGGTGAGTTATATCGTCAATAACATTGACCGTCTGGCCGCCTTCTCTGCCTCAATCAGCCGTTTGGAGGGATTCCAGGGCAAGGTTGATGCGATTGGCATCGAAGCCGCCTCCTTGGAGGCCCGGTTGGCAGCAACCAGCCTGGGCCGTGAGGATGGTTCAATTCTGGTGAGCCACGTCGATCTGGTGCCACCCCGCACCAGCCGCACCCTGATTCGGGACCTCAGCCTCGAGGTGGATCGCCACCAGAGGCTGCTGGTGGTGGGCCCGTCGGGTTGCGGCAAAACTTCATTCCTGCGCATGGTGAGCGGCCTCTGGCCGCCGGCGGCTGGGCGGGTGGAGCGGCCCAGCCAGGGGGAATTGATGTTCATTCCCCAGAAGCCCTACATGTTGCTGGGCAGCCTGCGTGAGCAGCTCTGCTATCCCCAGCAGCCCGATCGGTTCAGCGATGACCAGCTGCGCCATGTGCTTGAGCAGGTGCGCCTCAGCGAGCTGGTGCAGCGTTACCCCGACCTCAACATCATCCAGGACTGGCCCCGGCTGCTGTCCTTGGGCGAGCAGCAGCGGCTGGCCTTTGCCCGCCTGCTGCTCAATTCGCCCCTGTTTGTGGTGTTGGATGAGGCGACCAGCGCCCTGGATGTGGCCACGGAGCGCCATCTCTATTCCCTGCTCAGCGAACGGGACATGGCCTTTGTGAGCGTGGGTCATCGCCCCACCCTCACCGCCTTCCACGAGACGGTGCTCGAGCTCGATGGCAGTGGCAATTGGCGGCTGTTGCCGGCGGCCGGCTATGACGTTGGCCGTCATGCCTGATTCCATGCCTGATTCCTTATCTGATCCGAGTCCAACCACCAGTGCCACTACCGGCGACGTGCCGGCCTTCGGCTGGAGCGGTTACGCCGAACGGGTCAACGGCCGTTTTGCCATGCTGGGTTTTGTGGCCGTGCTGCTGATCGAGGCCCTCAGCGGCGACACTTTCCTGCATTGGGCTGGTCTGGTTCCCTAACTCTGGTGCCCTGATTAGGGGATCTGGACCAGGTCAACCTGCCAAATGCCATTGCGGCTCACCTGCACGGCCAGTTGGCGTCCATCGGCCTGGAGATGCACCGCTTTGGGCACCCCACTGGGCACCATGGCGATCGGTTGCAGGCTCTGGAGCGAGCGGCGGTAGACCACCAGCTCCGTGCGCCCCTCCAGTTGGCGCACCAGGGCGATTCTCTCCCCGGCTGCATCGACGCTGACGCTCAAGGGTTGGGCATCGGCCCGGTTGAGGCCAGGGAGGAGCACGGGCTGCTGGCGCTCCAGATCCACCAGCATGACCTGTTCCCGCCCGCCCCGGCCGCTGATCAGCGCCAGCCAGCGGCCGGAGAGAGCCGGGTCCCGGTTGGCGCCCAAGGCCGCGAGGCGGGCGCTGAGCCCTCCGTTTGGCCTGGGTATTGGCCCCATGCAGCTGCCCAGCAGCAGGGCCATGGACAGGGCCGATAGCAAGGCCGCCAGCCTCACGGAGGCGCTCCAGGGCTGGTCCCCTGGATGGCCATCCCACCGGGACGGTCGGCTTCCAGCAGCCCAGCCAGATCAAACACCTCGATCCGGGATTGGCCCTCCTGCACCACCTGGACGGCCAGGCGGTCGGCCTCGGGGGCCAAGCTGAGCCGCACGGCGGTGCGATCGGCCGGCAGGGGGATCAGGTGGTTGGCCCCACTCAGCCGATCTTCGATCAAGGGCACCGGCCGGCCGCCTTGCTGCACCAGGGCGGCCACGTAGCGACCGTTCCAGCTCAGTGAGGGTGAGCTGTGGGGCTGGTGGGTTTGGAAATGGCGCAGGTTCACAACCCGTCCGCTGGGTTGCTCCTGCAGCAGCAGGGTGGCGCCGCGGCTCCTCTCCACCACGGAGGCCAGCCATCGCCCCTGGCCGCTCAAGGCAGGCTCCTGACGACTGGCTTGACCGAAGCTGCCGGCTGGGCCGTTGCTGCAGCCAGCCAGCACCAGGAGGCTGGCGGGCAGCAGCAGCAGGGCGACCAGGGCTTGGGTCGGTTTTGCTTGATTCAGGGCCCCTCAGTCATCGAAGCGGGAGCTGTTGTCCCGCGGGCGGGGCTCGGCTGGCCCGCGGGGCTTGACAGGGGTGAAGTCAGCATCGCTGATTTGCTCGCTCGCCCCAGTGATCGGCGAGCCCTGTGGAATCCCGGCGGGCCCGGTTTGGGGGGCTGGCTCAGGGGTGGGGCCCCGTCGGGAGGAGCGGGGCATGCCCTCACTGGTGGCCGTGGGTCTGCTGCCCCGACGGGGTTCGGGCGTGGCATCGCGCTCGCGGCGACGGGAGCCGAAATCGGCGCTGGCCCGGCCGGTCGGCCGGGCTGATGCGGTGAAACGGCTGGGCTCAGGCGTCTGGGCCGAGCTGGCCCAATCAACCGGATCAGGCCTGCGGCTGGCAGCACGCTCGGGGATCGCCGTGCGGCTGGGCCGGCGTGCCCTGTAGAAGTCGTCGTCTTCGCCGTCATCTTCGCGGGAGGGGATGCGGCGGCGGAGGGGCTGGGGCTCATCAAAGCGATCAACATCGGCCTCTCCCCAAGCCCTGCCACCCATGCGGGGCCGCGACGGGCCGGGGGAGGGCATCGGTTCGTCGTCGTCGAAGTAGGACGAGCGACGGGCCTGCTCGGTGGTCACCCCCCGCAGCCGAACGCTTTCATAGGCAAAGAAGACCGTGGTGCCGGCCAGCAGGAACTGGCCAAATTGCAGAATCGGATCCAGGCGCCAGCCCTGAAAAAACAGAATTCCGCCACAGAGCAGGCCGATCGCCGCGAAGAACACGTCGTAGTCGCGAGCCAGGGCGGGCTTGAAGCTCCGCATGAAATAGAGCAGGGCGCCGCCGACGGCGAGCACGATGCCCACGATGCTGGCCCAATTCAGGCTGGCATTAACCACGGTGTCTCACCCGTTCAACCATCGACCCAGTGTAGGCAGGCTGGCTGAGCTGCCCAGGGCCCCTTGATTTCAGAGACGACGATCCAGCCGGTCGTTCTGGCTGATCAGCACCAGGGCAATGGTGATGGGCACCACCACGATCACGGCCCCCCAGGCGAGGCTGCTCAGGAAGTTGGCGAGGGAAGGCGTCATGGCGGGGCCAGTATGAGACGTAAAGCTCCTGGCGATCTTAGGCAGTGACGGCGGCTTCCTACGCTGGCCACCCAGCTGCTTAGAGCTTTGTGACGGCCTTGCCCTCCACTCCCCTGTCGTGGCTCTCCCTGGCGTCGGGGGCCCATCTGGCTTTGGGGCTTGGCCTGGCGCTTTGGACCCTGTTGTTTCTGTTTCGGATCGTGCTCACCTGGTATCCCAAGGTGGATTTGAGCCGAGGGGCGATGCGGATGATCGGCGCCCCCACCGAACCCCTGCTGGCCCCCACCCGTCGGCTGATTCAACCGATTGGCGGGGTGGATGTGACCCCCGTGGTGTGGGTCGGCCTGCTCAGCCTGGTGCGTGAATTGTTGGTGGGGCAGCAGGGCTTGATCACCCAGGTGTTGATGCGGGCTGGGGAGCTGGCCTAGGGACCCGCTTGGGGCATCATCTCCTGCTCCACAAATTTGGTGTGCACATCGCCGGCCTGGAACTCGGGCCGATCCAGCAGCTCTAGGTGGAAATCGATCGTGGTGGGGATGCCGGTGACCGCGCATTCCGATAGGGCCCGGCGCAGGCGCCGCAGGGCATGGGGCCGGTCGGTGCCCCACACGATCACCTTGCCGATCAGGGAGTCGTAAAAGGGCGGGATCTCGTAGCCGGTGTACACATGGCTGTCGACCCGCACGCCGGGGCCGCCGGGGGGAAGCCAGCCGGTGATCTTGCCTGGGGCTGGTCTGAAGTTCTGGCGAGGATCCTCGGCGTTGATGCGCACTTCGATGGCGTGGCCGCAGAGTTTGACCTGGTCTTGGCTGATCGAAATCGGCTCGCCCCCGGCGATGCGCAGCTGCTCGGCGATCAGGTCAACACCGGTGACCATTTCGGTGACCGGATGCTCCACCTGGATGCGGGTGTTCATCTCCATGAAATAGAAGGCGCCGCTGCGGTCCACCAGGAACTCGACGGTGCCGGCGCCCTCGTAGCCGATCGTGCGGGCGGCGGCCACGGCGGCCTCACCCATCTGGCGGCGCAGATCGGCGTTGATGGCCACGCTGGGTGCCTCCTCCAGCAGTTTTTGGTGGCGGCGCTGGATCGAGCAGTCGCGCTCGCCCAGGTGCACCACATTGCCGTGGCGATCGGCCAGCACCTGCACTTCCACGTGCCGGGGCCGGTCGATGAATTTCTCCATGTAGAGGCCGGGATTGCCAAAGGCAGCTTCCGCTTCGCCTTGGGCGGCTCGGAACAGCGTGTCGAGCTGGTCGGGCCCTGGCACCAGTCGCATGCCCCGGCCCCCACCCCCGGCGGTGGCCTTGATCATCACCGGGTAGCCCATCCCATCAGCCAGCCGGGCGGCCGCGGCGGGGCTGTCGAGCAGCCCTTCGCTGCCTGGGATGGTGGGCACTCCCACCTTCTGCATGGTCGCTTTGGCGGTCGACTTGTCGCCCATCGAACGAATCGCTTCGGGGGAGGGCCCCACAAAGGTGATGCCGTGGTCGGCGCAGATCTCGGCGAAGCGGTCGTTTTCGGCCAGAAAGCCGTAGCCGGGATGGATGGCGTCGGCGCCTCGGGAGGTTGCCGCGGCCAAAATATTGGGGATGTGGAGGTAGCTCTTCGAACTGGGCGCCTCACCGACGCAGACGGCTTCGTCGGCCAGTTGGACGTGCAGGGCGTTTTTGTCCACCGTGCTGAACACGGCCACGGTGGGAATGCCCAGCTCCCGGCAGGTGCGCAGGATTCGCAGGGCAATTTCGCCACGGTTGGCGATCAGCAACTTGCCGATGGGCATCCGCGGCGACTCAGCTGATACGGGCCAAAGCGGACTGTATCAGTGCCTCCCGTGGCAGCTTCGAGGGGGTTGCGGCAAGGGGAGTGGGTATATTGCCCATTCGGGTTGCCTTGCGGTGATCCCGGTTAAATGCGGATGTGGTGGAATTGGTAGACACGCACGTTTGAGGGGCGTGTGGCTTCGGCCTTGCGAGTTCAAGTCTCGCCATCCGCATTGTTTATTCACTCCCCAACCAGGCCGTGCCCGAACCGCTCCGGCCTGATCTGGTGATGGCGCCGGCGCCGGTCTCGATCGTGCTGGTCAGCAACGGGCCCGGGGAACTCTCCACCTGGGTGCGGCCCCTGGCCCAGCACCTGCAGCGCCGCATGGCCCTGCGCCCCGCCGTGGCGGAGGCGGCGTGCAGCCTGCAGCTGGTGCTGGTGCCCTGCCCCAATGGCACCGGCCGCGAGCATCTGGCTGCGGCCGGTTGGCGGTTGTTTGAGCGCATCGTGCCGGCCCGCCAGTTCTGGCTGCTGCTGCTTTCCCCCCGGCGATTTGGGCCCTGGGGTAGCCAGGGAGTGGTGGTGTTCCTGGGGGGGGATCAGTTCTGGACCGTGTTGCTGTCGGCCCGTCTGGGCTACCGGCACCTCACCTACGCCGAATGGGTGGCCCGTTGGCCGCGCTGGAACGATCGGATTGCCGCCATGGGCCCCAGGGCCGCCGCCCGGCTGCCAGCGCGTTGGACGCCGCGCTGCACGGTGGTGGGCGATCTGATGGCCGATCTCTCCGAATCGGCCCGCAGCGATGCCCCGTTGCCCGAGGGGGAGTGGCTGGCCCTGCTGCCCGGCTCCAAACGGGCCAAGTTGCGGGTGGGCGTCCCGTTCTTACTGGAGACGGCCGACCGTCTGGCCCGGCTGCGCCCCGGCTGCCGATTCCTGTTGCCGCTCGCCCCCACCACCAGCATCGATGACCTGCTCGCCCAGGCGGGCCCGGCCAATCCGATTGCCCGGGCCTACCGATCGGGGTTGCCGCGGCTGCGGCAGCCGGATCTGCTGGAGACGCCGGCTGGTACGCGGATCCGGCTGGTGCGTGAGAATCCGGCCTACGGCGCCCTGAGTCAGTGCGCCCTGGCCCTCACCACCGTGGGCGCCAACACGGCGGAGCTGGCGGCTCTCGGGGTGCCCATGCTGGTGCTGCTCCCCACCCAGCATTTGCATGTGATGCAGGCCTGGGATGGGCTGGCGGGCTTGGTGGCGCGGCTGCCCCTGCTGCGCTGGGTGTTTGGGCTGTTGCTCACGGCCTGGCGCCTGCGGCACCGGGGCTTCCTCGCTTCGCCGAACATCGCGGCGGGTCGCTTGCTGGTGCCCGAGCGGGTGGGGGCGATCACGCCTGAGGCGATTGCGGCCGAGGCTGCCGATTGGCTTGCGGCCCCAGAGCGCCTCGCCGGGATGCGGGCTGACCTGCGCGGCTTACGGGGCCAACCGGGGGCGGTGGCCAGCCTGGCTGAGCTGGTGTTGGAGCTCGTGCCGCCGGGCCGGAGTGCCTAAGGTTCGATGCAGTCTTTCACCCTTTCCATGGCCGACGCCGCCAGCACCCCCAACCCTGCGGCCTGCGGCCTGGAGAGCGGCCTGGCCCGTGGCAGCAGCGAGGAGCAGTGGCGCCAGAAGCTGACGCCGGAACAATTTCGAATCGCCCGTCAGGGTGGCACCGAGCGGGCCTTCAGTGGCGCCTACTGGAACCACAAGGCCACCGGGATGTACCACTGCATCTGCTGTGACGCCGAGCTGTTCAGCAGTGCCACCAAATTCGACTCCGGCACCGGTTGGCCCAGCTTCTGGGATGGCGTGAACGCCGGTGCCATCAGCACCCACACCGACAGCTCCCACGGCATGGTGCGCACGGAGATCCGCTGCGCCAACTGCGACGCCCATCTGGGCCATGTGTTCAATGATGGGCCGGCTCCGACCGGCCATCGTCACTGCGTCAATTCAGCGTCGCTGCAGTTCAAGCAGTCCTGATCGCCCCAAACTGACCTCGGGTGGGGGCTGGTTACCAGGGGTCGGCCAGGTCTTCGGCCTCCACATCCACTGGCTCCCTGGCTGGCATCGGTGCGGGCCGGCGTTGGGGCGCCCGGGGGAGCGGTTCGGCCTGCAGGGGCCGGCGTGGGCTTTCGGGGCGAGGTTCGGCCGATCTGGGTTCCACAGTCCTTGGTTCCACAGGTCTGGGTTCTTCAAACCGGCGCTCGTCGTAGCGGCGGGGTTCGTCTTCATCGAGGTAGCGCCGTTGGCGTAGGGGTTCCTGTTGGCGGCGCTCCTCCAGCTCGACGTAATCGAGCTCGGCCTCGGCTGGGAAGGCCTGGCTGGTGGCTGGCTGGATGCGCCGCTGCTCCTGGACCGCGGGCTGGCCGGCCGCCAATTGGTTTTCGACCGGCACCATGCCGCTGCGATAGCGCTCCCGCTCCTCCTGCTCCCAGCTGGGGCCTCCGATGCCGAGCTTTTCCAGCAGGCCGGAGCCCAGTTGCTTGAGCTTGTCCTCGGCCCCCTCGTACACAATGATTCGGTCCGGTCCGCTGCTGACAATTTCCTCAACGGTCAGTTCCCAGGTGCTCAGCACCCCTTCGCCCAGCAGCGGCACCCCCAGAGCGCCGATCACCAGGGTGGCCAGCTCGCCGGTTTCGATGTCGAAGCTGAAGCCCAGCACCCGGCCCAGCTGGTCGCCCGCCTCGGTGATCACCTGACAGTTGATCACCTTGCCGTAGCGCTCTGGGTTGAAGCCCTCGGCGAGGGAGTCGGCCGAATCGACCAGAATCACATCGCCCACCTGGCGGATCCGGTCGAGGGGCATCCAGCGCGGCAGGCCCGGCAGGAAGCGGGTGAGGGGGTTGTCGCGTAGCCCGAGCGCCACCACCTCCCGCCGGTCCACATCCACCACCACTTCCCCGACCACCCCCAGCCGCCGGCCGGTGTCGCGGGTGATCACCTGGGTGCCCATCAACTCGGAACGCAACCAGAGGCGATCGCTCGGGGCGGCAGCGGCTGCTCCGAGATCAGCAGAGGGGGGAATGGAGGAGGTCAATGAAAGGGTCGTACCCGCAGCCCAGTCGACCCATTGTGGCCCACCTGGTTCGCTGGGGGAGGGGGGCTCAGGCTGCGGGTGGTAACCCCACCACCTGGGTGTGGGCTCCCCGGGCCTGGGTGACGCCGATGGTGCGGGTGGCGGCCGCGATCATCGGGCGCCGGTGGCTCACCACCATGAACTGGGCCTGGTCGGCCTGGCTGGCAATCAGGGCGGCCAGGCGCTCCACGTTGACCCCGTCTAGGAAGCTGTCCACCTCGTCGAGGGCGTAGAAGGGCGAGGGGCGAAAGCGCTGCAGCGCAAACAGGAAGCTCAGGGCGGTCAGCGACTTCTCACCGCCACTCATCGAGTTGAGGCGGCGCACGGCCTTGCCCTTGGGATGGGCCACCAGGGTGAGCCCGCCATCGAGGGGAGATTCGGGGTTGTCCAGTTGCAGGTGGCCCTCGCCGTCGGAGAGGCCCTCGAAGATCGTGCGGAAGTGGCCATCGACAGCCGTGAAGGCCTCCAGGAAAGCCTCTTGGCGCAGGGTGGCGACCGTTTCGATCCGCAGCAGCAGCTCCTCCCGTTCCTTGCTGAGCACGTCAAGGCGCTCCTCCAGTTCCGCTAGCCGGGTTTCCAGCTGCTCCAGCTCCTCGAGCGCCAGCATGTTGACCGGTTCGAGGGCTTCCATGCGGGCCTGCAGGCTGCGCAGCTGCTCCTGCAAGGCCTCCAGCCCCGCCTCGCGCACCTCCACCGGAATCTCGGGCAGGGGATCGGGCAACTCCCGCTCCAGTTGCTCGAGGCGCAGTTGGTCGCCGCGCAGCTGTTCAGCCAGCGACTCCAGCTCCTCGCCCAGCCGTTGCACCTCCCACTGCTTCTGCTGCAGGGCTTGGCGCTGGGCTGCCAGCTGGGCTTCGGCGGCATCGCGGGCGCGGCGCCTTTCGCCGAAGCGGGTTTGCAGCTCCTGTTGCTGGTTTTCCAGGGCACTGCGCCGCTGCTGCGCCGCCTGCTGCTGCTCCTTCCACGCCGCCCGCTCGGCCACCAGGACCTGGACGGCCACCACCAGCCGTTGCTCATCGCTGGCCAGGGCTTGCAGTTGGTTGGTCAGCCGCTCGGCCACCAGGCCCCGTTCGCGCCGGGCGGCCAGCAGGCCATCGCGCTGGTTGCGGGCCGCGGCCAGGGCGGTGTCGGCAGACTCCAGCTCGCTCTGCAGACCCTGCCAGCGGGCGGCATCGCCGGATGCCTGCACCGCGGTTTCGCTGGCCTCGAGGGCCGTGCGTTGGGCTTGGAGTGGGCTGAGGACCTGTTCCAGCTCCTGTTGGCGCTGCAGGTCGGACTGCAGGCTTGCCTGCAGTTGCCCCAGGCGGCTGCCCAGCTGTTGCTGACGATGCAGCAGGGGGGCCAGGGCGCGCTGGGCGGCGCTGCGCTCGGCCTCCAGGGCCGCCTGGCGCTGCTGGTGTCCCAGCAGCTCGGGACGCAGGCGCTCGAGCTGCTGGGCGAGCTCCGCTTCCCTGCGGCGGCAAGCCAGCAGACTGTCGCCCAGCTCCAGCAGGCGTTGGCGAAGCGGTTCGGCCTCGTCGCCGTCCTGGGCACGGCCAAAGCTGAGCTGGCTGCCCCGTTGCTGCAGGCTGCCGCCGGTCATGGCGCCGCTCTTCTCGAGCAGCTCGCCCTCGAGGGTCACCGCCCGGCAGCGGCCCAACTCCCGCCGGGCGCTGGCCAGGTTGTCAAACACCAGGGTGTCGCCGAAGACGTAGCGGAACACCTCCCCGTACACCGGCTCGTGGCGCACCAGGTCGACGGCCCTGCCCACCAGGCCGCCAGGGCCACCCCGTTGCAGGGCGGCCCCGGAGCTGGCGCTGCCGCCGCTGCCGCCGCGAATTTTGTTCAGGGGCAGGAAGGTGAGCCGGCCGGCGCGGCGCTGCTTGAGCACTTCAATGGCCTGGGCGGCGATGCGGTCGTCGTCCACCACCACCTGGCCGAGGCGGGCTCCGGCGGCCACTTCGAGCGCAAAGCGATGGTGCTCTTCCACCTCGCCCAGCTGGGCCACGGGCCCATGGATGCCGTCGAGGCCGGCCTCCAGCAGCACCCGCAGGGCGCCGGTGCCACGGCTTTCCTGCAGGGTTTCGCGGCGGCTGTCGAGCTTGGCGATCTCCCGCTCCAGGTTGGCTTGTTCGTGCTCCAGGCGGCTGCGGGTGCGCTGCTGCAGGGCCAGGGCCTCGGCCAGCTCCTGCACCTGCTGCTGCTTGAGCTGGGTGGCTTCCAACACCTGCTGCCAGGCGGTTTCGGTGCTTGCCAGCTGCTGCTGGCTGCTCCGTTGGCTGATCCCCTCCTGCTGCTCCTCGGCTCCCAGCTCCGCCAGCCGTGCTTGGTGTTGGCGCAACCGCTCCTGCAGCTGCTGCCGCTCCGCCTCCAGCGGCCCGATCTGGTGGCTCAGCTCCTGGCGCAGCTGGCTGCGTTGCTTCTGTTCTGCCAGCCAGCTACCGGAGCGCCCCGCCACTTCGCCCAGGCGGCGGCGGGAGAGCTCCACGGCCCCCTCCGCGCTTCGGCAGGCCTGCTCGGCGGCGTCCAGCTCGGCCTGATCGGAGCTGGTTTCGAGGGCCTGTTGTTGCTGGCGCAGGTCGCCCTGGCTGCGGGCCAGTTCCTGGCGCTGGCGTTGCAGCGCTTCGGCCTGGAGCTGGTGTTTTTCGGCCTGGCGGGTTAGCTCGCGGCCACTGGCTTCCAGGCCGGCCAGCTCGGCTTGCACGGCGATCAGCTGATCTTCGCCAAGGGCCTTCACCTCCGCCTGCAGCTGCTCGAGGGCGGTGGTGGCGGCACCGAGCGCCTGCTCGCCGCTGGCGATGGCCTCGCGCTCGCTCTGTTGCTGGGCGCTGAGGCTGTGGCGGCGCTGGGCCAGGGCCGCCTGGTGGGCTCGGGCCGCCTCGCAGGCCAACAGTTGCTCCTGCAGGCGGCCCGTGTGGTGACGCTGGCGCAGCTCCTGGTAGGTGCGGGCCTTGGCGCAGTCGCGCTCGAGTTTCTGGCGGGAGCCCAGCAGCTCCTGCTGCACGATCGAGCAGCGCTCCTGGCGCTCCTGCACCTCGTCAAGCTTGGCGCGACTCTGTTCGATGCGGGAATCGAACAGGGCGACGCCAGCCAGCTCATCGATGATGCCGCGGCGGTCGCGGGCGCCCATCGAGACGATGCGGGTGACGTCACCCTGCATCACCACATTGCTGCCCTCCGGATCCACCCGCAGCCGCCGCAGCTGGCCCTGCAGTTGCTGGAGGTTGCAGGGCACCCCGTCGGCGCTGAAGCTGCTGGCGTAGGTGCCGCCGGGCGCCACCCGCAGGCGGCGGCTGACGGTCCATTCGGTCTGGTCGGGCCTGATCCAGGGGCCCTCTTCGGGGGGCTCCAGGCCCGCTTCGGCTGGGTCGGGCTGCCAGGTGCTGAGGTCGAAGCGCACGCTCACCGAGGTTTCGGCGGCCTTGCCCTCGCGCAACATGGCGCTGTTGATCAGGTCTGGCAGGCGATCGGCCCGCATGCCGCGGCTGCTGGCCAGACCCAGGCAGAACAGCACCCCATCAAGGATGTTGCTCTTGCCAGAGCCATTGGGGCCGGTCACGACGGTGAAGCCCTCGTCCAGCGGGATCGTGATCGATCCACCGAACGACTTGAAGTGGGTGAGCTCGACCTGATTGATGTGAACCAACAGGCCCGTGCGCCGAGCAGCAGAAATGTAGCGGAGGGTTTCGAAATCTCAACCCCCTCCTTAGCTTGTGGGTTGAGCAGCGTTGTCGCCCCTACCGCCATGACCGCCGAAACGCCTCCCCGCACCGTTAGCCCCGAAGGCTTCCGCGACCGTTTCGAGACCCTGATCCCCTCCATTCAGCGGGAGTGGCCCGCCGTGGCCCGCCAGACCCTGGAGGCCACGCGGGGCAGCTTCGATGAGGTGGTGGAGGTGATCGCCAACCAATCCGGTCGAACGGCCACCGTGGTCAAAGACCAGCTGCTCGAGCTGCTGGAGGTGGCCGGCGGGCAGACCAGCCGCCTGGCCGAAAACCTGGCGCCGCTCGAAGCCCAGCTGGAGAATCTGCTCGACGAGCTCAATGCCAGCCTGCGGCCCCGGATAGAGAAGCCGGTGCGGGAGAGGCCCCTGCTGGCGATCGGCATCGCGACCGGTGTGGGGGTGTTGCTGGGCCTGCTATTGGCTTCTGGTCGGCGTTCCTCATGACAGACCCCGCCCAGCAGGACCAGCCCCAGGGGCAGCGCTCCAGCGGTGTGGCCCGGGTGGCGGCCGGCCGGGTCGGCGCCCTGATGACGTCGGTGATGGACCTGCATGTGCGCATCGCCCTGCAGGAGGTGGACCGGGAAAAGCGGCGCCTGATCGGTGGGGCCCTGCTGCTTAGTGGCGGCCTGGCCCTGCTGCTGCTGGCGCTGATCGGCGCCGAGCTGGCCCTGCTGCTGTGGCTGCACGACGCCCAGGGGCTCAGCTGGATCCACGCCGCCCTGGCGGTGGCGGCCCTGGATCTGGTGCTGGCCGGCCTGTTTGTGCGGGTCGGCGGCCAGTTGCTCAAGGGGCCCTACCTGCCCCAGACCACCGCCGGCCTCAGCAAAACCACCCGGGCGATCCTGGGCCGCTAAGCCGCCTGGGCGGGCGCCGCTCAGCGGATCTCATAGTGCAGCCAACGGCAGTCGATGCCGCCGTTGCTGATCGGGATGCGGCGGCTGGCCTTCATCTTCAGGGCGCCGGTGAGCTCCGGGTTGCCGCTCAGCAGCCACAGGCTCCAGCCGCTGCAGCGCTCCTTCACCATGCGGCCCAAGTCGGCGTAGAGGGATTCGAGGCCGTCGCCCGCGCCCAGCCGCTCGCCGTAGGGCGGATTGCAGACCAGGATGCCGGGCCCCTGCGGCGGCTGAAAGTCGCGGCAGTCCCCCAGGCGCAGATCCACGGCCCCGGCCACCCCGGCCGCGGCGGCGTTGCTGCGGGCCTGGTCGAGCACGTTGGGGTCCCGTTCCATGCCCACGATCGGCGGCAAGGAGTTGGCCTGTGCTGGATGCGGTCGCGCTAGGGATCGGGCGGCCTCAAGCTCCTGCTGCCAGAGCTGGCGATCGAAATCGGGCCAGCGTTCGAGCCCAAAGCGGCGGCCCAGGCCGGGGGCTTTGCCCAGGGCCCAGCAGGCCGCCTCGATCAGCAGGGTGCCGGACCCGCAGAGGGGGTCGGCCAGGGGTACGGAGCCATCCCAGCCGCAGAGGGCGATCAGGCCGGCGGCCAGGTTTTCCTTCAGCGGGGCCAGGCCCATGGCGGCCCGGTAGCCGCGCTTGTGCAGGCTCTCGCCGCTGCCATCGAGGCTGAGGCTGGCCACGCCTCCGCCCAGGTGCAGGTGCAGGGCCAGGTCGGGATCGTCAAGGTCGACGGAGGAGCGGGCTCCCCAGCGCTGACGCTGGAGATCGACCAGGGCATTTTTGACCTGCAGGGCGCTGTAGTGGCTGTGGTTGAGGCCTGGGGCGCTGCCGGTGGCATCGACCCGGAAGCTGGTGCCGGGGGGAAACCAGCGGCCCCAGTCGGCGGCGCGCTGCACGCCGGCGTAGAGCTCCTCGCGGCTGTGGCAGGGAAAGCTGGCCAGCTCCCGCAGCAGCCGGAAGGGCAGGCGGGCCTGTAGGTGCAGCCGGTAGTAGCCGGCCAGGTTGGTTTGGAAGCGCACGGCCCGGCGTAGGGGTGGGCCGGCGTGACAGCCCAGGGCCGTGAGCTCGGCCGCTGCGGCTTCCTCAAGACCCGGTGGCACCACCGCCACGCCGCTGAGGGAGCTGCTGTCTTGGTCGGTGATGCCCACCCCTGCGGTCTGCGGTTGAAGCTGTCACAATGACGGAGTCCGGTTTCGGCCGGACTAGGTGATCCACACCGGTGCTTCGGACAGCGGTTCGATTCCGCTCAGCTCCACTTCACGGGGCTGCAATGGTTTCGACGGGGTATGAGGAGGGTGACTGAAGCCTGCTCGGTAAGAGCAAATCCGTAACAGCGAATAACATCGTTCGTTTCTCCCGTCAGACCGCCCCCGTGGCCGCCTGACCCTTTAAGGGAGATGGGGTGAGATCAGCCTTATCACCCAAATGATCCATGGGGCCTGGAAGGGCCCTTCCAACGTTCTGCGGGCAGGCGCGTCAGCATCAGTTCTGGCGAAAGTTGGCCAGGGTCATCCCGTCGTAGATGCGATCGCCCAGCAGGTTGCGGGCCAGCAGCAGGGGCCTGGCCAGGTAGCCCACCACGTAACGGGTGCGGGGATTTTTGACGCAGGCGGCCGTGGCGATCGTGCGGCCCACCAGGTCGGGCGATGAGCCGCGGTTGGCGGCATAGATGTCGGCAAAACCCTTCAGCAAACCCCTGGTGAGGTGGCCGTAGGGACCATCGCCGGAGCGTTCCTGCAGCGGCACTTGCATCGTTTCGGCGAAGCTGGTGCGGATGATGCCGGGCTGCACCACCACCACGCGAATGCCGAAATCGGCCAGCTCCAGCCGCAGGCAATCCGACCAGCCCTCCAGGGCGTACTTGGAGGCGTGATACCAGGCCCCCAGCGGCGCGTAGATGCGGCCACCCATCGAGGAGACGTTGATGATCCGCCCGGCCCGGCGCTGCCGCATCGCAGGCAGCAGCCGCTGGGTGAGGTCGGCCAGGCCAAACAAATTGACCTCGAACTGGCGGCGCGCCACTGCGATCGGCGTTTCCTCCACGGAGCCGTAGGCGCCATAGCCGGCGTTGTTGACCAGCAGGTCGATGCCGTCGGGGTGCTCCCGGGCCAGGCGCGCCGCCGCCGCGGCGATCGTGGCGGAATCGGCCAGATCGATTTGCAGTGGCTGCAGCCCACGGCGCACGAGCGGGGCCATCGGTTCTTGGCGCCGGGCCGCGCCGATCACGGTGAAACCGCGCGCCAGCAGCTCCTGCGCCGTTGCCAGGCCGATACCGGAGGAGGCCCCGGTGACGAGGGCGACGGCTGGGCGCGCTGGCGTTGAGGGCACGGCGGATCAGTGGCAGGAATCCTTCACCGTAGGTGTCAACAATGCAAGGCCAGCGTTGAACAAGATGGTGCAACGAGCGGAGATTGAAGTCTCCAGGTGGCCTATCTCCAGGTGGCCTAGGCTCGGAGAACAGTCAATTTTGGAATGAATGGCCCATTTTCAGTTTGAATTTACTCCCAAGCAAGATGCTGAGTTCCGGGAGCTTGTGGCCAAGCAGAGAATTGCCGCGGTAGCCATTGCCGTGCTGGTTGTGATTAAGGCATTGTCCGGTCTTTCGGGCACCTTCTCGGGAAGCTTCGCTGGCAACTGGCAAGCCATTCTGTTTGGCGTGGCATCTTTTGTGGCAGCACTATATTCCTGCTATTCGTTGTATCGAAGCAGTGCAAGGCTAGACAGGATTACCCAGTCAAGCGGCAATGACATGGGTTATCTATTTTCTGGCTTGCAAGGCCTGGAAAATTGTTTTGTATCGATGGCCTTGGCGATTCTATTTAATATTGTTCCCGATTACATCGTCGGCTAAGGTTATTTTTTGGCTCGTTTTGCCGATTGGCCCGCTTTGGGCTTGCCCCCGGCCCGGTGATTTTCCTTTAAGTGATCCTCCAGTTTGCGCTGCAGAATCAGGCCTGAGAGTACAACCGTAATGGCATTGGCAATGATCAGGGGGCCGTTGCGCGTGAACATGCCATAAACAAGCCAGAGGGCAATTCCACTGGTGAAAAAGGCATACATGCTCAGGGAGATCCCCCGGGTATCGCCACTGCTGAGGGTTCTCATCGCCTGGGGGATGAAGCTCAAGGTGGTCAGGGATGCTGCCGCGTAGCCAAGCAGCTCAATGGCAGATGATGGTTGGCTCATGGCGGAATGATAGGGGTTGAAATTGAATAGATAGGAAAAACTATCGGCCTCTAGCTATCGGCTTGCTGGCTATTCCATGCTCCAGCGCGAAAGATCAGCGTGCGGTTGTTGGCCGGCATGGCCCCATCGGCCAGGGGCTCCAGCCCCAGTGCGATGGCCTGGCGCTTGAGGGCCAGCGCATCCCGCACGCCCATGGCTGGATCGAGGCTGCGCAGATGGGTGTCGAAGCTGAGGTTGCTCGCCGCCGTGTGCACGCCACCGTCCTGGAAGGGGCCATAGAGCAGCAGCAGTCCCCCGGGTTCCAGCACCTGGCGCGCGCCGGCCAACAGAGCCGGCAGGGCCATCGCCGGCATGATGTGGCAGGTGTTGGCCGTGAACACCGCGTTGAAGCGCCCGCTGGGCCAGGGCTTGGCTGCCATCACATCGAGGCAGATCGCTTCGGGTAGGGCGGCACCCGGTGCCAGGCCCTGGGGGGCCAGGTCAGCCAGTTGGCCCTGCAGGGTGGCCAGTCCTGCCTGGCGCTCGCTGGTTTGCCAGGTCAAACCCGGGATGGTTGCGCAGAAAAAAGCGGCGTGTTGGCCGCTGCCCGAGCCAATCTCCAGCACCCGGGCCCGCTCAGGCAGCCAGGTTTGAAGCAGCGCCAGGATGGGCCGTTTGTTGCGTTCGCAGGCTGGGGAGAGCAACACGGGAGACCATGGCAGCAGCGCCAAATTCAGGGATTTTGGCTGGAAAAGCCGCTCCAGATCTTCAGCTCGTCGAGGGTTTGTACGCCCTCGCGGCGATCCTTGCCCGGCTGGTCCCAGGTGGGGTAGGCGCGGATCTGGGCAGCTTGGCAGCGGGCCCGGCCCGCGTCGCTCTTGTCGCACTCGACATAGGGAAGGCTGTTGCCAGCTTCCTTGCCAAACAGATTTTTCTGCTGGAAGCAGGCCGGGCACCACCAGGCGCCGTAGAAGATCGCGCCCTTGGCCCGCAGGTGATCGCTCAGGGCCTTCTGTTCCGGGCTGGATGGGGCCAGGGCCTCGCCCAGGCTGGGGGTGGTTGAGGCGCTGGGCGCGTTGGCCCCCTTGGCGGAGCTGGC
Source organism: Cyanobium sp. (assembly GCA_965662115.1). Taxonomy (GTDB): domain Bacteria; phylum Cyanobacteriota; class Cyanobacteriia; order PCC-6307; family Cyanobiaceae; genus Cyanobium_A. The sequence continues at coordinate 49,136 of CBFIGH010000077.1, forward strand.
GGTGGCCGTGAAGCCCAGCAGCACCGTGCTCAGGCCGATCAACAGGGCGGAACGCAGGGAACCGAACGGGGGCATCGGGGTGCAGGGCCAGGGGCCGGAGGCTACGGCTGGTGGCCCGATCTGGCATGGCTGTGTGCGCAAAACCACAGCCGATCGGAACGGCCCTGCCGTTCGGCCTTCCGCCCTTCGGCGTGGCGACTAACCAGCCCCGCGGCTGGAACAATGGTTCCAGGTGGTGCAGCGGAGGTCGATGGGCGCGAACGGCTACCGCGACTACTTCAAGGTGTTGGGCTTGGAGCGGAGCGCCGATGCCGATGCCATCAAGCGGGCTTTTCGCAAGCTGGCCCGTCAGTACCACCCCGATGTCAATCCTGGCGATGCGGGGGCTGAGGCCAAGTTCAAGGAGGTGAGCGAGGCCTATGAGGTGCTCTCCGACCCGGAAAAACGCCGCCGCTATGAGCAATTCGGCCAGTACTGGAGTCAGGCCGGTGGCGGATCCGGCATGGGCGGCGTGGACGTGGATTTTGGCCGCTATGGCAACTTCGACGATTTCGTCAACGACCTGTTGGGCCGCTTCGGCGGACCCAGCCCGGGAGGGGCGCCTGGAGGTTTTGGTTTTGGATCCGGTTTTCCTCCAGGGGCAGGGCGCCCCACGGCGGTGAATCTCGATGCCGAAGCCACCATCAGCCTGGCCTTTGCCGATGCCTTCCGGGGTTCAGAGCGCACCTTGGCTGTCAATGACGAGCGGGTGCAGGTGCGGATTCCGCCCGGGGTGAAGCACGGCAGTCGCCTGCGGCTGAAGGGCAAGGGCAATCTGCAGCCCGGCACGGGCCGTCGCGGCGATCTCTTTCTCAACCTGCAGCTCCAGGACCACGCGGTGTGGAAGCTCGACGGCGACCAGCTGCGGGCCGAATTGCCGCTCAGCCTCGATGAGCTGGCCCTCGGCGGCGAAGTGCGGGTGGCCACCCCGGATGGGGAGGCCACCGTGCAGGTGCCTCCCGGCATGACCCTGGGCCGCAGCTTGCGGCTCAAGGGCAAGGGTTGGCCCCTCAAGGACGGCCGCGGCGATCTGCTGCTTACCCCGGTGCTCAAGTTGCCCGACCAACTCAGCGCCGAAGAGCTGAGCCTGCTCGAGCAGCTGCGCAGCGCCCGCAGGGTTGACCCCCGTGCCGGCTGGATTCAGGCCGCCCGTCTCTAGGATCCGCCCCAGCGCAACTGCCCCCATGGAGCTCACCTATCGCCCCCGCCGGCTGCGCCGCACCCCGGCCCTGCGGGCGATGGTGCGGGAGCACCAACTCAGTGCGGCCGACTTGATCTATCCGTTGTTTGTGCATGAGGGGGCCAGCAACGAGCCGATCGGTGCGATGCCCGGCTGCTTTCGCTGGAGCCTGGAGGGGCTGGTGCAGGAGGTGGGCCGGGCCTGGGATCTGGGCATCCGTTGCGTGGTGCTTTTCCCCAAGGTGGCCGACGGCCTGAAAACCGAAGACGGGGCCGAGTGCTTCAACGAGCACGGCCTGATCCCCCGGGCCATCCGCCTGCTCAAGCAGGAGCACCCCGGCATGGCCGTCATGACCGATGTGGCGCTTGACCCGTATTCCTGCGATGGCCATGACGGCATCGTCAGCGATGAGGGGGTGGTGCTGAACGATGAAACGGTGGCAGTGCTTTGCAAGCAGGCCGTCGCCCAGGCGCGGGCTGGAGCTGATCTGATCGGCCCCAGCGACATGATGGATGGGCGGGTTGCGGCGATTCGGGAGGCCCTCGATGAAGAGGGCTTCGAGCACGTGGGCATCATCAGCTACACGGCCAAATACGCCAGCGCCTACTACGGCCCCTTTCGCGAAGCCCTCGATTCGGCGCCGCGCGCGGCGGCTGGTAAGCCGATCCCCAACGACAAGAGCACCTACCAGATGGATCCGGCCAATGGCCGTGAAGCCCTCACGGAAGCCCAGCTCGATGAGCAAGAAGGCGCCGACATTGTGATGGTCAAGCCTGGCCTGGCCTACCTCGACATCATCCACCGCCTGCGCGGCGAAACCGAGCTGCCGATCGCTGCCTACAACGTCAGCGGTGAATACGCCATGGTGAAGGCGGCCGCCGAAAAGGGTTGGATTGATGAGCGGGCCGTGGTGCTGGAAACCCTGCTCTGCTTCAAGCGGGCCGGGGCGGACCTGATCCTCACCTATCACGCCTGTGATGCGGCCGCCTGGCTGCGGCAGGGCTGAGTTGGCCTGGGGCCGCGGGCGCCAGCGGGGTGGACCAGAATGGAGTCTCTGAACCCATTCGCCATGGCCCCCGTCCCAATCCACCGCCTCGGCCATGTGGCCCTACGGGTGGCGGAGATGGACCGCGCCAAGGCCTTCTATCTCAGCCTGGGCTTGCAGCTCACCTGGGATGCCCCCGACTGGGCCTACCTGGAGTGGCCCGGTGGAGGCACCGGCATCGCCTTGCTCAGCGAAACCTACCGGGCCGCGGGGCCCCACTTTGCCCTCCATTTCCAGCAGCGCGCAGAGGTGGATGCGGTGCGCGCCAGCCTGGTGGAGGCTGGCCACAGCTGCGGCCCGGTGCATGACCACCGCGACGGCACCGCCAGCTTCTATCTCCAGGATCCGGAGGGAAACTGGCTCGAGATGCTCTACGAGCCTGCCGGCGGCATTCCCTCCAACCTGGCCGGCTGAGGCTGAACGCGGGTGAGTGATTCCGATAGCGTTGGGCTGAGCAAGGGCCCGGCTGATGGGGCTGCCACCATCGCCGCCGAAACCCTGGACCTGCTGGAGTGGCCGCGGCTGGCGGCCCACCTGGCCAGCTTCGCCAGCACCGGCGCCGGAGCACGTCACTGCCTGGCGCTGCCCTTGCCCGCCGATGCCGCCGCCAGTGAACGCCTGCTGGTGGAAACCACCGAGTTGCTGGGCCTCGATGGGGTGGTGGAGGGGGGCCTGAGTTTTCTGGGCGTAGCCGACATCAGCGCCACCGTGGCCCTCTGCGCCAAGGGCGGCTGCGCCGGTGGCGAGGAGCTGCTAGCCCTGGCCAGCACCCTGGCGGCGGCGCGGCGGCTACGGCGTCAGATCGACGATCCGGAGCTGCGGCCCGTTTGCACCGAGCTGGTGGCTGAGCTGCGCACCCTGCCGGAGCTGGAACAGCGGCTGCACCACTGTCTTGAGGAGGGTGGTCGGGTGGCGGATCGGGCCAGTCAGGAGCTGGAGGCCCTGCGCCGCCGCCTGCAGGCGGCGCTGGCCGAGCGGCGTGAGCGGCTGCAGGAGCAAGTGCGTCGCTGCGCGCCGCTGCTGCAGGACACCGTTATCTCGGAGCGCTCCGGCCGGCCCGTGCTTGCGGTGAAGGCCAGCGCCGCCGCCCAGGTGAAGGGCCTGGTGCACGACAGCTCCGCCTCGGGCCAGACGGTGTACATCGAGCCCCAGGCGGTGATCTCGCTGGGCAACCACCTGCGCGAGCTGCAGGGGCAGGAACGGCAACTGGAGCGCAAGGTGCTGCTGCTGCTCAGCGGCCTGGTGGGGGAGCAAGCCGAGCCTTTGGATCAGCTGCAGCAGATTTTGGTGCGTCTGGATGCCGGCCTGGCCCGAGCTCGCTACGGCGCCTGGTTGGGGGCGGTGCGCCCCCAACTGGCCGAGCAGCCGGATGCTGCTTTTTCCCTAGGCGATCTGCGCCATCCGCTGCTGCTCTGGCAGCAGAAGCGCGAGGGCGGCCAGCCGGTGGTGCCGGTGACGATCCAGGTGGCCCCGGAGCTGCGGGTGGTGGCGATCACCGGCCCGAACACCGGCGGTAAAACCGTGACCCTTAAAAGTGTGGGCCTGGCGGCGCTGATGGCGCGGGCGGGCCTGTTCCTGCCCTGCAGCGGCACGCCGCGCCTGCCCTGGTGCGCCCAGGTGCTGGCCGACATCGGCGATGAGCAGTCGCTGCAGCAGAACCTCTCCACTTTCAGTGGCCACATCCGCCGCATTGCCCGCATCCTGGCGGCCCTGCCGGCTGCTGGGGCTGGGGCGGCCCTGGTGCTGCTCGATGAGGTGGGCGCCGGCACCGATCCCCTCGAGGGCTCGGCCCTGGCCTCAGCCCTGCTCAAGCACCTGGCCGAGCGGGCCCGCCTCACGATCGCCACCACCCACTTCGGCGAGCTCAAGGCCCTCAAATACGGCGATGCCCGCTTCGAAAACGCCTCGGTGGCCTTCGATGCGGACACCCTCTCGCCCACCTATCGCCTCCAGTGGGGGATCCCAGGCCGCAGCAATGCCCTGGCGATTGCCCGCCGGCTGGGCTTGGCAGAGCCGGTGCTGGCGCTCGCCGCCGCCCAGCTCGAGCCCCACGGCGAGGGCGAGGTGAACCAGGTGATCGCCGGCCTGGAAGACCAACGCCAGCGCCAGCAGGAGGCCGCCGAGGAGGCCGCCGCCCTGCTGGCCCGCACCGAGCTGCTGCATGAGGAGTTGCTGTTGCGCTGGCAGCAGCAGACCCAGCAGAGCGCCGAGCTGCAGGAGCAGCGGCGCCAGCAGCTGGAGCGCTCGATCCGCCAGGGTCAGAACGAAGTCAAGCGGATCATCCGCCGCCTGCGCCAGGGCGCCGGCTCCGGGGCCAGCAGCAGCGCCGAGCTGGGCGAAACCGCCCGCCAGGCTGGCCAGCGCCTTAAAACCCTGGAGCAGCAACACCGCCCCACCCCGGAACGCCGGGAGCACCGCGGCTGGATGCCCGTGGTGGGGGATCGGGTGCGGGTGCTGTCCCTGGGCAAGGCCGGCGAGGTGCTGGCCCTCGCCGATGACGGCCGGGAGCTCAGCGTGCGCTGTGGCTTGATGCGGCTGACGTTGGAGCTCTCCGGCATTGAAGGGCTGCATGGCGAGAAGCCCACTCCACCCGAGGTGCAGGTGCAGGTGAAGGGGCAGCGAGGGCTGGGCGGCCGGGGGCCCGATGTGCGCAGCGAGCGCAACACGGTGGATGTGCGCGGCCTTAGGGTGCACGAGGCGGAAGCCCAGCTGGAGGAGACGCTGCGCCAGGCCAATGGCCCCGTGTGGGTGATCCATGGCATCGGCACCGGCAAGCTCAAAAGGGGGCTACGGGCCTGGCTGGAAACGGTGCCCTACGTGGAGCGGGTGAGCGACGCCGAGCAGGGCGATGGCGGCTCCGGCTGCAGCGTGGTTTGGGTGAAGTGAGGGGGTAACTGGCGGGGTTGTCAGCGCTTCCAGAGCCAGGCGGCATCCGGTTCGAGACGCTGGTGGCGCAGCCACAACATGGCCGCGCTGACGTGGCTCACGCCCGAGGCGCTGCTGGAGCTGGCCGCTGATGGGTCTTTGTCTATCTCAACTCCCACCGGCCGGATGATTCGGTGCTCAGCCCTGACGCCGCCTTGGTGGAGTTGGCAGTGGCTTTTCCACTCGAGGGGCTTGTTGGCTGTTCCTCTATGCCGTGACACTTCTCTGGAGTGATTCCTGAACGAGCGAATTAAGGGCACCTCGAAAAATTAAAGAGACACTTGATTCCAGCATGATCCCGATTATGATTAGTTGAGGATTTATCGCGACACCGGTGGGTCAGAGAGGCTTCTGGGACGAAGAGCAAAGAGCCGCAAAGCTCCGTGATAAAAAGCCGGTTCTCAAGCGCCTGGCTGATT
>CBFIGH010000078.1:0-19507 GCA_965662115.1 Cyanobium sp.
GGAACCTGAGAACCCTATCAAATCGGGCTAGGGCGCCTGCTGAGGGCCGAGCGATGCCGGGCTTCAGCAAACAGGCACCGGACGCCGAGGCGGTTGAGCGGCAACCGCAGCAACTCCATGGCCAGGGCGGCCCGGCCAGCACGGATCAGCCAGGCCAGCAGCGGCCTGAGACTGCGCTCATTGAGCAGCCCCCCCAGGGTGAGCACCTCCCAAAGCAGCAGGTGGAGCCAGGTGTATTGGACGATGAACCGCACCCGCAGGGTGGGGTGCTTGAGGAAAAAAACCATGGCCATTTTGGCCCGCTCCTGCTCAACCCGAATCAGATCGGGAATCTGTTCCAAGCGCAGGGCCGGGTGCCAGTGGTAGCCCACCGCCTCCGGGCAGCGCACCAGCTCCACCCCGAGCCGCCGCAGCCGTTCGCCGAGTTCCAGGTCTTCCCAGCCATAGAGGCGGAAGCGGGTGTCGAACAGGCCAGCCCTCTCCAGCAGCTGCCGCTCGATGGCCACGTTGCCAGTGGCGAAGTAGGCAAAGGAGAGATCGCGCAGCTTGTGGGGCTCCGCGGTGGGGTGCTCGAAGTTGGCGGTGTTGATCACCGCGCCATAGGTGAAGCAGAGGGGGTGCCCGCGCTGGCGCCAGTGGCGCTGCAGGGCCTGGGCATGGCAGCGCAGAAAGCTGGGGGTCACAACCAGATCGCTGTCAATGAAGACGATCACGTCGCCCCGAGCGGCTTGCACGCCCCGGTTGCGGCCCGCCGCGGGCCCGCCATGTTCTTGGCGGATCAGCTGCAGGTGGGGCAGCTGGGCTGCATGGTCGGCCAACCAGGCCAAGGTCGCATCGGTGGAGCCATCGTCCACGAGGACAATTTCGTAGCCGGTGATCGGGGCATCCAGCTGCTGCTCTTCCAGGGCCAGCAAGCACTTCTGCAGGATGGGCAGCCGGTTGTACGTGGGGATGACGACGCTCAGGAACATGGGTCGCCTGGTGGATTCGACAACAAAAAAGGGATCCCTGCGGACCCCCAAGCAAGCTGGGCGAGGCGGGGATCAGTCTGCGGCGCCGCCGTTGTTGGCCGTACCGGTGACGCCATTGCCGGCGCCTTCACCGCGGCCATCGTTACGCAGCTTGCGCTTTTTAAACTTGCGCGCATAGGCGCGATTGCGCTCCTGCTTTTCCTTCTTGAGATTTCTGCGCTTGGACATGCGGTAGGCGACCTGGATTAGGGCTTGATGCCACCTTAATCAATCGCATAGGCCCCCTGGCTGAGGCGACCGTCCTCCATCTGCACCAGTCGGTCGGCCACATCGAGGATACGGGGGTCGTGGGTGACCATCAGCACCCCACAGCCCTGGTCCTTGGCCAGGCCCTTGAGCAGCTCCACCACCTCCCGACCGGTGCGGGAATCGAGCGAAGCGGTGGGTTCATCGGCGAGCAGCAGCTGGGGCCGGGCCGCCAGGGCCCGGGCAATCGCGACCCGTTGCTTTTGCCCCCCGGACAGGTCGTGGGGCAACTTGGCCAGGTGGTCATCAAGCCCAACGGCGCGCAGCCATTCCCGGGAGCGGTCCCGCCGGGCGCGATAGCTCAGACCCTCGAGCAGGTCGGCGCCCATCTGCACATTCTGCTCTGCGCTCAGACAGCGCAGCAGGTTGTGCCCCTGAATGATCATGCCGATCCGCCGGCGCAGGCGCAGCCTGGCGGCAGCGCTGGCACCCCGCAACTCCTCGCCAAACACCTGCACCGAACCCTCCTGAACCTGGCGCAGGGCACCGATCAGGGTGAGCAGGGTGGTCTTGCCGCAGCCGGAGGGGCCGGTCAGCAACACCACCTCCCCCGCCGCGACGCTGAGGCTGATATCGATCAACACCTGGCGGCTCATCGCGCCCGTGCCGTAGGAATGCCGCAGGCCGGCGAGCCGAACCATCGGGGCCATCAGAAGATCTCCGCCGGATCCGCATCAGCCAATTTGCGCATCGCCAGCACGGCCGAGCCCATGCACATGACCAGAATCATGGTGAACACGGTCAGGGCCCTGGTGGTGTCCATCGTGACCGGCAGCTGGGTGGCATTGCGCACCACCCAATAGAGCCCCTGGCCGGCCGCGTAGGCCGGCAGGTAGCCAAAGGTGGCCAGCAGCAGGCCCTCCCGGGCCACGACCCCAAGCAGGCTCCCCAGCCTGTAGCCCATCGCCATCAAGGTGGCGTATTCGGGCAGGTGGTCACTCACATCGGAGTAGAGAATCTGATAGACGATCACGCAGCCCACCACAAAGCCCATGCCGGCGCCAAGGGTGAAGATGAAGCCGATCGAGGTGCTGGATCGCCAGTAGTTCTGCTCGAAGGCGATGAAGCCGTCCTTGGTGAGCACGGTGACATCCCTGGGCAGCTGCTTGGTGAGCCGGGCCACCACGGCAGCCGGATCTGAGCCGGGCGCAAGCCGGATCAGGCCGACCTCAATGCTGCCGGGAGGGGTATTGGGCAACAGGCGCAGGAAGGTTTCGTGGCTGGTCAGCAGGTTGCCATCGGCGCCGAAAGAGGTGCCCAGGGCGACCAGCCCGGCCACCCGCACCCGCTGACCGCCAATCTCACTTTCAACGGTGCGACCACTGCGAAACCAGTCAGCCACCGGTCCGAATTCGGGCCTGGAGCGCTCGTCGAACAGCACCCGGCCCCGCTCCTGCAGCAACTTGGCCTTTTGGGCCAGGGCAGGATCGGTGAACAGGGGGTCGGCCGGCTCAAACCCCAAGGCCAGAAGCGAGCGGGTGGAACGGTTCTCAGGGTTGCGCCAGAGCAGCAGATTCCAGTGCACCGGCGTGATGCCCACCACGGCGGGATCGGCCATGGCCTGCACCAGCCGGCGCCGGGGGAATCCGGCCATGCTCACCGAGCTGCTGGAGCGGGGACTGATCAGCACCAGATCGGCATCGAACAGACGATGGATCGTGACGCTGGCGTCGAACAGGCCATCGCGGAAGCCCAGCTGCATGAACATCAAAATGCCGGCAAAGGCGATGCCAGCCAGGGCCACCAGCAGACGCATCGGTTGGCGCGTCAGCAACAGCCAGGCCAGCGGGATGCGGCGGCCCTGCCAGAGACGGTCCAACATCAGCGACCAGGCCGGGAGCCGGCGGAGCCGATGCGGGCGATCACCTTCAAGCCGGTCAGGGCCCGCACACGCTGGCTATCGGCAGGGACCAGGGCCACCCGCACCTCGACGATGCGGGCGTCAGCGTCGCCGGTGGGGTCGGTGGAGAGCACACTGCGCTGCCGCACCTGGGGACTGATCCGGATCACCCGACCCTGCAGCTCCCCCTGGAAGCCGCCGTTTTCACTGATCAGGGAGACGCTCTGGCCAGGACGCACCCGGCCAATGTCGCTTTCGTAAACCTCAACCAGGGCCTGCATCCGGTTGCTGGCACCAAGCTCGAGCACACCGGAGGCGCCCGGGCGCTCCCCAACCCGGGCATGCAGCTTCAACACGGTGCCGGCAATCGGGGCGAGCAGTTCGGTGAGCTGGAGTTCTGTGTTGACTTTCTGCAGGTCCAACCAGGCCTCTTGGCGCTCTCCCTGCAACGCCAACAGGGCCGTTTCGCGGGTGTCCAATTCGCCGCTGGGGATGGCGCCGGAGCGGCTCAAGCTGCGATAGCGGCTGATGTCGCGGGTCTGCACCGCCAACCGCTGGTCGAGGTTGGCGATCCGGGCCGCAAGCAGCCGTTGCTGGGCCAGCAGACTCGGCCCGGAATCAAAACGGGCCAACACCTGGCCCTGGCTCACCCCATCCCCCTCCTCAACCAGCAGCTGGCTGATCCGCGGGCTGCTGCCGGTGGTGCTGATCGGGGCCGCCAGCAGTCGCACATCGCCATCGGGCTCCAGGCGGCCCAGGGCGGCGACGGCCTCGGGCTGGCCCTGCTGCTGGATAGACGCTGCTGGGCTGGGCGGGGCTGAACGCTGCTGCCGGCTGATGCCAACCACCACCAGCACCAGCAGCAGAGCTCCGCCGGCAAGCCACCAGCGGTGTCGGGTGGCCACCGAGAGGGCCCGCTTCACGGAGCCGGCGGATCGTCGAAGAGCAATTCCTCGATGTAGCGGTCGGCCCAGGCGGGGTTGAAGGCTTTCTCCAGCACCCGGCGGGTCTTGTCGTTTTGTTTCTGCTGCTTGCAATAGCGAAGCTGACCCTGCCAGCGATTCACCGTAGCTGGATCCTGGGGGGAGCCGGCAGGGGCGAGCCGGATCGCCGTCGCCAACACCTCCAACAAGCCGGAAACCTCGGCCAGAAAGGCTGTTTCCTCTGCGGCGCTGGTGGGCCGCACGAAGCGCACGAATGGGGAAAAGATCGATCCCCAACCAGGCAGCTCCCTCTCCTGGCTGAAAACAAGCCGCGGCCTGGCCGCCAGGGCGGCGCTGATGCCAACGGGCAGGGCAGGCCCAACCGGAGAGAGATCGACGATGGCGGCTGAAACACCGGCCGGGCCCGCCACGATGTCGGCACCGAAGATCGGCAGATCAAAACGTGGGTCGGGAAAGAGCACGCAGTGGAGGATCTGCAGGCCAGCGCCCAGCCGGGCCGTCTCCAGGTGCAGCTTGCGCAGGCCGCGGCACTGGCGAAGTTCGTTGCGGATGAACAGGGACTCACCTTCCAGGCTCCCGCTGATGGCCTCGAGTTCAGGGTTCACCGCCAGGGGCCTGAGCTCGGGCAGCTCCTGCCAGGCCTGGCGGATCTGCGCTGCCAGGCGATCCACCAGGGGGTGGATTGCCCCAGGGGTGGGGGCGCCTGGATCCGGCGGGGATGGGGCGGCGGAACTCAAGGGTGGGGGGGCAGCCAGCAGAATGCAGATCCTGCCATGCATCTGAGCCTTGACATCGGCCCCAACCGCCAGCGTGTTGCCAGGTTTGGCCGACCCCACCGAGCTCCGGCTGGCCAATGGCGCCGCGGTGGTCCAGCTGCCCCTGGCCGATTCCCCCCTGGTGTGCCTCGACTTCTGGTGCCGGGCCGGCAGTGTGTTCGAAGCCGCCGCCGAGAACGGCCTGGCCCACTTTCTGGAGCACATGGTGTTCAAGGGCAGCCAGCGGCTCGGCCCCGGCGAATTTGACCAGCGTATCGAGGCGATGGGCGGCAGCAGCAATGCGGCCACCGGCTTCGACGACGTTCATTACCACGTGCTTGTGCCACCGGAATCGGCAGCCGAGGCCCTCGACCTGCTGATGGATCTGGTGCTGCACCCCCGCCTGGAGCCCCAGGCCTTTGAGATGGAGCGCCAGGTGGTGCTGGAGGAGTTGGCCCAGAGCGAGGACCAACCCGACGAGATTGCCCTGCAGGAGCTGCTGCGGATGGGCTGCCCGAACCACGCCTACGGCCTGCCGATTTTGGGCCGCCGGGACCTGCTCCTGGCCCAGACTCCCGAGGCGATGGCGAGCTTCCACCACCGCCTCTACGGCGCCAATCGCTGTGTACTGGCCGTCTGCGGTGGCCTCGATCCCAATCGGCTGCGGGATGCCATTGAGGCCAGCGCCCTGGCAAACCTGGCGCCGATCAGCGAACCTGCCCCAGCCCCCCAGCTGGAGGTGAGGCCCGGTGCCCACCGCATCGCTGTGCCGCGGTTGGAGTCGGCACGCCTGCTGATGCTCTGGGGCCTGCCCCCGGCCCGGGATCTCCACGGCGTCATGGGAGCAGACCTGCTCACCACCGTGCTGGCGGAGGGGCGGCGTAGCCGGCTGGTGGAGCGGCTTCGGGAACAACTGCGCATCGCCGAAAGCATCGACCTCGATCTGCATGTGATGGAAAGCGGCAGCTTCGCCCTGCTGGAAGCGATCTGCGAACCGGATGAACTCAGCGGCGTGCACCAGGCCATTGCCGAGGTGTTGGCTGCGGTGCAGCAGCAGGGCCTGGCCGATCCGGAGTGGTTGCGGGCCCAGCGCCTGGTGGCCAATGGCTACCGCTTTGGCCTCGAGGCCGCGGGCGGCCTGGCTGGCCTGATCGGCAACAACCGGCTCTGGAGCCGGCAGCAGGGCTTGGCCCTGCCCCTCGCTGAAATCGAAAGGTGGAGCAGCCAGGCCCTGATCCAGCAAACCCTGCCCCTGCTGGATCCGAGCCGGGCCTGCGTGCTCGAAGCGGTGCCGGCATGACCATGCAGCAAGGCAGCTGGCAGAGCACCAGCCTGGTGGGGGGTTTGCCCCTGGTCTGGCAACGCCGCCCCGGGCCAGCGATCGTGGCCAGCCGGCTCCTGATTCGGGGTGGCAGCAGCGCCGATCCGCCGGGTCAGCGGGGCGCGAACCAGTTGCTGGCCGGTTTGATGACCCGGGGTTGCGGGGACTACGGCGCCGAAGCCCTGGCCGATCTGGTCGAGGGTCGCGGGGCGGCCCTGCGCTGCGAAGCCAGCGAGGACAGCCTGGTGCTGAGCCTCAAATGCGCCAGCAGCGACGCCGAGCAGTTGTTGCCCCTGTTGGTGACGATGGCTCGGGCCCCCTGGCTGAGCCAGGACCAGTTCGAGCTGGAGCGGGACCTCAACCTCCAGAACCTGTTGCGCCAGCGCGAGGATCCTTTTGTGTTGGTCCACGACCAGCTTCGCGAGCAACTGTTCGGCCAGGGGCCCTACGGCCACGATCCCCTGGGGGTGGAGCCGGAGCTGACCGATCTGCGCCGGGATCAGATTGCAGCAGTGCACAAGCCCCTAGGGGAGGGCGGCGCCCTGCTGGTGGCCTGCGGCGACTTACCTGACCAGCTGGCCGAACGCTTTGACGCCGAGCTGGGGCGATGGCCGTGGTCAACCTCCGCCCCGACTGACGCGCCGGGTCCGCCGGCTCCCCCCTGCAGCCGGCGCCTTGCCCTGCTGGAGCAGGACACCGAGCAGCTGGTGCTGATGCTTGGGGTTGCCACCGTGCCCTTAGGCCATCCCGATGGCCTGGCCCTGAGGCTCTTGCAGGCCCACCTCGGCATGGGGATGTCGAGTCGGCTGTTTGTGGCCCTGCGGGAGGAGCGGGGCCTGGCCTACGACGTGGGCGTGCACCTGCCGGCGCGGCGCGGCGCCACCCCCTTCATCTGGCATCTCTCCACCTCGGCCGATCGGGCGGTGGAAGCCACCAGCGCCCTGCTGGAGGAATGGCAGCGGCTGCTGGAGACGCCCCTGAGCCCAGCCGAACTGGCCCTGGCCAAAGCCAAATACCGCGGCCAAGACGCCATGGGTCGCCAAACCTGCGGCCAGATCGCCGATCGCCAGGCCCTGGTGCTGGGCCATGGCCTGGGGGAGCGGTTCGTGCCGGAGAGCCTGGAGAGGGCGGAGCGGCTCGAAGCCGAAACCCTGCTGGCCGTCGCCAGGCGACACCTGGGTGCGCCCGCCCTCAGCTTGTGTGGCCCAAGCCCGGCCCTGAGGGCAGCCCAGCAGGCCTGGCAACGCCACCCCCTCGGTCGCTGATCAGGGGCAGAATCAGGGGGTTGGCAGCAGCTGGTTGAGGTCAAAGAGGAACGTGCCGCGCCGAAAGCGCACAGCCACCTGGTTGCCCGCCTTGATCGCCGTCACCTCACCCACCTCGTCGGAATCGACCAAATCCGGCGGCCGCAACATGGGCATCGCATCGGCAGTCTTCAGGTAGCGGGGCTGGCCCCTGAGCTGCACGCCATCGCCGACGTCGATCTGATCCATGGGTTGCCCAATAGGGGAGACGTTAGCGACCGCGCTGGCACCGACCCCCAAAATAGATGGCAGCAACCAAGGGATCATTTGCGGGCCCTAGCCACCTGGATCGGCGCACTCGCCGGTGTCCTGCTGATCCTGGTGGGTGGGTTGATCCAGGCCGCCGCCCCCGTGCCCGCGGGCCATGGCAACTGGACGCTGGCCATCCTGCCGATCACGCTGCAGGTGCCCGCCCTGCTGGTGGCGGCCCTGGTGTGTGGGCCCCGCAGCGGCATGCTGGCGGCGGTCGCCTACCTCAGCTTGGGCCTGTTCCAGTTGCCGGTGTTCCAGGGCGGTGGCGGCACCGCCTACCTGCTCGACCCGGGCTTTGGCTATTTGGCCGGATTCATCCCCGCCGCCTGGCTGAGCGGCAAGCTGGCGCGGCAGGCGGGCATGAACAACCTGATCAACCTCTTTGGCGCTGCCGTGGTCGGCCTGGTGACCGTGCAGATCTGTGGCCTGGCAAACCTGTTGCTGGGGGGGCTGGCCGGCCGCTGGGGGCCAAACCTGGGCCCCTTGCTGATCAGCTACAGCCTCGCCCCGCTGCTGCCCCAGCTGCTGCTCTGCTGTGCGGTGGCCCTGGTGGCGCTGCTGCTGCGCCGGCTGCTACTGGTCGAGTCATGAGCAACAGCCGAGCCCTGGCCTTCGGCACGGCCGTCCTGGTGGTGCTGCTCGACCAGCTCAGCAAGGCCTGGGCCCTGGCCCAGCTGCCGCCAATCGGCAGTAAGCCGCTGCTGCCTGGCCTGCTGGCCCTGCAATTGACCCACAACACCGGTGCGGCCTTCAGCCTGTTCAGCGGCCATCCGGAGCTGCTGGGCCTGGTCAGCCTGGTGGTGGCCGTCGGGGTAGCCCTGTGGATCCAGCGCCAGGGTGTGATGCCGCTGACGCGCTGGCTGGGGGTAGGCCTGCTGCTGGGCGGGGCGATCGGCAATGGGCTCGATCGCTGGCGGCTGGGAGCGGTGGTGGATTTCCTCGCCCTGGTGCCGGTGGACTTTCCGGTGTTCAACCTGGCCGATGTGGCCATCAATGGGGCGGTGCTCTGCTTCGCCCTCGAACTGCTGGGGGGCCATGGCCAACGCCAGCCTTGAGGGCCTGCGGCGGCGCTGGCAGAGGTTCAGCCAACCAGCCCAGGCCCAGCTGCGCATCCACCTACCCGGCCAGCCCTCCCGCCTGCTCACCCTGCACCCAGGCGCCTATCGGATTGGTCGGGATCGGGACTGCCAGATCTGCGTCGATCACCAGGCGGTCAGCCGCCACCACGCCCTGCTGGAAAAGCGCGGCAGCCACTGGCTGCTGAGCGACGACAACTCCACCAATGGGCTGTGGTGGCAGGGCCAGCGGGTCAACCAACTGCTGCTGCGCGATGGCGACTGTCTGCGCTTTGGCCCCAGCCAGGAGGCTGGCCTGCCCGAGCTGGATATCCAGATCCGGCCCCTGCCCCAGCTGCAGCGCCTGATGCGCGGCACCAGCCTGGCCCTGGCCGCCCTGGCCGTTGGCGGCCTGGGCCTGCTGGCTGTGTCGATCCTTCAAGCCCCGATCCGGGGCAGTTTGGCCACCGTGCGCGGCCCGCTGGTGCTCTACGACCGCAAGGGCAAACCGCTGACCACGGCCGATGCCCTCGAGCACAAGGAGCGCCAGGCCCTGCGGGACTATCCCGCCGTGCTGATCGATGCCCTGTTGGCCAGTGAGGACAGCCGCTTCTGGTGGCATCCCGGCGTCGACCCGGTGGGCACGGCGCGGGCCCTGGTAACCAACGTGCTCGGTGGGCGCGTGCTCGAAGGGGGAAGCACCCTGACCCAGCAGCTGGCCCGCAGCCTCTACCCCGACCAGGTGGGCCAGGGGGAGACCCTGGGTCGCAAATGGCGGGAATTGCTGGTGGCCCTGCAGCTCGAAGCCCGGTTCAGCAAGCGCGACCTGCTGCTGAGCTATCTCAACCGGGTCTACCTGGGGGTGGGTTGGGGGTTTGAAGACGCCTCCCGTCACTATTTCGGCAAATCTGCCAGCGGCCTCGCCCTCGAGGAAGCCGCCCTGTTGGTGGGGCTGCTGCCCTCTCCCAATGGGTACGACCCCTGTTTTGATCCCCAGGCGGCCCTGGGGGCCCGCAATCAGGTGCTCGCCAAGATGGCCGAAACCGGACGCATCTCCGCCGATCAAGCCCGCCGCGGCAGGCGCAGCCCCCTGCGCCTCTCCCCCAAGGCCTGCGCCAGCGGCCCGGCCCTGCGCGGCGCGCCCTTCTACTCCGATCAGGTGCGCCGTGACCTCGACCAGCTGGTGGGCCCGGATGTGGCCGTGGAGGGCAATTTCCTGATCGACACCCACCTCGAGCGGGGCCTGCAGGAGCAGGTGGAGCGGCTGTTGCGTCAACGGCTGAGCAGCAGCAAGGGCCTGGGGGTCAGCGAGGGGGCGGTGGTGGTGATCGATGAGCGCTCAGGCGGCATCCTGGCGATTGCGGGCGGCCGCGACTACCGCCAGAGCCAGTTCAACCGGGCCTCGATGGCCCTGCGGCAGCCGGGCAGCACCTTCAAACTGATCCCCTACCTGGTGGCCCTCGAGCGGGGCAGCAAACCGACCGATCGGATCAGCTGCGCCCCGCTTCGCTGGCGGGGCCAGAACTTCGCCAGCAACTGCCAGGGCAGCATGAGCCTGATCTCGGCCTTTGCGCTCAGCAACAACACGGCCGCCTTGCGGCTGGCCCAGCGGGTGGGCCTGGAGACCCTGGTCCAAAAGGCCCGTGATCTGGGCATCTCCAGCCCACTGGCGGCGGTGCCGGGGCTGGCCCTCGGCCAGAGCGAAGTCACCTTGCTGGAGCTCACCGCCGCCTATGCCGCCATCGCCAATGGGGGCACCTGGCACCCACCCACCACGATCCGGCGGCTCACCGATGCCGAGGCCTGCGCAGGCCAGGCTTCGCCGCAGTGCCGGCAGACGGCCACGCTGGCGGCCGGCCGCCGCGTCACCAGTGCCCAAACCGCCCAGGCCATGCAGCAACTCCTGCGCGCCGTGGTGCAGCGGGGCACCGGCCAGATGGCCAGCCTGGGGGGAGCGGAGGGCGGCAAGACGGGCACCACCAACGCCAGCCGCGATTTGCTGTTTGTGGGCTATGAACCGCGGCGCCACTGGGTGGTCGGGATCTGGCTGGGCAACGACGACAACAGCCCCAGCCGGGCCAGCAGCGCCCTTGCGGCGCAGCTCTGGAGCGAGATCATCCGCTCAAGCCGGCTTTAACCGATGCTGTCGCCCGCGTGACCACCCGCACCCGCCTCTGGCTCATAGCTGGCCTGGCCCTGGTGGCCCTGCTTGCGGTTGGCCTGGTGCTGCAGGGCATCAACAGCCTGTACATGCAGCTGAGTTGGGTGTTGCCGTACTGGATCGTCCAGCCGGTCTTTCTGCTGATCTTTGCGGCTGGGGCCCTGCTGCTGCTGCAGCTGGCCTGGCCCTGGCTCCAGGCGGCCTGGCAGGCCAGGGGCAGGCAGGCAGGGGCGGGTGCCACCACCAGGGCTGCGCCGACCAGCCGCCGCGAGGCAGCCGCCCAGAATCTGGCCGGCATCGACCAGACCCTCGAGCGGGTCCGCGATGCGGTGGAGCGGCAAGCCCTCCAGCAGGAACGCCAACGCATGGCCGCCGAACTGGAGCGGGGCGACCTGGTGATCGTGCTGTTTGGGGTCGGTTCGGCGGGGAAAACCTCCCTGATTCGGGCCCTGCTGCAGGAGCTGGTCGGGGAGGTGGGTGCCCCGATGGGGTCCACAAGCCAGAGCCAGCGCTACCGCCTGCGGCTCAAGGGCCTGCAGCGGGGGGTGTGGCTGGTGGATACCCCCGGCATCCTGGAGGCCGGTGAGGCTGGTTTGGAGCGGGACCGCCTGGCCCGGGACCAGGCCAGCAAGGCCGACCTGCTGCTGCTGGTGGTCGACGGCGACCTGCGCGCCGCCGAACTGGAGGTGTTCGACGCCCTGGCGGGCCTGGGCAAGCGCCTGATGCTGGTGCTGAACAAGTGCGACCTGCGCGGCGAGCAGGAGGAGGCCCGCCTGCTGCAGCTGCTGCGCCAGCGCTGCAGGGGGCGGGTGGCGGACGCCGATGTGGTGGCAGCCAGTGCGTCCCCCCAGAGCGTGCCGATGCCGGGCGGCAAGCCCCTGCAGCCGGCCCCTGAGGTGGAGGCCCTGCTGCGCCGGATGGCCAGTGTGCTGCATGCGGACGGGGAGGAGTTGATCGCCGACAACCTGCTGCTGCAATGCCGGCAACTGGGGCAGGCGAGCCGCTCCCTGCTGGCGCGCCAACGCCGCAGCGACAGCGAAGCGATTGTGGATCGCTACATGTGGATCGGTGCGGGCGTGCTGGCCGTCACCCCCCTGCCGGGCCTCGACCTGCTCGGAGCGGCGGCGGTGAACGCCCAGATGGTGGTTGAGATTGGCCGGGTCTACGGGATCAGCCTCAGTCGCCAGAGCGCCCAGGACCTCGCCCTCTCGGTGGGACGCACGCTGGCAGGCCTGGGACTGGTCAAGGGGGGGGTGGGCCTTCTGGGCACGGCGCTCAGCCTCAATCTGCCCGCCCTGGTGGTGAGTCGGGCCCTGCAGGCGGTGAGTGCGGCCTGGTTGACCCGCGTCGCCGGCTTGAGTTTTGTCACCTACTTCGAGCGGGACCAGGATTGGGGCGATGGTGGCCTGCAGGAGGTGGTGCAGCAGCACTACGACCTCAACCGCCGGGAAGGGGCCCTGAGCCGCTTTCTTGAGGCCGCCTTCAGCCGGGTGGTGCAGCCCCTGCAAGCCAAGCACCCGAGTTTGCCACCCCGGCCACCGGCTTCGTGAGCACCCCCTCGGCCAGGGCCTCCGGCGGCGGTGGCTGCAGCGGCCCGCGGGCATCCAACACGACGATCAGGGCCAGATAGAGCACGCCGATCAGGATCGAAATCGCCCCGGTGACGATGGCGACCCAGCGGCCGCGGGGGGATTCGGGTCCGCTCACGGCAGGGTCTCCAGGCTCGCCTGCACCAGAGTGGCCAGGGTTTCCAGATCGGTGCTGCGGGTGTGGGGGTTACCCAGCACGGCCTTGAGGTGGTGGCGACCGCCGTAGTGGGGCCTCGAGAGCATCAACTGGTGCTGGAGCAAGAGCTGGCGGGTCTGCTGGCTCCAAACTGCCGCGGCGGCAGCATCCAGGCCGCTGGGGGTGAAGGCCAGCAGGTGAAACATGCCGCTGCGTAGCTGCAGGCGCTCGCTTTGGGCCAGCAGGGCCTGGAGCTGGCGGCGGCGCTGAATGGCCCCATCGAGCACGGCCCCAATGCCACTGAGGCCGAGTTGGCGCAGCCCCAGCCACAGCTTGAGCACCTCAGCTGGCCGGGTGCCCTGCAGGCCGGTCTCTCCACCATGGCCCCCACCCCAGCTGGGCTCCATATAGGGCAGGCCGGTTTGGAAGGCCTGGGTCAGGGCCTGGGGTTGGGCGAGCAGCAACAGGGAGGAGGTCTTGGTGATGCCCAGCAGCTTCTGGGGATTGATCGTGATCGAATCGGCACGCTCGAGCCCAGCCACCCGAAACCGGTGGGCCGGCACCAGGGCAAACACGGCGCCGATGGCCCCATCCACATGGAGCCAGAGTCGACGACTGGCGCAGACATCGGCCATCGCCACCAGGGGATCCACCGCCCCACGCACGGTGGTGCCGGCGGTCGCCACCACGGCAATCACCGGCCGGCCGGCCTGCTCCAGCCGCTCCAGTTCCTGCTCCAGGGCCTCGGGGATCAGCCGGCCGTCGCCATCCACCGCGATTGGGCAGAGGGCTTCGGGGGGTAAGCCCATCACCGCCAGCGCCTTGGCCATCGAGACATGGGCATCCGCACTGGCCACCACCACAGCCCGGCTGTCGGTGGCCAGGCCGCGGCTACGCCTTGCGGTCACCAGGGCCATCAGGTTGGAGAGGGTGCCACCGCTGGCGGCGACGCCGCCGCTGCCTGGCGGCATGCCCAGCTGGCCCGCCAACCAGGCCGTGAGGCTGCGCTCCAGGCGGCTGAGGCTGGGCGAGAGTTCCTCGGCCAGCAGGTTGTTGTTGAGCCCAGCGCAGATCAGGTCTGCCACCAGGGAGGCGGCCAGGGGCGGCGGATCCAGGTGGGCCAGGGCGCCGGGATGGTTGGGGTTGTAGGCGCCATCCATCACCATCTGCAGATCGGCCAGGAGCCGCTCTGGCCCCAGCCCCTGGGGCTGGGGCTCCACAGTGGGCAACACACTCAGGCCCGGCAAGGGTGAGCGCTGGCTGGCACTGCCCAACCAGGCGCACAACTGACGGGAGGCCTGCACCAGGAAATCCTGGAGCTGGGGGTCCAGTTGCTCTGGGCTGGCAAAGGGCAGGGGCTGGTTCGCCTGCGGCGCAGGTGGCGAGCTTGCCAACGGATCAGCAACAGATACCACCATCTTCGCCTGCGGGGTGGGCTACAAGGGGGAGCATTCGCCCATCCGCCGCCCGTGGCGTTGCCGCCAGCCGCCGCCATCGGCCCAGCCGTGCTCGAGGGCTGGATGGGGCGCCTGTTGCGCCAGGGCCAACGGGCAGGGGCAAGGGGCGAAGTCCCGGTGGCGGCGGTGGTGTTGGATGAGCAGGGCCGCTGCATTGGTTGGGGAACCAACCGGCGCGAACACGCTGGCGATCCCCTCGGCCATGCGGAGCTGGTGGCCCTGGGGCAGGCGGCACGCCTGCGGGGCGACTGGCGCTTCAACGGCTGCACCCTGGTGGTCAGCCTGGAGCCCTGCCCCATGTGTGCCGGAGCCCTCGTGCAAGCGCGCATGGGCACGGTGGTGTTCGGCGCCGCCGATGCCAAGCGCGGCGCCCTGGGCAGTTGCCTCAACCTGGCCAGCCACGCCAGCGCCCACCACCGGATGGCGGTGATCGGTGGCGTGCTGGCAGAACCAGCAGCAGCGCAGTTGATCGGATGGTTTAGCCGGCGGCGCGGAAAGCCGGCAACTCCGTTTCAAACAAGTTGAGCAGCCGATCGACGTTCTCAGGCTGGCTGTTGTAGCCCATCAATCCGATCCGCCACACCTGGCCCGCCAAGGCTCCGAGGCCACCGCCGACCTCGATGCCGTGCTGGTTCAGCAGATGCTGGCTGAAGGCCTTGCCGTCGACACCGGCGGGGATCCGCACGGTGGTGAGGGTGGGGAGCCTGAGGGGGGGGGGGGCATGGAGTTCCAGGCCCAGGCTTTCCAGGCCAGCCCAGAGGCGCTCCGCATTGCTGCGGTGGCGGGCCCAGGCCGATTCGAGCCCTTCTTCGGCCAACAGGCGCAGGGCCTCGCGCAGGCCGAAATTCATGTTGACCGGCGCCGTGTGGTGGTACACCCGGTCGCTGCCCCAATACTTGTTGAGCAAGCTGACATCGAGATACCAGTTGGGCACCTTGCCCACCCTGGCGAGCATCTTGGCTTCAGCCCGGGGGCCCATCGTGAAGGGGCCTAGCCCAGGGGGGCAACTCAGGCCTTTCTGGGAGCAGCTGTAGGCCAGGTCAACCTTCCAGTCATCCAGGAAGAGGGGCACCGCGCCAAGGGAGGTCACGGTGTCCAACAGCAGCAGGCAGTCGTATTGGCGGCAGAGATCGCCGATGCCCGCAACGGGTTGACAAATTCCCGTGGAGGTTTCGGCGTGGACAATGGCCAGAATCGTCGGACGGTGGGCCGCCAGGGCCTGCCCCAACTCCGCGAGGTTGAAGGCTTCTCCCCAAGGCTTCTCGATCGTCACCACCTCGGCCCGGTAGCGACCAGCCATGTCGGCCAGACGCAAACCGAAGTAGCCCTTCACAGCCACGAGCACCTTGTCGCCAGGCTCGATCGTGTTGGCCAGGGTGGCCTCCATGGCCGCACTGCCCGTGCCACTGATCGGAATGGTGAGGCGGTTGTCGGTTTGCCAGGCGTAGCGCAACAGCTCCTGCACCTCGCCCATCAGCTCGATGTACAGGGGGTCGAGGTGGCCGATCGGGGTGCGGGCCAGGGCCTGCAGCACGGTTGGATGGGCATTGGACGGGCCGGGACCGAGCAGCAAACGGTTGGGGGTGGCAATCGGACCGAGGCTGAGTCGGTGAGACGATCGAACGGAGGGCAGCACGGTCGAGGAAGTCTGAACCTGGGATAACAACATGGAGCCTGGGGTCTCAACGGGCGCGCAGGTTGGTAGCACCAAGGCCGCGGCAGAGGTGGTCAAAGGGTGCCCGCACCACCGATGCATCGCTCACGCCAGCATCGAACAGCATTTCGCAGACCACATCGGCCAACAGGGCGATGCTGCGCACGGTGGGGCCGGTAGGGACGCCCAAACTCTTGTATGTATCATCCAGACCATTCAGCACCCGTTCATTCAAGATGGTCAGGTCACCGGCAATCAGGGCATAGCTGGCGTAACGCAGGAAGTAGTCCATGTCGCGCAGACATGCCGACAGGCGGCGGGTGGTGTAGGCGTTGCCACCGGGCAGGATCAGCTCCGGATCGGCAAGCCATAGGCGCTGGGCGGCCTCGCGCACGATCGCTGCAGCCTCCCGGTTGATCAATTCCACCGCGGCCAACCGCA
This sequence comes from Cyanobium sp., assembly GCA_965662115.1. Taxonomy (GTDB): domain Bacteria; phylum Cyanobacteriota; class Cyanobacteriia; order PCC-6307; family Cyanobiaceae; genus Cyanobium_A. The sequence goes on from CBFIGH010000078.1 coordinate 16,187, forward strand.
GCTCAGCCTCGCCGTAGTAGGCGGAAATGCTGTCGATCGCGGATCGGTCGAAGTAGCGACCCAGCTGGTCATAGCGGCCGATTAGACCTGTAATGGCATCGCGCATGACGGACTCAGATCGTCGCACCTGAACCCGAAGCTAGCACTGGTGGCAGGCTTAAACCCAGGCCTGGGGACCGATCTGGGCAATTTGACAGAAAGGGTTACGCAGTCCAAGCCCGACGGGCCCGAGAACCAGCAACAAGCGGCAGAGCCGGCAGCTAGCCGGCAAAGTCGAATCAGGATTCAGACAAAAAGGAACTCAGGCCTGATGAGAAACAGCAGCAGCTAAGAGCATCTGTGTGCTGGGTATGGAGGGGTATCAGCAAGAACAGCAATCCCCAAGCACCAACCGCCTAAGCTGGGCAGAGGTCAGCTGAAAAACCCGCTCGATCCCCATGCTCCCTAGAAGTCAGGCAGACCGGCTGCTGCTGCTGGCAGTTGCCGGAGCCGTTGCGAGCGGTGCGGTTTTGTACAACCTGAAAGATAGGGCGAAGGACGCCTATCATGCGATTAAGTATGTGTATCTATCAAGATCTCTATGGAAACCTACGATCAAAGATTATGTCGAGGTGAAATGCCCAGAAGGCGCTGTGGTTATCGGCGTATTTGGCCAGTCAAATTCTGCAAATTTCGTATTTCCGCGATACAACAAGACAATCCCTGAAAATTTATACCAGCTTGATTGGAAATCTGGACGATGTTACAAGTACAAAGAGCCTCTGCTATCGGCTGATGGGCTTGGCGGAAGCACCATCACCCACTTTGCAACGTTGTTGTCCCAAGACACGCAATCACCAATACTCATCGTGCCATTCGGCCAGGGAGGATCTAGCGCCCATGATTGGTCAAATGGCTTTTTAGCCGAACGCCACGAGAGGGTATTGGAAGAAATGGCCGCTAAAAACCTCAATCCTGTGGTATTTTTCTGGCATCAAGGTGAGATGGGCGCAGGAACACCTGCGAATTTCGAAGCTCAAAACAGACTAAATGCATCACCAGAAAGTCTTGCTGAAAAGGCCTACCAAACATTCATGACCAGGATCGTTGAGAAAACCAGGCGATATTATCCTGATTCCTATTTTGGGATTGCCCATGCCAGCCTATGCAAAGGCAAACCATACGAGCCGGTCAGATCGGCGCAACGACGCGTAGCAGAACAGGATAAGAAAAATTTTGTCAGCGCGGATTCAGACCAAATCAACGGACCCACCAAAAGATATGATGGCTGCCATTTTTCACAAGCTGGAGCGCTTGAACTTGGCTTAAACTATTACAACTCATTCAGCAAAGCTATTCAGCAAGATTCGATGCTGCAAAGCCAAATCTACACAAACAATGGAGGGGAAAAACAAATTGAAGCGAGGCCAGGGATGCTAACAAATGCAACTCTGTTCAAGCAATGATAATAACAGCTCCATGCCTTCAGCACGCTAGGCTATGTTGTCAAGCGCAAAGATAAGGCCATTCTGAAAGTTCCATTGAAGTTCCAAATTGATCAGGAAGAAGGCTTGAAAATTCTGCTCTACAGCCTAAACTACGCTCCTGAACCGGTTGGGATCGGCAAGTACAGCGGTGAACTTGCTGAGTGGCTTGCCAATCACGGTCATCGCGTCCGCGTCATCACCGCGCCTCCCTACTTTCCAGAATGGATAGCCATCGACAACCGCTACAGAAGCGAACAACGGGGTGATGTATTGATCTGGCGCTGCCCACTCTGGGTGCCGCGAAGGCCGAATGGATTGACGCGACTCCTGCATCTAACAAGCTTTGCAATCTCAAGCCTACCTATCGTGCTCGCGCAGTTGGCTTGGAGACCTGATGTGGTCATGACAGTAGCACCAGCTATTTTCTGTGCTCCAGGTGCTCTGTTGCTGGCAAAGTTATCCGGCAAGTTGACGACTAGTTGGCTGCATATTCAGGATTTTGAGTTAGATGCAGCATTTGAACTAGGCTTGCTTAAAGGTCGACTAGCCAGATCCCTGGCAGAGGGATGGGAGCGATCCATACTTCAAAGATTTGATCGGGTCAGCACAATCAGCGAAAAGATGCTGCTACGTCTGTTTACTAAAGGGGTTGACACTGGCAAAGGAACACTGCTACCAAACTGGGTTGATTTGGAAGCAGTAAAACCTCATCAATCAGATCAACAACCATTGAACCCCTATCGCAAGGAATTAGGCATCCCACCAGACAGTTGCGTACTGCTCTATTCAGGTTCAATGAACCAAAAACAAGGGCTAGACCTTCTTATCGATGTAATTGATGACTTGCGTGATTTAACCCATATCGTCTGGCTTCTGGCGGGAGAGGGACCTACAAAATCAACCCTGATTAAGAAGCTTGAAGGCAGAATAAATGCATTCATTCTACCATTACAACCGACAAGCCGGCTTAATGATTGGTTGAATCTAGCCGATATACATTTGTTACCGCAAAAAGGTAATGCTGCCGATTTGGTGTTGCCCTCCAAATTGATAGGGATATTAGCCAGTGGCAAATGCCTGGTCGCAAGTTCGCCGGCGAACAGCGAACTTGGCAAGTTGGCAGAGCAGGCCGGGATACGGGTCGAGCCCGAAGATCGGGCAGGCTTTGGAACAGCAATACGGCTTCTGGCAGGAAATAAAGATAAAAGGGTCAAGTTTGGGCGCAAAGCAAGGGAAATTGCAGTGAAATACTATGGACAAGAAGCGGTATTAGAGAAGCTTGAGGCTCAGCTGCAAAGTCAAAAATATCGATCAATGGAGACAGGTTAAATCATTCTTTCAATGCCACATAGACCAGCCAACACATAGCTAGTCAATAGGGTGGGTGAGTATTTGCTCAAAGCACATCAATAGCCATCAATTAGGGGAAAGAAATAAATGCTTAGCAATAAAATTGACAGATCGAGTGCAGGGAAAATCATGCCGAGCAACGATTTCGGAATATTCGAAGCGATATTTATTTGCAAGGCGTGAATAGAGGCGCCGAGCATCGGGAACAGCACGTCTGGCCCCTTGGATAGGGAAGAGCTGATCGTAGACACCGGCCTGGATCTGTATGGGCCTAGGGGCTACAAGAGAAACCACATCTGGGTCTCGCCAGAGTGACAAACTGTCCTGAAAACGCCAGCCAAGATTACCATAAGGTTCTGTAGCATCATGACGCGACTTGATTACCCAGCTCGCTCCGCGACGGCCACCCAGGCCCTATAGAGTGGTACACAAATACCATCGAAATCATGGCGCGCAGCGGCATCCAATTCCAGAAAGGCCTCTCGCTGCCTGAGTTCCAGCAGCT
>CBFIGH010000079.1:0-3582 GCA_965662115.1 Cyanobium sp.
GCCGCAGCGGATGACTGGCCGGGATCCGCTCCTCGATCGAAACGTAGGAGAACAGGGAGCCGCTGCGCTCCCGGTGACCTCGCATCTGGACTGGGCGGTTGGGCCATTTTCGCGCAGGCCGGGTTTTTCAGCAAACTCCTAGGCACCAGGCGGCCTCTTCCTGGTCGTGCTCCAGGGCTTCCAGCACCGGCTCCACGCTGCGCACCACAAAGGGCAGGGAGATGAACACCATTGCAATGGCCACACCCAGCCAGCTGAACGACACCTTGATGCCGAACAGGGCCTGCAGCGGCCCCCCCAGCCAACCGTTGGTGCTGTAGATCGCCGCCAGAGCCAGGCCCGCCACCGCAGTAGGTAGAGCAAACGGCAGATCGATCAGGGAATCCAGGAGCCTTCGGCCGGGAAAGTCACAGCGCACCAGGGCCCAGGCGATCACCACGCCGAACACGCCATTGGTGAGGGCTGCCACAATCGACAGGCCATCACTGCTCAAGCCTCTGCGCATTGATCGTGATGGAACCCGCATCGTCCACGTCCGTGAGATCGGGATCCGTCAGCCATGTAAGCCTCGCGGAAGCGTCCCGCTTCTGGCTGCAGCTGGGGCTGGTGAGCTTCGGGGGGCCGGCGGGACAGATCGCCCTGCTTCATCGGGAGCTGGTGGAGCGGCGGCGCTGGCTCTCGGAGCGGCGTTACCTGCATGCCCTCAACTACTGCATGCTCCTGCCGGGGCCGGAGGCCACCCAGCTGGCCACCTATCTGGGCTGGCTGATGCATGGCACCCGCGGCGGCCTGATCGCCGGCGGCTTGTTTCTGGCGCCCTCGGTGCTGGTGCTCACGGCACTGGCCACGGGGTATGCCCTCTGGGGGCAGCTGCCGCTGTTGGCGGCGGTGTTCAACGTGCTCAAGCCGGCCGTGCTGGCGATCGTGCTGGTAGCCGCCTGGCGGGTGGGCTGCCGGGCCCTGCGCACACCCTTGCTGCTCGGCATCGCGGCTGCGGCCTTACTGGCTCTCGCCGTGCTGCGCTTGCCCTATCCGCCGGTGGTGGCCGGTGCCGCCGTCACCGGATTGGTGGTGGGTCGTTGGCGGCCGGGGTTGCTGTTTGCTCCAGCCCGCGCCATCGCCCCATCCCCACGCCAAGGGGACGAGCAGGCCCACGCCTCCTCCGAGCAACAGGAGGCGGCAACCGCAGCGCCGCCAATCCATGGCGACGACACGCCCACGCCGGCCCACTGCCGCTTCTCGCGTCGTCGCCTGGCGCTGACGCTGCTGGCCTGGGGGCTTGGGGTGCTGCTGCCTCTGGCCCTGCTCAGTGCACTCGGTGGCTGGAACGGCACCCTGGCGCTGATGGCTCGCTTTTTCTCGCGGGTGGCTCTGCTCAGCTTCGGCGGGGCCTACGCCGTGCTGCCCTATGTGGCCCAGGGCGCGGTGGAGCAGTTCGGCTGGCTCTCGGCCAGCCAAATGCTTGACGGCCTGGCCCTGGGGGAAACCACGCCTGGCCCTTTGATCATGGTGGTGGCGTTCGTGGGCTTCATGGGCGGTTGGAACCAGGGACTGGGTGCTGGGTTTGGCGCTGGCAGCTGGCCTCTTGCCGTGGCAGCCACCCTGGTGACGGTGTGGTTCACCTTCCTGCCGTCCTTCGGCTTCATCCTGGCCGGGGCGCCCCTGGTGGAAGCCAGCCGCGATGACCTGCGCTTTGGAGCGCCGCTCACGGCCATCACCGCGGCGGTGGTGGGGGTGATTGCCAGTCTGGCGGTGTTCTTTGCGGGGCCGGTGCTCTGGCCGGCGGGCAGCTTCAGCCCCTGGGCACTGCTGGTGGTGGCAGCTGCGTTGGTTGTCCAGCTGCGCTTCCGCTGGAGCGTGCTGCAGGTCATCGGCCTCGCGGCCCTGGTGGGTACGGTGTCGTCCGGGGTTGCGCAGTTGCTGGGCTGATCCGGCCGGCGCACGAAAGCCCCGCCGCACAACAAAGCCCGGAGCATGGGCCCCGGGCATTTGTCTACTCAGCTGTGGCTTTGTCCCAGGGGGTCGGACCCAAGGGGAACGGGCGCAGCTTGCGTGGGTTTGTGCTTGGCAACAGCCGTGATCGTTTTCAGATCAGAGAATTTTCAGTTGTGGGCGGAGCTGCCGGCGCTGGCACCTGGGGCCAGGTGTCGAGGGTGACGTTCCGTTGGGTCCGGGGCACCTAAGGCGATGCAATGGACGGCCGTTCAGGCCTGGAACATCAGAGATCCGTTGAGAGTGTTGGAGCAGGGGCCGGATCGTCAGCGCGCTCCTATCTGCTGCTCAGGGGGGGTGTCTTCCATCTGTGGAGCCTCCGAATCCCGTTGCAATCAGCATGGATCCGGGGGCTGGGAGCGGCAACAGCCGCGGCACATTTGACACCGGTCTTCACCGCCGGCAATGGGTCTTCATGAAAGGGACTTCATGGCGTTGGGGCTGGCTGGACGGGGTCGGATGGCAGGAAGCCCAGGGCCCGCAGGCTGGCGCATCCGAGCTGCTGCCGCTTGGGGGCATCGGCGGCGCCGGCCATGGCGAGATTGAGGGCAAAGGGTGTGATCTGCTCGCCTCGCTGCACCCAGCCAACCCACCAGCCCACGCCGGCGCCAGGCGCGTTCTGCCAGCCGGTTTTGGCGTGCAGGCTCCAGCCCGGGCCCGAGTCCACCCGAGTGATCTCCGCCACCTGCTGCTGGGCGCTGCGGGGGAAGGGCAGCTTCTGGTGGGCCAGGGCGGAGAGAAATCGGGTCTGCTCCACCGCACTGATCGCCAGGGGGCCCCGCAGCCAGAAGGTGGTGACGTTGCTGCCGATCTGTTCGTTGCCATAGCCCAGGCGCTGAATGGCTTCGCGCATTCGGGTTAAGCCGATGCGTCGCGCCAGTTCCTGATAAACCGGCACGTTGGACACCTTCATCGCCCCGCGCAGACCCATGGGTTCAAGCCACTCCCGCATGAACGGATTGACATCCCCCCTATAGGGGATCACCTCATCCACGCTGCCCACGGCGCCGAGGGAGAGACCGGTCAGGGCGTTGGCGATCTTGAAGGTGGAGGCCGGCGAGACGCGCTGCTGGGCACGCCCGCGGTTGTGACCGCGCAGCTCAGCGCGGCCTTCATCCAGCAGCACGAAGGTGCCGTCCACTCCGGCGTCGCGGAACAGGGACGTCACGGCCGGATCGTCCCGCCAGGGTGTCGCGGCGGCGGCAGTGGGCAGGGCCAGCAGGCCCACCGCGATCAGGGTCAGTGGTTTGCTCATGCGCTCCACGCTGCGACCACAATCCTCCAATGGCTCCTTGCCATCGCCATCCCGAAGAGCTGAGCCAGGTCTATGTCGGTCGCCCCCCTGCCTCTGGCTGACCTCGGAGCTTGGACGCTCCAGCCCGATCGGCCGGACCCCATCGGCCTGTTGGAGAGCCAGGAGCGCCGCCGGATCCCCTGGTTGATCCCGGAGCGGCATCGCCGTATGGCTGCCAGTGCGTTCGAGTTCTTTCGCGGTTCGCCCGTGGTGATGGCGGCCGACCTAGGAGGCTGTTGTTAATAGAGCAGCGAGCCCCTGGCTACGACGAATCTCGCCGAGGCGACCACTTGAGG
>CBFIGH010000080.1:0-7491 GCA_965662115.1 Cyanobium sp.
CGCCCTTACACCGTGGTGCTGTTTGATGAAATTGAGAAGGCCCACCCCGATGTGTTCAACCTGCTCCTGCAGCTGCTGGAAGACGGTCGTCTGACCGATTCCAAGGGCCGCACGGTGGACTTCAAGAACACCCTGATCATCATGACCTCGAACATCGGTTCGAAGGTGATTGAAAAGGGTGGTGGTGGTCTCGGCTTTGAATTCGGTGGTGGCGACGCGGATGAAACCAATTACAACCGCATCCGTTCGCTGGTGAATGAGGAGCTCAAGCAGTATTTCCGGCCTGAATTCCTCAACCGTCTTGACGAAATCATCGTCTTCCGCCAACTCACCCGAGACGAGGTCAAGGTGATCGCCGAGATCATGCTTAAGGAGGTGTTCGGCCGCATGTTGGAGAAGGGCATCAGCCTCGCGGTCAGCGAGGCCTTCAAGGAGCGATTGGTGGAGGAGGGCTACAACCCCTCCTACGGCGCCCGCCCGCTGCGCCGTGCCGTGATGCGCCTGCTCGAAGACTCCCTGGCCGAGGAGTTCCTCAGCGGCCGGATCGGCGATGGTGATTCAGCCCTGGTCGACGTCAACGACGACAAGCAGGTGGTGATCCGCAAGCAGGCCGCCCTGCCGGCCGAGCTTGAGCTGGCCGCTGCAGGCGTCTGAAGGGATCAGGCCGGGATTCCGGCCTGGCCCCTCCAGCGGAAATGACGATCCCAGCGGCATGACCAGCCCAGTTAGCCAACACGCCATTGCGCCCGTTGTGGTGTTGCGGGGGCCAGGAGCATGGGGCCAGGCCTTACCCAGGCTTGCCGCCCTGGTCCAGCGCCCCTTGCTGCTGGGACGCAGCCCGGCCACGGCTTGCTTGCGCGAGGGCTGCAGGGCCGATCTTGCCCTGGCCGGATTGGAGGTGTGCCTGGCCCTGCTCGAGCACGACTGTTGCGAAGAGGACCTCAGCCGGCTCGGCGCCGAACTGCAGCGCCATTGCTGTGATGGGGTGATCGCCATGGGTGGCGGCAAGGTGCTTGATGCCGGCAAACTGCTCGCCCACCGCCATGGCCTGGCCTGCATCACGGTGCCCACCAGTGCGGCCACCTGCGCCGGCTGGACTGCCCTGGCCAACGTCTACACCCCCCGGGGTGCCTTCCTGGGCGATGTGACCTTGGCCCGCTGCCCCGACCTGCTGATTTTTGACCATGACCTGGTGCGCCAGGCCCCAGAGCGCACCCTGGCCAGCGGCATCGCCGACGCCATGGCCAAGTGGTATGAGGCTTCGGTGAGCAGCGGTGCCAGCGGCGATGGCCTGGTGCAGCAGGCGGTTCAGATGGCCAGGGTGCTGCGCGATCAACTGATGTTGGAGGCCGAAGACGCCCTGCGTGATCCCCACGGCGAGGCCTGGGAGCGGGTGGTCGAGGCCTGTGGGCTGAGCGCCGGGCTGATCGGTGGTATTGGCGGTGCCCGCTGCCGCACCGTGGCCGCCCACGCCGTGCACAACGGCCTCACCCAGCTGCAGGCCAGCCACGGGCTCCTGCATGGCGAGAAGGTGGGTTTTGGCATCTTGGTGCAGCTGCGACTCGAAGAGGTGCTGGGCGGCAACCAGCTCGCATCCCAGTCCCGCCGCCAGCTGTTGCCCCTGTTCCGCCGGCTGGGGCTGCCCGTGAATCTCGACGAGCTGGGCCTGGGGGGGGTCACGTTGCAGGAGCTGGACCAGGCCTGCGGGTTTGCCTGCCGCGGTGATTCCGACCTGCATCACCTTCCCTTTGCCGTGGGCCCCCAGGATCTGCTGGCCGCCCTGGTGAGCACCTGCAGCAGCGAGCGTCAGCCCGCTTGACCACCCTGCCGGCACCCGAGCAGGCCCTGGTGCGCCAGGCGGCCCGCAGCCTGCTCGATCCCCAGGGCCGGGCCCTCGCCGCCCAGGTGGAGTGGTGGACCCTGCCCGAGCTGGAACCCTCCCCCCGGGGCTGGCCCGTGGCCGTGCTGGGCGACGGAGCACCGGTGCTGCTGCTGCACGGCTTCGACAGCTCCTTTCTGGAATTCCGGCGGCTGGCCCCCTTGCTAGCTAGCCAGGGAGTTCAGGTGTTCATCCCCGATTTGTTCGGTTTCGGCTTCTGTCCCCGGCCCCCCGATGGCGACTACGGCCCCAGCGGGGTGCTGCACCATCTGGAGGCGCTGGTGCGGGCGATTGGCCAGCGCAACGCCGCTCCGCTGGGCTTGATCGGCGCGTCGATGGGTGGTTCGGTGGCGGTGGAGCTGGCCCGGCGTCTGCCCCAGCAGGTGGAGCGGCTGCTGTTGCTGGCACCCGCCGGCCTCACCGGCCGGCCCATGCCGCTGCCGCCCCTGCTCGATGGCCTGGGTGTGCGCTTTCTGGCCCTGCCCGGGGTGCGCCGGGGGCTTTGTCGGGCAGCCTTTGCCGATCCCGACACCGCCGTGGGCGCGGCGGAACTGGAAATCGCCTCCCTGCACCTGCAAAGCCCTGGCTGGGCCGAGGCCCTGCGACGCTTTGCCCGCTCGGGCGGTTTTGCCGGCTGCGGAGCACCGCTCCCCCCGCAGCCGATCAGTGTGCTCTGGGGTGCGGACGATCGCATTCTGCGGCCTCCGCTGAAACGGGCCGCCCTGGCCCTGCTGGGAGATCGGGTGAGCGAACTGGAGGACTGCGGCCACCTGCCCCATCTCGACCAACCCGCCAGGGTCGTCGCCACCTGGCTGGCGTCCCCCTCCGACTGATGAGCCCTCCCAACCCCAACCCCCCCGGGCCGGTGATGCAGCTGTTGGCCCGCGGCCTGCAGCTGTGGGTTCGCCAGCACTGCCAATCGATCGACAGTCTTGAGATCCAGTTGGAGGGGTCGCCCCTGCAGCTGCTGCGGGGGGGGCTGGCTGGGGTCCGGCTGTTGGCCAGGCGTGTCGTGTACGCCCAATTCCAGCTGGAGCTGGTGGAGCTCCGCAGTGGTCCGATCCAGGTGCACATCGGCAACCTGCTCCAAGGCCAGCCCCTCCAGCTTGAGCAGGATGTTCAGATTCGGGGCCAGGTGAGTTTCACCCCAGATGGGTTGACCCGCTCCCTGGCCGAGCCCCGCTGGCGGGCCCTGGGCGACAGCCTGGGCGAAACCCTGTTGGGCATCGTGCCCCTGGGGGGTGTGCGCATCCATCACGACAAGCTGGTCTTGACCGCCCTGGGCCTGGGCCGGCCTGAGCTGATCGAACTGGACACCACCGTGGCCGCCGTGGGCGGCAGTGTTGAGGTTCAGGCTGTCGATGGCAGCCCCAGCTACCGGCTGCCGATGGATGCCAACATCACGATCAACGAAGCCCGCTTGGAGGCCGGCATGCTGCAGCTGCTGGGTGAGGCCCGGGTCAGGGGCTAGCGCTGCACCAGGGGCAAGACCAAGGTGACCAGGGAGTAGACCACGGCCGGAACGAACAGGTAACTGTCGATTCGATCCAGGATGCCGCCATGGCCAGGGATCGCATCGCCGGAGTCTTTGATGCCGGCGTCCCGTTTCATCATCGACTCGGTGAGGTCTCCGACCAGGGCGAACAGGGCTACCACCGCCCCCAGCGCAGCTCCGATCAGCCAGCCCCAGCTCCAGCCGATCAAGGTGCCGCCCAAGGCGCCGACCGCCATGGCACAGCCCACCCCACCGAGGGCCCCCTCCATGGTTTTGCCCGGCGAGATCGGCGAGAGAGGCCGGCGCCCCAGCCGGCGGCCGATCACATAGGCGCCGATATCGGTGGCGACGATCAGAAAGCAGGCCAACAGGGTGAGGGCCAGGCCAGGCCCCTCCAGCCCGCGCAGACGGATCCAGTAGCTGGGCAAGAAGCCCAGATAAAAGAGCCCAAAGATCGAGGCGGCGATGTCGGCGATCGTGCCGGTGACGGGTTGGAGCAGGAGCCAGCCGCAGATCACGGCCCCGGAGGCCGGCAGCACCGCCGCCGCCACATCGCCGGCAAACCAGTCGCCGTCACTGGCCAGCTGGGTGGTGATCAGCAACAGCTGCACGGCCACCAGGGTGGTCTTGGTGGCCGGTCGAATTCCCTTGAACTGGGCCATCCGGAAGAATTCCAGCAGCCCCAGGTGCACGATCAGGCCGAGCGCCACCGTGAACCACCAGCCCCCCAGCATCACCACCACAAAACCAAAGGCGCCGGCGGCCCAGCCGCTCAGCAGGCGGGGTAGGGAGGTGGCGGTGCGAGGGGCGGGAATCAAGCGGGATTGACGGGATTCACGGGATCTGGCACTGGCAATCAGCAGGGCTGGACAGGGGAAGGGCGCTCAGCCGCGATCAGAAACAGGGGCTCTGCAGCGGCCAGTTTGGCCTGGCTGCCGCGCCGTTGCATGCGGTGCACGGTGGCCTGCACCACCTGCACGTCCCTGGCTTCCAGCTGGCCCAGGGTATCGGTGGCATCCACCAGGCCCTCGAGGCTGGCGGTGCTGATCACCAGGCGCCCCTGGGGCACCAGGGCTTCCCACACGGCCAGCAATACCCCGCCGAGGGGTCGCCCCACCTCCAGGAGCACCCTGTCTGGGCGGGGCGGTAGCCGGGCCAGGTCGTCGGGGGCGGCCCCGGCATGGATGTGCAGGTTGGTGATCCCAAAGCGGTGGCGGTTTTGCTCCAGCAGCTCGATCGCTTCCGGGTCGCGCTCGAGGGTGTGCACAACCCCCTTGGGCATCAGCCGGGCAATCTCCAGGGCCAGGGCACCGGTGCCCCCGCCCACGTCCCAGACCAGCGAATCGGGCCGGGGGCGCAGGTGGGCCAGCAGCATCACCCGCAGCTCCATCGGGGTGGGACTGAAGCCTGGCGCGTCCACAAAGGAGCTATCGGGCAGGCCGGGAGTGACGAAATCCCATTGGTAGGAATCGGCCGATGCGCGCAGGTCCATCTGGGCCCCTATGCGGCCACAACCTTCACCGTATCAGCGATCTGGCCTGGCCACAGCTCGGCCTGCTCCGCCAGCCAGGCGGCGCGGGCCGGATCGATCCGCTCGCCTGGCACCAGCAGCGGGATCCCAGGCGGATAGGGGCAGAGGGGCTCGGCAGCAATCCGACCGGCCGCCGCCGCCAGGCTCACCGCTTCCCAGGGGGCGCGCCAGGCCAGGCCCAGGGGCAGCTCTGGCTCGCCAATCAGAGGCAGGGGTGGGGCACGGAAGGGGGGCAGGGGATCGCCGCCGAGGGCGCGGCGCAGCCGTTGGAGTTGGCCGGGGAGGCGCCACACCAGCCCAGGCGGCGGAGCCAGCCCCAGGCAGAACGTCAGCACACCCGGCTCGGGCAGCTCGGCGATCACCTTCCGTTCCATCAACCAGGCATCGGCATCGAGGCCATTGATCCCTTGGACTGCCGTGTGCAGCACCAGCCGCAGGGGATCGTCGTTGGCCACCAGCGCCAGCCCGGCCGCCCGGCAGCGGCGCTGCAGCCGCTCCCCCACCCGGCAGGCCCGCTGCCACCGCCCCCGCCCCGCCGGGCTGGTGAGCTCGTCGAGGGCCGCTTCTGCGGAGGCCAGCAGCAGGGCACTGGGGCTGGAGGTCTGCAGCCACAGCAGGGCCCGGGCCACGGCATCACGGGCGACCCGCTGCCCCTGCAGCAACAGGGCTGCGCTCTGGGCCAGGCCACCGGCGGCCTTCTGGCCGGAGAGCACCACCAGGTCGGCCCCGGCCGCCAGGGCCTCGCCCCGGCCATGGGCCTGGTCAACCAGCACGGGCAGGCCGCGCTGCTGGGCCAGGGCCACCAGGGCGGGCAGATCGGCGCGCTGCCCCTGGTAGCTCGGTGACACCAGCACCAGGGCCGCCACCGGCCCATCCAGCGCGGCCGCTGTCAGCACCCTTGCCAGATGGGCCGGGCTGGGCGGTAGCCAGAGGCCCGTGGCCGGCTCAAAGGGAAGGTCAAACAGCAGCGGCCGCAGCTGGCCCAGTACGCAGGCATGGAGCAGGGATCGGTGCAGGTTGCGGGGCAGCAGCACCCGACTGCCGGGGGGGGCCAGGGCCAGCAGCCCAGCCTGCAGCAGGCCGGTGGCACCGTTGACCCCAAACCACACCCCGTCGACCCCGAGCTGGCGGGCGCAGCGGTGCTGGGCCCTAGCCACGGCTCCCCCAGCAACGAGGGGCCCCCCGAACTGGGGTAATTCCGGCAGGTCCCAGCTGCCTGGGCGCTGGCGCAGCAGGATTTGAAGCGCCGGCGAGAGCCCCCGGCCGCGGCCGTGGGCCGGTAGGTGCAGCGGCAGACCCATGGGCGGGCAGATCGCGTTTCTAGAGTCTGGCGAGCCAGGGGCTGCCGTGCCTGTGAAGAGCGCCGATACCAGCAACGGGCCGGCCTACGACCCAAACAGGGATTTGCGGTGGCTGCTGCTGCGTCCGTGGCTGCTGTTCAGCCGGTTGCTGGTGGTGCTCTGGCAATTGGGCAGCCTTGCAGTGGTGCTGGTGGTTCAGGGCAGCAGCACCGATTCCAGGGTCCAAAAGGAGTTGGGCCGCAGAATCCTCAACACGCTCACGGCCCTGGGGCCCTGTTTTATCAAGGTTGGCCAGGCCCTCTCCACCCGCCCCGATCTGGTGCGGCGCGATTGGCTCGACCAGCTCACCCAGCTCCAGGACAACCTGCCCCCATTCCCCCACGCCATTGCCCTGGCGACGATCGAGCGGGAGCTGGGTGCTCCGGCTGACCAGTTGTTCGAGCAGTTCCCCGATTTTCCCGTGGCCGCAGCGAGCCTGGGCCAGGTCTACAAGGCCCAGCTCAGCGACGGCCACTGGGTGGCCGTCAAGGTGCAGCGGCCCAACTTGCCGTTGATCCTGCGCCGGGATCTGGTCATCATCCGGCTGCTGGCGGTGCTGACGGCCCCGCTGCTCCCCCTGAACCTGGGCTTTGGCCTGGGCGACATCATTGATGAATTCGGCGCAACCCTCTTCGAGGAGATCGATTACAGGCTGGAGGCCAACAATGCCGAGCGGTTCGCCGACCTGTTTGCCAACCAGAGCGAGGTGACGGTGCCCCGGGTTGAGCGGCTCCTCTCCTCGGAGCATGTGCTCACCACCCAGTGGATCAATGGCACCAAGCTGCAGGAGCGGCAGGCCCTCGAGGCCCGCAATCTCGATCCAGCTGCCCTGATCCGCACCGGCGTGATTGCCGGTCTGCAGCAATTGCTGGAATTCGGCTACTTCCATGCCGATCCGCACCCGGGCAACCTGTTTGCCCTCTCGGGCAAAACCGGAGCGATGGGCCATGTGGCCTACGTGGATTTCGGGATGATGGATTCGATCAGTGATTCCGATCGCCTTACCCTCACCGGGGCGGTAGTTCACCTGATCAATAGGGATTTCAGTGCCCTGGCTGGGGATTTTGTGAAGCTGGGCTTCCTAAATCCCAAGGCTGATCTGGAGCCGATCATCCCGGCCCTTGAAGAGGTGCTCGGCGGCGCCTTGGGCGAAAACGTGGGGGCGTTCAATTTCAAGGCGATCACCGATCGTTTCTCTGAATTGATGTATGCCTACCCGTTTCGGGTGCCCGCCCGCTTTGCCCTG
>CBFIGH010000081.1:0-14890 GCA_965662115.1 Cyanobium sp.
TGCTGGCCGGGCCGCCCTGGCCATGGAGTTGCTGCGGTTGCCGCTCAACCGCCTCGGCGTCCGGTGCCTGTTTGCTGAAGCCCGGCATCGCTCGGCCCTCAGCAGGCGCCCTAGCCCGATTTGATAGGGTTCTCAGGTTCCTATCACTCCGCACACCTGCGTGTTTCGGGTGATCCGAGCGAGGTTTCACACCGGCTATCTCGGCCGGGTGAGCTGCTTCGGATCCCTGGCAGGTGGAGGCAAACCCCAAACCCCCCCCACCCCACCCAGGCGGTTGTAACACACTCCCAAAATATGGAGGCGGGTGCCCACTTTGGGCACCAAACCCGTCGCTGGAATCCGAAGATGTCGCGCTACATCTACTGCGCGCGCAACGGTGTCCACATCATTGATCTCGTGCAGACAGCGGTCTGCATGAACAACGCCTACAAATGGACCCGCAGCGCCGCCCGCAGTGGCAAACGCTTTCTGTTTGTCGGCACCAAGAAGCAGGCCTCCGAAGTGATCGCCCTGGAGGCCGCCCGCTGCGGCGCCTCCTACGTCAACCAACGCTGGCTGGGGGGGATGCTGACCAACTGGACGACGATGCGGGCCCGCATTGATCGCCTCAAAGACCTGGAGCGGATGGAGAGTTCAGGCGCGATCGCCCTGCGCCCCAAGAAGGAAGCGGCCGTGCTGCGCCGGGAGCTCGAGCGGCTCCAGAAGTATCTCGGTGGCCTGAAAAACATGCGCCGCCTGCCCGATGTGGTGGTGTTGGTCGACCAGCGCCGCGAAACCAACGCCGTGCTTGAGGCGCGCAAGTTGGACATTCCGTTGGTGTCCATGCTTGACACCAACTGCGATCCCGACCTGTGTGACGTGCCGATCCCCTGCAACGACGACGCCGTGCGCTCGGTGCAACTGGTGCTCGGTCGGTTGGCTGATGCGATCAACGAGGGCCGCCAAGGTGCCCACGATCAGGGCCGCGATGAGGAGGGCTGAGCCCTTCCACCCTTTATCCCTTTGATTTCCGTTCCCCATCCCCCCCATGGCTGAGATTTCGGCAAAGCTCGTCAAGGAACTGCGCGACCAAACCGGCGCAGGCATGATGGATTGCAAAAAGGCGCTCACCGAATGTGCCGGCGATGCCGCCAAGGCCGTTGAGTGGCTGCGCCAGAAAGGCATTGCCACGGCTGAGAAAAAATCGGGCCGGGTTGCGGCCGAGGGCGCCATCGGCAGCTACATCCACACCGGTGCCCGGGTCGGCGTGTTGGTTGAGGTCAACTGCGAAACCGACTTCGTCGCCCGCGGCGAGGGGTTCCAGGAGCTGCTTCGCAACGTGGCCATGCAGATCGCGGCCTGCCCGAGTGTGGAATACGTCAGCGTGGACCAAATCCCCGCTGAGGTGGCCGATCGGGAGAAGACGATTGAAATGGGCCGCGATGACCTGGCTGGCAAACCGGATCAGATGAAGGTCAAGATTGTCGAGGGTCGCATTGGCAAACGCCTCAAGGAATTGGCCCTGCTCGACCAACCCTTCATCAAGGACAGTTCAATCACTGTCGCCGAAATGGTCAAGCAAGTGGCCGGCAAGGTGGGCGAAAACATCCAGGTGCGCCGCTTCAACCGTTTCACCCTCGGTGAGGGCATCGCGGTGGAAAAGGCTGATTTTGCCGCTGAGGTGGCGGCGATGTCCCAGGCCAGCTGAGCGGCTCTTCCGTGCTGGTATTGGAGGCGGCCAGTCAGCAGCTCAAGGATCTGGAACAGCAGCTGCTGGCTTCCAATCCAAAGCTCACCCACCACCTCGCCCTCTACCTCCAGGTGTTGCGCGATGGCCTGTTGGGCACGGTCCAGCAGGCCTGTTTCCATCTGGCTACCCAGGTTCACCCCGAGCGCTACGGCGGCCTGGACCTCGCCACCCGTCAGTTGCTGCACCGGCGCATCGTCCATTTGGTACACCGCGCCAACAGCATGCTGAGCCTGGAGCTGGTCGTGCGCCATGCGGGCCAGATCGCCCGGGATCAGCAGCAGCAGCGGCGCACTCAGCGCCGCCGGGTTCTGGAGTCGTTCACCGAGCATGGTTCATTGCCGGAGCAGGAGCAGGAGCAGAAACCGGAGCCGATGCCGGAGGGCTCCATCCATTTGGGGTTGTCCTTGCCGATCGCCGCGCATTTCCTGACGCCGCCAAGCGACAGCCCCCCAGCCGGCGAGCAAGCCGAGCTTGAGGATGGGGAGGATGACGAGGCTGGGCAAGCGTCAATGCTGCAGGCCCTGGCCCAAGCTTTCCAGGATTGGCAGGGCAAGGCTCCATCCCCTGGTGCAACCCCATGGGATCGCCAGGAGCTTCCCTGCAGGCCAGATCAACTGCTGGCCTGGATCGCTGGTTTCGAGCTGGCGCTCAGCCGCCGCCTGCGCAACCTCTCCCATGCCCTCAATGTGGACTTGCTGCGGCTGGGTCTCAGTCGCACTGTGGTGCCACTGAACCTTCTGGATGCCGCCCTTTCGGGCCAGCTCGACAGTGCGGAAGCCCCGGCCAACTTGTTGCGCCTGCCCCTGCCCCTGGGCATGGAGCCGGAGCTGGGCGGCCTGGAGGCGATGGCGGTGTTGCTGCGGCCGGCCGATCTCGAACAGGCGCTTCCCAAACTGCGCACCTGCCGCACCCGAATCCAGCAGCACGTCCAGGAGGTGCGCAGAATGGCCCTGCACTATCGCCGCATTCAGCGGCGCGTTCAGGCGCTTGAGGCGGAACAATTGTGGCTGCAGGACATCAACCCAGCCCCGCCAGCCCCGATTCCACCGCCCTAGACGGCTGGCTGCAGCCCCTGCAGCAGGCGCTGCAGCTTGAGGCCGATCGGGGGTTCGCCAACCTCAAGGGCCGGCTCAGCCAGTTCAGCGTTTTTGTCGCCCAGCAGTTGCAAGAGCGGCCCCAGGGTTTGCCGGCGGCGGAGTTGGAACGGCTGGTCGCCCTGCGCGATGACTTCCTTCGCTACGACACGCTTTCGCTGGCCAAACGCCAGACGCTGGTGCGCCAATCCCGCCAGCACCTGCATGCCCTCCGCCAGGCCCAGCGCCCCGTACTGGCGATCGCCCCGCCCCGGCTGCGGCTGGTGGCCGCCAACCCGGCTGCCGGCAAGCCGGCGCCAGATCGCACTTTCCATGCCGAGACACCCCTTGGTGCCATCCCCGGGGTGGGGCCAAAAACAGCCAGCCGCCTGGCCCAGCTGGGTTTGCTGGTGGTGCGCGACCTGGTTCACTACTACCCCCGCGACTACCTCGACTACGCCCATTTGGTGCGGATCAGCGGCCTGGAGCCTGGCCGCACCGCCACCATCGTGGCGACGGTGCGCCACAGCCATGCCTTTGCCAGCCCCCGCAATCCCAATCTCGCGATCCTCGAATTGCAACTGGTCGACTGCACGGGTCGCCTGCGGGTCAGCCGCTTTTTTGCCGGCCAGCGTTTTTCCAGCCCCGGCTGGCTGAAAAGCCAGCAACGCCAGTTTCCGCCCGGGGCCACCGTGGCGGTGAGTGGCTTGGTGAAGGAAACGCCCTACGGCCCGGCATTTCAGGAGCCACTGATGGAGGTGCTGGAGTCGCCCCAGGCTCCGGTGCGCTCAGCCACCATCGGTCGGATGCTGCCGGTGTACGGCCTCACCGAGGGCCTGGGCGCCGATCGGTTGCGCCAAGTGGTGCAAGCCGTCTTGCCCCTGGTTCGGGATTGGCCCGACCCCCTACCGGCGTCGATTCGCGCCAGCCAGGGGCTGGTGGGCCGCTCCGCTGCCCTCACCCAGATCCACTCCCCAACCAGCCAGGCCGAGCTGCAGGCGAGCCGGCGGCGGCTGGTGTTTGATGAATTTCTGCTGCTGCAGCTCGGCCTGGCCCAACGCCGCCACCAGCTCCGCCAGCGCCCGGCTCCACCCCTGGTGCTGCCAGCGGGGGGTGAGGGGCTTGTGCAGCGCTTCCTGGCCATCCTGCCCTTCGCGCTGACCGATGCCCAGCAGCGCGTTCTGGCTGAAATTCGTGCCGATCTGGCCCGCCCCCAACCGATGGCCCGGCTGGTGCAGGGCGATGTGGGCAGCGGTAAGACCGTCGTTGCCCTGGCCTCCTTGCTTTCGGCCATTGAAGCCGGCTGCCAGGGCGCCCTGATGGCGCCCACGGAAGTGTTGGCTGAACAGCACCACCACAAGCTGGGCGAGTGGTTGCCCCAGCTGCACGTGAGCGCCGCCTTGCTCACCGGCTCCACCCCCGCCCCCCGTCGCCGTGCCCTGCTGCAGGATCTGGCCAATGGTCAGCTGCAGTTGCTCGTGGGCACCCATGCCCTGCTCGAAGATCCGGTCCAATTCGAGCGGCTGGGGCTTGTGGTGGTCGATGAGCAGCATCGCTTTGGCGTGCGCCAGCGCAACCGCCTGCTGGCCAAGGGCCTCCAGCCCCATCTGCTGACCATGACGGCCACCCCCATCCCCCGCACCCTGGCCCTGTCCCTGCACGGCGATCTTGACGTCAGTCAGATCGATGCCCTGCCACCGGGACGCCAGCCCATCCGCACCCACCTGCTCACGGGCAGCCAGCGGCAGCGGGCCTATGGGCTGATTCGGGAGCAGGTGGCCCTGGGCCAGCGGGCCTATGTGGTGCTGCCCCTGGTTGAGGAATCCGAAAAACTCGACCTGCGTTCGGCCGTGGAGGTCTACCACCAGCTCAAGGACGAGGTGTTTGCCGACCTGCGGGTGGGTCTGTTGCATGGCCGGCTCAACAGTGCCGACAAGCAAGCGGCGATTGCCGCCTTTGCGGCTGGCGATACCCAGTTGCTGGTGAGCACCACCGTGGTCGAGGTGGGCGTGGATGTTCCCGAGGCCAGCGTGATGCTGATCGACCATGCCGAGCGCTTCGGCCTGGCCCAGTTGCACCAGCTGCGGGGCCGGGTCGGCCGGGGGGCTGCCGCCTCCCACTGTCTGCTGATCAACGACAGCAGCAATGTGTTGGCCCGCCAGCGCCTGGAGCTGCTGGTGCGCTCCAGTGATGGCTTCGAGATTGCCGAAATGGATCTGCGCCTGCGGGGCCCGGGGCAGGTGCTCGGCACCCGGCAGTCGGGTTTGCCCGATCTGGCCTTGGCCAGCCTCACCGACGATGGTGACGTGCTGGAGCGGGCCAGGGAGGTGGCCCAGCAAATCACCCAGGCCGACCCCAGCTTGGCGGCCCATCCGGGCCTGGCCCAGGCCTTGGCGGAGCAACGCCGGCGCCAGATGGACCAGGCCGCCCGTCTCAATTAACCCGCCCAACCGACCGCCATGGCCCTGCGCCCTTGGAGTCCCATCCCCATCCACGATTGTGGCGAGCCTCTCCAGCCCTTGCCTGGAGCTCTCTGGTGCCTGGAGCCCCATCCCTATGTGGCGCTGGGGGCTCCCTACGGCAGCCAGGACCATCCCTTTCAGCTGCGCCAGGGGGTTGTGGAGCGGCTGCTGCTGGCCCAGCACGTCCTGCAACGGGGGCAGCCCGAGTTGCGTCTGGCCATCTTTGATGGTTGGCGGCCATTGGCGGTGCAGCGTTTCATGGTGCGCCAAGCCCTCGTTGATGAATGTCACCGCCACGGGGTGGATCCGGATGGTGATTCGCCGCAGCGGACCCAGTTGGCGAAGGAGGTGGGGCGCTTCTGGGCGCCGCCCAGTGGCGATCCCGCCACGCCCCCACCCCACAGCACCGGGGCTGCAGTCGATCTCACCCTGGCCGATGCCAGCGGTATCACCCTGCCCATGGGCGGCGCCATCGACACGATCGGGCCCATCTCCGAACCCAACGCCCATGCCGGGGCGGCCCGGCTTGATCCCAGCGGCGAGGCGGCCCACTGGCACCGTCACCGCCAGCAGCTGGCAGCGGCCATGGCTGCTGCCGGTTTTGAGCAGCATCCCAACGAATGGTGGCACTTCAGCTGGGGTGACCAGCTCTGGGCCTGGCGCAGCGGCTCAGCTGAGGCTTGCTACGGCCTGGTGGCGGGCTAGCCAATCCGGCGACAGGTAACGGCCCAGGGCGCTGCAAACCAGCTCGCGTTGATGCTGTTGGCAGCGATTAGGCCCCAGCGGCCACCCAGGCCTCCACGGCCGGGCGCCCGCTTTTGACGACGAAGTCGCCGAGGCTGCTGCGGCCACCGGCCCTTTGCCAGGCCTGCAGCAGGGGCTCAAGGGTCACTTCCAGGTCTGCCAGCGGCATTTTCTCCAGGTAGGGCTCCGCCAGGCGCGTGAGGTTGGGTGTGCCGCCGAGCCACAGTTGGTAGAGGTCGACTCCGCTGCCCACCAAGCCGATCTCGGCCATGTAGGGACGGGCACAACCATTGGGGCAGCCGGTCATGCGCACCAGCACCGACTTGGCAATGCCATTGCGCTGCAGCAGGCCATCGAGCCGCTCCAGCACCTCCGGCAGGATGCGCTCCGCTTCGGTCACCGCCAGCCCGCAGAGGGGCAAGGCAGGGCAGGCGAGGGCGTGGCGCGCCAGGGGGGCGGTGTGCTCAGGAGTCCCATAGCCCAGGGCCGCCAGGGCATCCCGCACGCTCGAGCGTTGGGATGTGCCGATGTTGCAGAGCAGCAGGTCTTGGTTGGGGGTGAGACGCACCTCGAGTTTGTAGGTTTCAACCAGCCGGCGCAGGCCGGCTTTGCGTTCCCCGGCCAGTCGACCGCTGAGCACCGGCAGCCCAACAAACCAGAGCCCCTTGTCCTGGCGATGCCAGCCGAGATAGTCCTCCAGCTTTGCCTTGGGCTCGGGCCGCATGGCCTGGATCGGATGGGCGAAATAGTGGGCCTGGAGCTCCTGGCGAAACCAGGCCACGCCGCGGTCGTGGATCAGGTATTTCATCCGGGCATGGCGTCGTTGCTCCCGATCGCCATGGTCCCGTTGCAGTGCCAGGATGGATTGGACCAGATCCAACAGGTGTTCGCTGGCCACATAGCCGAGCGGATCGGCCGTGCGGGCAAAGGTTTCCTCCTTGTTGTGGGTGCGGCCCATGCCCCCGCCCACGTAGACGTTGCAACCCTTGGGCTTGCCCTGGGGGTCGCAGAACAGCACCAGGCCGATGTCCTGGGTGAGTAGGTCTACTGAGTTATCCCCGGGTACGGTGACCGCCACCTTGAACTTGCGCGGCAGGTAGGTGGGGCCGTATAGCGGCTCACTGTGATCACCGCTGAACACCCCGCCCTCCTGCTGGCGGGCCTTGACGGCTTTGACGCTGGTGCTGGGTTTGATCCGGTAACTGAGCTCGCCGTCAACCCACATGTCGAGATAGGAGCCCTCGGCGGCCTGGGGGGTCAGCAGGTCGGCGATGTCATCGGCCAGCAGGCGTGCGGCGGGGTAGGCGCCCTTTTCAAACGGTGCGGCTGGGGCCATCACATTGCGGTTGATGTCACCGCAAGCCGAGAGGGTCGAGCCGAGCTGGCGCACGATCGTGCCGATCACCTCCTTGAGGTTTGCCTTGTGCACGCCATGCATCTGGAAGGCTTGCCGGGTTGTGACCCGCAGGGTGCCATTGCCGAGCCTGTCGGCCAGCGCATCGATCGCCAGATAGAGGCTGCCAGGCACCCGGCCGCCTGGGTTGCGTAGGCGCAGCATCATCTGCCAATCCTTGTCCGCACCCTTGCGGCGGTTGTCGCGGTTGTCCTGCTGGTAACTGCCGTGAAACTTGAGGATCTGGATCGCCCCATCGGTGAAGTTGGGCGCCCCGTTGCCGAGTTCGCTCAGCAGCGGCTCCTTCAGGTGGTCGCTGTTGGTTTTGAGCTGTTCAAACTTTGACGGCGCAAGCTTGGTGGGCGTCTGGGTACTGGATCCGTGCATGGCATCTGGCATCGGGTCCTGGGCACGTCGCTCGACAACCTTGAAGTTAGCGAATGGCGTTCAATACAGTCGCCCTGGTTCGCCCTGCTCCTTTGTCGACCTTCTTGCTCGAAATCGGCACGGAGGAGATGCCCGCCGATTTTGCCCGGCTGGCCCTGCCCCAGCTCCAGCAACTGGTTGGTCGTGATCTGGCCAATCTGAGGCTGGCTCACAGCGCCATTCGCTGCACCAGCACCCCGCGGCGGCTGGTGTTGATGGTTGATGGCCTGCCCGAGCAGCAACCGAACCTTGAAGCAGATCGCAAGGGCCCTCCTGCAAGCCAGGGCTGGCAGGAGGGCCAGCCGACCGGCGCGGCGCTGGGTTTTGCCAGACGCTGTGGTGTGCCCGCCGAGGCATTGGAGATTCGGGATACCCCCAAGGGTCCCTTTGTCTTTGCCCGTTGCATCGAGGTGGGCCTGCCGACCGTCACCGTGCTTGCCGGGCAGATCCCGCTCTGGATCGCTGCCCTGCAGGGACGCCGCTTCATGCGTTGGGGAGCGGGGGAAACCCGTTTTTCCAGGCCCGTGCGCTGGCTTGTGGCCCTGTTGGATGCCATGGCTATTCCGCTCACCCTGGAGGGAAGCGATCCACCGATCAGCTCCAGCACCCTCAGCCGGGGCCATCGACTCCACAGCGCCAGTGTGGCGATCGCCAGCGCCCAGGCCTACCTGCCGGCGTTGGCAGCCGCGGGTGTGGTGGTCGATCGGGAGGGTCGGGCCGCCCTGATCCGTTCGGCTGTTGACGATGCCGCCGCCGCCCTTCAGGCCGAGGCCGATCTGCCCGACAGCCTGTTTCGCGAGCTGGTTGATCTGGTGGAGTCCCCCTCCCTCTTGGAGGGCACGTTTGATGACCACTACCTCGACCTTCCTGCCGAGGTGCTCTGCACCGTGATGCGTGCCCATCAGCGCTACGTGCCGCTGTATCGGCAGGGACGCGACCATGATCCCCTCAGCCTCAACGCCCGCCAGAGCCTGCTGGCCCGCTTTCTCTGCATCAGCAATGGCTTGCCCGCTGCGGCCTCCACCGTGGCGCGGGGCAATGAGCGGGTCCTGCGGGCCCGTCTGGCTGATGCGGAGTTCTTTGTCAGTGCCGATCGGGCTGTGGCGAGTATTGACCGCCGCGATCAGCTCGCGCGCGTCACCTTCGCAGCAGATCTGGGCAGCCTGCTGGACCGCACCGAACGGCTGGAATGGTGCACCGATGTGCTATTAACGCACCTCGACCTGCCAGCCGGCTGCGCTGAGCAGGCCCGCCGGGCCGCCCACCTGTGCAAACACGACTTGGTCAGCCAGATGGTCGGTGAGTTCCCTGAACTCCAGGGCGCGATCGGTGCCAAATACCTCCTGGCCGAGGGGGAGCCCCGTGGGGTTGCCCTGGCTGTGCTGGAGCATTACCTGCCCCGAGGCGCCGGAGACAGCCTGCCATCCTCCCCGGCTGGTGCTGTGCTGGCCCTCGCCGAACGGCTGGAGTTGCTGTTGAGCATCTACGCCAAGGGGGAGCGACCTACCGGCTCCTCCGATCCCTACGCCCTGCGCCGGGCGGGCCAAGGACTGCTGCAGATTCTTTGGGATCGGGGCTGGCGTCTGGATCTGATCGCCTTGTTGGAGCGCTGCACGCTCCACTGGGCCCAGCTGCTGCCACGGCTTGGTGTCGATCCGACGGCCCTGGCCCACGATTTGGCTGAATTCTTGCGCCAGAGGCTGCTGACGCTCCTGGAGGAGGACGGCATGGACACGGACCTCGTGCAGGCCGTCGCCGGCGAAACCGTGCCGATCGAGCGGGTGCTGGGCGATCCTGAGGATGCCCGGCAACGGGTGGCCCTCCTGGTTGAACTGCGCCGCAGCGGTTCTCTGGCAGCCGTGCAGGCCGTTGTGACCCGGGCAATGCGCCTGGCTGAGCACTCTGCCCTCAGCGCTGGGGTGCTCAGCGCTGAGGGGGTTGTCGATGCCGACCTGTTTGAAAAAGATAGTGAGCAGGGCATGCTTACCCTGCTCACCTCCCTGGAGCCAATGGCCATGGCGGCCTGCCCGGAGCGTTACGTCCAACTAGCTGGTGGCCTCCTGGCTGGAGCTGGGGCCCTGGCGGCCTTCTTTGATGGTGACCAGAGTGTGCTTGTGATGGCTAAGGATCCGGCGGTACGCGCAAACCGCCTCAATCTCCTGGCCGTGTTGCGCAATCAGGCCAGCGTGCTGGCCGATTTCAGCCGCATGACGGGCTGACGGGGAGGTCCAGCCTCGCTGCAATCAGGCACTTTGGCCCAACGCCAGCTCAAAACCTCGACCCAAGGCTTTGAGCAGGGGGTCGAGGGATTCACCCTGCTGAAGACTGCTTAACAGGGCACCTGATTGGCGAGTAGGTGGCTCACCAGCTGGGTGGTGAGTGGTGAACCTTCCAGGCTCTGGACAACGGCAACGACACTCGTGAGGTCGTCAGGGTGCTGGAGAAACTTGGCCAGCCCGGCGACCGTCAGCAGCGACAGCAGCCTGTGCTGGGGATTCAATTGCGTGGATGGCTCTGAGACTAGGCGAACTAATGACCGCTGAGAACTGGTTCCCGCTCCTGCTCTGGCTTGCGGATCTGACCGGCAACCTTAATGCCTCCTTTAATACTGCTGACCGCAAGCATGGCGTTCACCTCGGCATCCTGGCGGACGGCACTCTCGACAGGCTTGTAGCCCTGGGGAGCAAGCGCGTTGCCTCGCAACACGGATCCAAGCGTCAGCAGGGTGAGCTTGATTTGCTGCCAGGGATTCATCATGACGACCCGCTTGTATAGGTAGCTGTCAAATGTGAGACGTTGGACATCCTTGTCATCGCACATCTCGACGAAAGCTTCTCTGGCCGCATCATTGCGGTAGAAAATGTTTTGAAGTATTTCTAGTACTTTATAGGTGGCGCCGTACTTGCGGTCCCACTTTTTCAGATACTTTTTGAGATCTGCTTCAGTCGGAATCTTCGTGCCACCAGTGCTTGCCTCAACAATTTGTTCGGCGCACATGCGGCCGCTTTTGGCTGCAAAGTAAATTCCTTCCCCAGAGCTTTTGGTGACATAGCCAGCTGCATCGCCAACCAGGGCCATCCGCCCCACAACCCGGCGGGGCCTGGGATGTTCGGGAATCGGGTGGGCTTCAACCTTGATCACTTCGCCATTAACCAATCGCTTCTTGGCCCGCTCGCGGATTCCCACCTGGAGGCTTTTGATCAGGCCTTGATTCTGTTGCATGGTGCCCGTACCCACGGCGACGTGGTCGTACTTTGGAAAAACCCAGGCATAGAAATCAGGGGATACGTCCGTACCCACATACATCTCAGCAAGATCTTCGTAATATTTCATTTCCTCCGCAGGCAGCTTGATGCGCTCCTGGAATGCAATAGCAACGTTGTAGTCGCCCGCATCCATGGCTTTGGCTACGCGACTGTTGGCCCCATCGGCGCCAACGATCAGATCCACTTCCAGGGTCTTGGAATCTCCTGTGGCTTCCCCACTGGAATAATCGGAGTAGGTAAGGGTGTACGGACCCTGACGATTAGCGCCGGTTTCAATCCTTGTCACCAACCCATTCACCAGCTGGGCTCCCAGCTGGGCGGCCCGCTCTCGGAGGAAGGAGTCCAGAATTTCGCGGCGGCACATGCCGATGTATTCATCCTGGTTGTCCAAATTGATATCCACCTCCCGGTTGGAGGGAGATATCATTTTCATGTGGCGAACCTTGCGGTCGATGATCGACTCAGGTAGGTCAAACTCATTGACCATGCACAGCGGTATGGCTCCACCGCATGGCTTGGCATTGTCGAGCTTGCGTTCAAAAATCCACGTTTGAATACCGGCTTTGGCGAGCACCTCAGCCGCACAGGAACCACTCGGGCCACCACCCACCACTGCCACACGCAACATCGGAAACCGCTCCGCCAGGATGGATGTTGCTTTGAAGCTAACACTGCAGGCTGGCTGGTTGACGGGCCGTGGGGTCTGCCCACTTAAGGTCGTTATTGCTGCTTGATCGCCCGGGTGATCGGTGCCAGTCGCGGAGGCCTGTGAACCGTCGCTATCCCAGTCAGCCAGGCCGCTCCTCCGCTGCGGGGCAGCGAGGGCTTGACGACATTCCCATCGCCCGGCGCACGGCAACTCCAGGGATGACAACCAACCCTTGGCTGCTCCGCCTGTCGATCGGCAGTGCCTGCACGCTGCTGGTGGTAGCCCTGTTGGTGGTGCTGAGGCCCCGTTTCTTGGCCCGCATGTTGGGTTTGCCTCCCGTCAGTGGCCTCAATGCCCGAACCAGTCCGGATGGGCGGCTGCTGGGCCACTTTCCCTATGGCGAGCTGGCTGGAGCCGAGCTGGTTTCGGTGGCTCCTGGATTGGCCCTGCAGCGCGACGCTGCCACGTCCCTGCTCGCCATGCAGCGGGATGCCGCCCAAAGCGGTGTGCGCCTCGTGGTGCTGAGTGCCTTTCGGCCGGTCAGCCTTCAGAACGAGGTGTTTTTTGGGGTCAAATCAGAGCGAAGCCAAAGCGCCAGCGAACGGGCCAAGGTGAGCGCCCCACCTGGCTTTTCAGAGCACAGCACCGGCTATGCGGTGGACCTGGGCGATGGGGATGATCCAGCCACCAACCTCGCCCCTTCCTTCGACCAGACAGCGGCTTTTGACTGGCTTGCGCGCCATGCGGCTCGCTACCACTTCATTTTGTCCTTTCCCCGCGGCAATCGCCAGGGTGTGAGCTATGAACCCTGGCACTGGCGCTTTGAAGGCAGCGCCGATGCCCTCAAGGTGTTTGAACCGGCCCAGCGGCTGTCTCGATGACCCGCCCCGAGTCGAAGCTTGGGGCAGCCAGCGGGCTGGGGGGTGGGCTAGAGTTTAACCTTGACTTCAAATTTGCCTCATCTTTGGGTCAAGTCAGACCAATCCATTGAAAAGAAGCTTTCGTTTTTATGAGCAGCGGCGCACACACTGGCACGCCGATTCGCAACATTGCGATCATCGCCCACGTTGACCATGGCAAAACAACCCTGGTAGACGCCCTGCTCAGTCAGTCGGGCATTTTCCGCGAAGGAGAGGCCGTGCCCACCTGCGTCATGGATTCCAATGACCTTGAAAGGGAACGCGGCATCACCATTCTCTCTAAAAACACCGCTGTCGATTACGAAAACATTCGAATCAATATCGTGGATACCCCTGGCCACGCCGATTTCGGCGGCGAAGTCGAAAGGGTTCTTGGCATGGTGGATGGCTGCTTGCTGATCGTCGACGCCAATGAGGGGCCCATGCCCCAAACTCGCTTCGTGCTCAAGAAGGCCTTGGAGAAGGGCCTGCGACCGATTGTCTTCGTCAACAAGATTGATCGGGCCCGGGTCGATCCTGAAGTTGCCGTTGACAAGGTGCTCGATCTCTTCCTGGAGTTGGGCGCTGACGATGACCAGTGTGATTTCCCCTACCTGTTCGGCAGCGGCATGGGTGGTTATGCCAAGCCGGATATGAAAACGGAGAGCGACACCATGAAGCCGCTCTTTGATGCCATCCTGCGCCATGTGCCCCCGCCGGTGGGGGATCCGGAGAAGCCGCTGCAGCTGCAGGTGACGACCCTGGACTACAGCGATTTTCTCGGCCGGATCATGATCGGCCGCATCCATAACGGCACGATCAAGGCAGGCCAGCCGGCCGCCCTGATCCGGGATGACGGCAGCATCAAACGAAGCCGGATCAGCAAGTTGCTGGGTTTCCGGGGCCTGCAGAGAGTGGAGATCGAGGAGGCTCGAGCTGGAGACCTGGTGGCCGTGGCCGGCTTTGATGAGGTCAACATCGGCGAAACCATCGCCTGCCCCGACCATCCCGAGGCCCTCCCCCTGATCCGGGTTGATGAGCCCACCCTGCAGATGACCTTTGTCATCAACGACTCACCCTTCGCTGGCAAGGAAGGCAAATTCGTCACCAGCCGGCAGGTGCGCGATCGGCTCCAAAAGGAGTTGCTCACCAACGTGGCCCTGAGGGTTGAGGACACAGACTCGCCAGACCGCTGGTCGGTCAGCGGCCGCGGTGAACTGCACCTGGGCATCCTGATCGAAACGATGCGCCGCGAGGGCTATGAGTTCCAGGTCTCCCAACCCCAGGTGATCTTCCGCACCATCGATGGCACCCCATCGGAGCCCTACGAAACGTTGGTGCTTGATGTTCCCGAAGAGGGGGTTGGCGCCTGCATTGAAAAACTCGGCATCCGCAAGGCCGAAATGCAGAACATGGAAAACACCAACGATGGCCGCACCCAGCTCGAGTTCGTGGTTCCGGCCCGGGGGCTGATCGGCTTTCGCGGCGAATTCATCCGCGCCACCCGCGGGGAGGGCATCATGAGCCACTCCTTTCTGGATTACAGGCCGATGCAGGGTGATATGGATAACCGCCGCAACGGCGTGCTGATTGCCTATGAGGAGGGCACGGCCACCTTCTATGCACTGAAGGGTGCGGAGGATCGTGGCCAGTTCTTCATCACCCCCGGCACGAAGGTGTACAAGGGCATGATTGTCGGGGAGCACAATCGACCGCCCGATCTGGAGCTCAATGTTTGCAAGGCCAAGCAGGTGACCAACATCCGCTCGGCCGGTGCTGAGGTGCTCGACACCCTGCAGGCGCCGATCCAGATGACCCTGGAGCGAGCCCTGGAATACATCGGACCCGATGAGATGCTCGAGGTGACCCCCGAATCGATTCGCCTGCGCAAGTTACCCTCGAAAAAGGCTGCCAAGCGCTAAGAGCAGGTACCCGTGTACCCCGATTCAGAAGAAGAGGCCCTGGCTGCTGACCCGCGCCTGGGCCAATCCATTGCCCTGTTCAATGCGGGCGATTGGTATGCCTGTCATGACAGCCTTGAGGAGCTTTGGCACGAGACCTCCGGCAACATGAGGCCCCTTTTGCAGGGGATTTTGCAGATCGCTATAGCAGAGTTGCACCATGAGCGGGGCAATAGTCGCGGTGCCACGATCCTCATGGGAGAGGGGCTTGGCCGCCTCAATGGAGTCATGGCGACCAGGGCCCTCGGCCTCGACCTTGTCACCCTTCGGCTAACAGTGGCCGAGCGG
>CBFIGH010000082.1:0-26536 GCA_965662115.1 Cyanobium sp.
TGAAAACTTGTAGCCCCGGGTGGGGTCAAATTTCTCCACCCCCCGCACCAGGCCGATCGTGCCCTCCTGGATCAGATCCAGCAGCTCCATGTTGCGGCGGGTGTACTTCTTGGCCACGCTGACCACCAGGCGCAGGTTGGCGGCCACCATCCGCTCCTTGGCCCGCCGGCCCGCCTGCAGCCGCTTCTTGAGCAAGGGCCCACTCAGGCCGGCCGCCTGGGCCAGCTCGGCCTGGCTGGGCTTGGCGCCCAGCCGGCTCTCAAGCTCGAGCTCCAACTCCTCGAGGGCCACCAGCTCCTGCACCTGACGGCCGAGGGTGATCTCCTGCTCATGGCTGAGCAGGGGCACCCGGCCAATGTCCCGCAGGTAGCTGCGCACCAGGTCGCCGTCAACCTGGGGCATGGAGCGGACAGTCGGCTTGTCGGCAGGAACACTGGCGACAGGAGCGGCGGTAGCGACGACCACAGCGGCACGGCTTTGAAGATGTGTAAAGCCTAACCTAAAGAAGTGTGAACGTCTCTCAGAAATCTCCGATTGGGCCCCGATCAGCCTGGCGCTGCCACCCGCAGCAGCAGCCAGGAGGCCAGTTGCAGATAGATGAACACCCCGGCCACATCGGTGATGGTGGCGATGAACGGGGCTGACATCAGGGCTGGATCCAGGCCCAGGCGGTCGAAGAGCAGGGGCAGGGCCGCTCCGGCCGTGGCGGCCAGGGTGGTGATCGCCACCAAGCTCAGGCCGGCGGCGGTGGCCACGCCCCAACTGCCGGCCACATAGGCCGCCCAGGGCACCACCGCCATCACCATCAGCAGGCCCAGCAGCGCCCCGGCCACCGCCTCCCGCCAGATCGCCTGCCAGGCCCCCATCGCCTGGAGGCGCTGGGTGCTCAGGCCGCGAATCACCACGGTGGAGCTCTGGGCGCCCACATTGCCGCCGGTGCCAATCAACAGGGGGATGAAGGCGGCCAGCACCACCACCTGCTTGAGCACCAACTCCTGGGAGGCGATCACGGCGGAGGTGCCGCTGTTGGCGATCAGCAGCACCAGCAGCCACACCACCCGGCGGCGGGCCACGGTGAACAGGTTGCTCTGGAAGTAGTCGTCTTCGTCGCCGGCCTGCACGGCGCCGGCGGCATAGAGGTCGCGGGTGGCCTCCTGCTCGATCACGTCGATCACATCGTCGACGGTGACAATCCCCACCAACCGCTGCTCCCGGTCCACCACCGGCACGGCCAGGAAGTCGTAGCGCTGGATGGCGCGAGCCACCTCCTCCTGGTTGGTGACGGTGTCGACGCTCACCACCTCCCGGGTCATCACATCGCCGATGCGGGCCTCGGGGTCGGCCGTGACCAAATCCCGCAGCGAGAGGATGCCGGTGAGGTGGCGGGAGCCATCGGTGACATAGAGGGAATAGATGGTTTCGGTGTCGCGGGCGCGACGGCGCACGATCGCCAGGGCCTGGGCGGCGCTGTGGAACTCCTTGAGATCGACGAATTCGGTGGTCATCAGGCGACCAGCCGTCTCGCTCTCATAGCCAAGAAGTTGGGCCGTCACCCGCCGCTCGGCGGGGCTGAGCTCGGCCAGCAGCCGCCGCACCACCTTGGCCGGCAGCTCATCAAACAGCCGCACCCGGTCATCGGGGGACATCTCCTCCACCAGCTCCAGCACCTCGCCGGAGCGGAGCCGATCCAGCAGGGTCTGCTGCACCGCCGGCTCCAGGTATTCGTAGACCTCGATCGCCTCATCCTTGGGCAGCAACCGGAAGGCGAGGGCCTGGAGGGTGCGCGGCAGACTGCCGATCGCCTCGGCCGCATCCACCTCCTGCACGGGCCCCAGCAGCAGCTTCGCCCCGTCGTAATTGCCAGCCTCCAAGAGGGATTCGAGCTGCTGGGCGACCACCTCGGCCACCTGTATCCCATTGGTCTCGCCCATGGGCCCCGAGACGCCGCAGAGCCGAGTTTATGGGTAGGGCTCACCGGACGCTCGCTAGGGTCATCGGACTTCTTGACCCCAGCACCGATGGCGATCTCCGTGAGCAACGTGGCCGTGCGCGACGCCAAGGGCGGCGAGCGCAGCCTGGGGGATTGGGCTGGTCAGGTGCTGCTGATCGTGAATGTGGCCAGCCGCTGCGGCTTCACCCGCCAATACGCCGGCCTCCAGGCCCTGCAAGACAGCTACGGACCCAAGGGTTTGGCGGTGCTTGGCTTTCCCTGCAACGACTTCGGCGCCCAGGAGCCCGGCAGCCTGCCGGAGATCCAGCAGTTTTGCTCCACCACCTACGGCGCCAACTTCACCCTGTTGGACAAGGTGACCATGGCCGAAGAGCCCTACACCAGCCTCAGCCAGGCCGAGCCCGCCGGTGCGGTGGCCTGGAACTTCGAGAAGTTTCTGGTCGGCAAGGACGGCACGGTGGTGGGGCGGTTCAAGAGCAATGTCGAGCCCGACTCGGCTGAACTGAAGGCCGCCATCGAGGCCGCTCTGGCCGCCTGAACTCAGCCGGCCGCCAACCAGCCGCGGCGATCGGCTGTCTGCACCTGCAACCACCGCTGGCCGGATCCGCCCGTCCAGCTGCGCACAACCCGCAAGGGCTGGTCGGCGCAGAGCTGTTGCAGGGCCGGCGCCTGCTGGTTTGGAGAGAGGCGAAGGGCCATTCGGCCCGTGCACAGCAGGGGTTCTCCGATCGTGCGCCGCCGCAACTCGGGCGAGCGGCGAGCGGCGCCGCCGGCGGGCAGGGCCACCGGTGTGATCAGGGCGAAACCGAGCAGGGCAGCCCAGCGCCACGCTGCAGCAGGCTGCACGCTGCGGATGCTGGCCATCAAATATCCAGCTGGGCCAGATCAAGACTGGCGCTGTGGGTTTCGATGAATTCCCGGCGGGGAGCCACTTTGTCGCCCATCAGGATGGTGAAAATGCGATCGGCCTCCAGGGCATCCTCAATCTCGACCCGTTTCATCATGCGGGTGCTGGGATCCATGGTGGTTTCCCAGAGCTGCTTGGGCATCATTTCACCCAAGCCCTTGAAGCGCTGAATCGTGTAATTGGCCTTCTCACCAAAGGCTTCGATTGTCTTCTTGAGATCGGTTTCGTTGTAGCAGTAGGTGTGGTTTTTGCCCCGCTCCACCTTATAAAGAGGCGGGCAGGCGATGTAGATATAGCCTCCCTCCACCAGGGCTCGCTGGTAGCGGAAGAAGAAGGTGAGGATCAGGGTGCGGATGTGGGCGCCATCCACATCCGCGTCGGTCATGATCACAATCCGGTGGTAGCGGAGATTCTTCTCGTCGAAGTCTTCTCCCTTGATGCCCAGGCCCAGGCCGGTGATCAGCGCCTGGATTTCGGTATTTTTGTAGATCTTGGCGTCATCGGTTTTCTCAATATTGAGAATTTTGCCGCGCAGGGGCAGGATCGCCTGGAAGCGTCGGTCACGGCCCTGCTTGGCAGAGCCACCAGCCGAATCGCCCTCCACGATGTAGATCTCCGATTCCGATGGGTCGCGGGAGCTGCAATCGGCGAGCTTGCCCGGCAGGGTGGAGCTTTCCAGCACGCTCTTGCGACGCACCAACTCCCGGGCCCGGCGGGCCGCCTCGGCGGCATTGAAAGCCTGAATCGCTTTTTCCAGGATCAGATCAATCACTGCCGGATTGAACTCCAGGTATTCGCTGAGGGCTTCCCCCACCAGGGTGTCGACGATGCCGCGCACCTCCGTGTTGCCGAGTTTGGTTTTGGTTTGCCCCTCAAATTCCGGATCCGGCACCTTCACCGACAGCACGGCGGTGAGGCCCTCGCGAATGTTCTCCCCGGCCAGGTTGGTGTCGGCGTCTTTGCGCTTGCCTCGCTTTTTGGCAAAGGTGTTGAGGGTGCGGGTGAGCACCGTTTTGAGGCCCTCGATATGGGTGCCCCCATCGACGGTGCGGATGTTGTTGGCGAAGCCCAGAATGCTGTCGGAGTAGGCATCCATGCACCACTGCAGGGCGGCTTCCACCTGCACGCCTTCCTTCTCGCGGTTGACGTAGATGATTTCGGGATGGAGCGGATCCTTCTCCGCATTCATGTAGGCGACATATTCCTTGATGCCACCCTCATAGAAGTAGATCTCCTCATGGGGCTCGCCAGCGGCATTGCGGGCGGCGGCGCGGTCATCGCGAAAGACGATCCGCACCCCGCCGTTGAGGTAGGCCAACTCCCGTAGGCGTGAGGAGAGGGTTTGGTAATCGAATTCGATCCCCGTTGAGAAGATCTGAATGTCTGGTTTGAAGCACACGGAGGTGCCGGTGCGGCCCACCTCACCGGGGGCGGATTGGAGGATGCCGATCGGTGCACCGCGCTCAAAGCGCTGGGTGTGCACCTGGTCTTGCCGGTAGACCATCACCTCCACCCATTCGGAGAGGGCGTTGACCACCGAGACGCCCACCCCGTGCAGGCCACCGGACACCTTGTAACCACCGGAGCCAAACTTGCCGCCGGCGTGCAGAACGGTGAGCACCGTTTCCAGGGCGCTCTTGCCGGTGCGGGGGTGGATGTCGGTGGGAATGCCGCGGCCGTTGTCGGTGACGGCGCAGGAGCCGTCGTCGTTGAGCACCACCAGGATCTGGTCGCAGTGACCGGCCAGGGCTTCATCAACGGCGTTGTCGACCACCTCGTACACGAGATGGTGCAGCCCGCGGGGGCCGGTGGAGCCGATGTACATGCCCGGCCGCTTGCGCACCGGCTCCAAGCCCTCGAGAACCTGGATCTGCTCGGCCCCATAGGCGGCCTGAACTTTGCTGGTGTCGCTCATGCAGGAAGGTCTCCCCAGGGATTGGGCACAGGACGGAGAAATCCCGGGGCAAGTAAGGCGCAAACGGGCTTTAAAGCCCTCTACGGGAACCAATTTACCACCGGCAACCCGGCCGGGCACCCCCTGGCATGGTGTAGCGATGGCCCCCACCCAGCCACTGGTGATTGTGTTGCTCGGCCCCACGGCCAGCGGCAAGACCGACCTGGCGATCGCCCTGGCCGGCGCCCTGGATCTGGCGGTGCTGAACGTGGATTCCCGCCAGCTGTACCGGCAGATGGATGTGGGCACCGCCAAGCCCAGTGCCGCCCAACGGGCCCAGGCCCGCCACGAGCTGCTGGATCTGCGCGATCCAGACCAACCGATCAACCTGCAGGACTTTCGCGCCATCGCCGAGGCCCAGCTCAACCTGGAGCTGGCCCGCAAACCCCTGGCCCTGCTGGCCGGAGGCAGTGGTCTCTACCTACAGGCCATCAGCCAGGGCCTGCAGCCCCCGGCCGTGCCACCCCAACCCGGGCTGCGCGCCCAGCTGGCCGCGCTGGGTCAGCCCCTCTGCCACCAGCTGTTGCGCCAGGGCGACCCGGCGGCCGCCGATCGCATCGCCGCCGCCGACGCGGTGCGCACCCAGCGGGCCCTGGAGGTGCTGTATGCCACGGGCCAGCCCCTCTCCAGCCAGCAGGGGTGCACCCCACCACCCTGGCGGGTGCTCGAGCTGGGCCTCAACCCGCCCAACCTGCAGGCCCGGATCGCCGCCCGCACCAGAGCCCTCTACGAGCAGGGATTGGTGGCCGAAACCGAAGCGTTGATCCAGCGCTACGGGGCAGGGCTGCCCCTGCTCGGCACGATCGGCTACGCCGAGGCCCGCCAGCGGCTGGCCGGCCAGCTCAGCGAGGCGGAGGCCCTGGCCCTCACCGAGCAACGCACCCGCCAATTCGCCAAACGGCAGCGCACCTGGTTTCGCCGCCGCCACCGGCCCTACTGGCTGGAGGGCCAGAACGGCGAGGCCCAGTTGGAGCAAGCCTTGGCGGAGGTCGGGCGCGGTCTAGGGTGAAGCGTTAGCGATTTCGCGATCCTTCATCCCCTGAATGCCTCCACGTCCCCGTTTTGATCGCCGTGCTCCCGTGCGGGAGCTGCCCAACATCAACGACCGCATCAGCTACCCCAACCTGCGGGTGGTGGATGCAGACGGCAGTCAACTGGGGGTGATCAGCCGTGAAGCGGCCCTGGAGGTCGCCAAAGACCGGGAGCTCGATCTGGTGCTGGTCAGCGAGAAGGCTGATCCGCCGGTGTGCCGGATCATGGACTACGGCAAATATAAATTTGAGCAGGAAAAGAAAGCCAAGGAGGCCAAGAAGAAGTCACACCAAACTGAAGTCAAAGAAGTGAAGATGCGCTACAAGATCGATTCCCACGACTACCAAGTGAGAATTGGTCAGGCCCAGCGCTTCCTCAAGGACGGCGACAAGGTGAAGTGCACCGTGATCTTCCGCGGCCGTGAAATCCAGCACACCGCGCTCGCCGAGGTGCTGCTGATGCGCATGGCCAAAGACCTGGAAACCAACGCCGAGGTGCAGCAGCCACCGAAGCGGGAAGGTCGCAACATGATCATGTTTCTCAGCCCCCGCAAAACCGCCGTTCCCAAACCTGCCGGCTGAATTTGGCCGCCTAGAGCGTTTGGTCAAACAGCTCCAGCAACCGCTGCCAACCCTCAGCGGCGGCGCTGGGGTGGTAGTCCGCCCGGGCGGCGCACATGTAGCCGTGCCCAGCTCCCGCGGCGATGTGCAGGGGCGGCTGGCCAGCAGCGGCCAGAGCGGAGCGGATCGCCTCGCGCTCCTGGGGCGGCATCAGCGGATCGCGATCGCCGCAGAAACAGGCCAGCCGGCCGGGGATCAGGGGCAGATCCGCCAAGCTGGGCGGCCCGCCACCGGGGCGGAAGCTCGAGACGCGCGCACCATAAAAATCAGCGGTGGCCGCCACCTGGGGCAGGGTGGCCGCCAGCAGGGCCAGGTGGCCGCCAAAGCAAAAGCCCACACAGCCCACCGCTCGCCCGTCCACCCCTGGCTGGCCCTGAAGCCAGGCGATCGCCAAGCGGGCGTCATCAAGAAACTCGGCGGCGGTGAGCTGGTCGCGGTGACGGCGGCCCTCCTCCAGGCCTGCGGCGTCGTAACCCAGATCGAGGTCGGGGGCGGTGCGGCCGAAGATCGGCAGCGCCAGGGCCCCGTAACCGTGCCCCGCCAGTCGCTCGGCGACGCTGCGCACCCAGCCATTCACCCCAAACACCTCAGGCAGCACCAGCACGGCCGCCCGCGGCGCCCGATCCGCCGGCCGGGCCCACCAGGCGCGCAGCTGGGGCGAGAGGTGCTGCCAGCCGGCCTCAACAGGCCCGGAGGGCTTGGGCAGAGCTGCCGTGGATTGGGACATGGGAGGGCGAACGACGTGCTGTGGGGAGCGTTAGGGAGTTTGTACAGCTGCACAACGTCCAGGGGCCAACCGGCACAGGCGCGTATGCCAAAGAAGCCATTGTCCCCTGGGCTGATGCTCCGTAAGGTGGCCAGTAGCCCAATTGGCTGAACCCCGGCGTGCGATTTCACATCCAGCAGGAAAGCGATATTCCGGCATCCACGCAGCTCTATAACCAGATCTGCTTCGCGATTGCGGCTCGCCACTACCCACCCGGGCACCGATTGCCGAGCACGCGGCAGCTGGCCATGCAGACCGGCCTGCACCGCAACACGATCAGCAAGGTGTATCGCCAGCTCGAAAACGATGGCGTGGTGGAAGCGATGGCCGGCTCGGGCATCTATGTGCGCGACCAGCAGAAGCCCCGGGAGATCAAACCTCTCCCCGGCCCCCGGGGCCGGGTCATGCCCGACATCGACCGCCAGGTGCGCCAGAGCGTCGACCAGCTGCTCAATGGCGGCTGCACCCTGCAGCAGACCCGTGACCTGCTCACCCGGGAGATCGACTGGCGGCTGCGCTGCGGCGCCCGGGTGCTGGTCAGCACCCCCCAGGAAGACCTCGGCGCCTCCCACCTGATCGCCGAAGAGCTGACGCCCAACCTGGAGGTGCCCGTGGAGGTGGTGCCGATGGAGGAGCTGGCGGCGGTGCTGACCGAATCCAACAACGGCACGGTGGTGACCAGCCGTTACTTCCTGCAACCGGTGGAGGAGATCGCCAAATTGCATGGGGTGCGGGCGGTGGCGGTGGATCTCAACGATTTCCGCCAGGAGCTTGACCTGCTCAAGGAGCTGCGCCAGGGCAGCTGTGTCGGCCTGGTGAGCATCAGCCCGGGCATCCTGCGCGCCGCCGAGGTGATCCTGCACAGCATGCGGGGCAATGATCTGCTGGTGATGACCGCAACCCCCGACACGGGCAGCCGCCTGCTCGCCCTGTTGCGGGCCGCCAGCCACGTGCTTTGCGACCGTCCCAGCCTGTCGCTGGTGGAGCAGAGCCTGCGCCAGAACCGGGCCCAGCTGATTCGGATGCCCGTGGTGCACTGCGCCAAGAGCTACCTGGGCAGCGCCACCATCGATGCCCTGCGCAAGGAAATCGGGCTGCTGGTGGGTTGAGCGGCGGGGCCTTGCATCAAGCAGCCCTGAATCAATCAGCCTTGAATCAAGCGGATGAAGAGATTCGAACTCTCGACCCTCTCCTTGGCAAGGAGATGCTCTACCACTGAGCTACATCCGCGACCGTCGATCCAATCGACCCAATGATCATGCCCGAAGGGGTGCCCCACGGTCAAACCCACGCCGGCTCCGGCAGGATGGCGCGATGCTGAAGGCATTGCAGGCCGACCTGGCCATCATCAAGCAGCGCGATCCAGCGGCCCGCGGCACGCTGGAGATCCTGCTCTGCTACCCGGGCCTGCACGCCCTGACCCTGCATCGCTTCAGCCATTGGCTCTGGAGCCAGAGCCTGCCCCCGCTGCCCCTGCTGGCACGGCTGCTGAGCCAGCTGGGCCGACTGGTGACCGGCATCGAGATCCACCCGGGGGCCCGCATCGGCAATGGGGTGTTCATCGACCACGGCATGGGCGTGGTGGTGGGAGAAACGGCCGTGATTGGCAACCAGTGCCTCCTGTATCAGGGGGTGACCCTGGGCGGCACCGGCAAGGCCCACGGCAAACGGCACCCCAGCCTGGGCGAAAACGTCGTGGTCGGGGCCGGCGCCAAGGTGCTGGGGGCGATCACGGTGGGGGCCAACACCCGCATCGGCGCCGGCTCGGTGCTGCTGCGCGATGTGGCGGCCGACAGCACGGTGGTGGGGATCCCCGGCCGGGTGATTCACCAGAGCGGCGTGCGCATCGACCCCCTGGCCCACTCGGCCCTGCCCGATACGGAAGCAAGCGTGATCCGCAACCTGATGGAGCGCATCGACGTGCTGGAAACCGAGCTGGCCCGCACCCAAACCTGCCTGCGGGAGCTGGCGGCCGGGCGACCCCTGCTGGAATCCTGCGCCGGTGCCGCCCAAAACCTCAAAGACCGGGAAATCCTCGAGTTTCTGGGCGACAACCCCGGGATTACGAGTTGAGGGCCGGTTTCACAGGCCCTGTTTCAGAGCGCGACTTTCACATCAGTGAGCGCAAAGTCCTCGCCCTTGAACAGCAGAGGCCGATCGAGGGCCATGGCCAGCCCGTAGCTGAAGCAGTCACCCAGGTTGAGGGCGGCGTGGTGGCGGCCCTTGCCATAGCGGCGCCAGCCCTGGAGGGCCCAGTGGAGGTGCGAGCTCTCGAAGGCCACCGGCTGCACATCGGTGCGGCCCAGTAGCAACTCCAGCTCCGGTCGACCCACCTCGTCGCCCAAGTGACTGCACACCACCATCTGGGCTTCGAGCAGGGTGGCCGTGCTGATCACCGCGCTGGACGCCTGGCTGAGGCAAAAGAGAAGCTCCCCCGCATCAGGCTCCACCTTGAGAATGGCTACCAGGGCCGAGGTGTCAACAACCATCTGAGGAGCCTCAGCCAGGCAAACCGTGCTCGTCATAGAGGGCATCCTGCAGCTCCTTACTGGTCACCCCTTCAGGCCAGGGAAGCCGACTGAAACGATCCAGTAGCTCCCGCACCCGCTGTTTGCGAGCCCGCACGGCCTGCTCTTCAGATTCGCGGCCCGCACGCTCCCGGGCCATGGCATGCACCTCGGGATCCTTGATGTTCATGCCCATGGGAGCACCAGGGTAGAAGCCAACGCGAATTCTACCCAAGCCGACTGAAAACCAATCTTGACGCCATGGACGACAAGCTGCCAGAAGCCCTCCTGGCCCTGCTGCCGCTCTACGGGCTGGATGGCCGCAAACGGTGGCCTGGAGCAACGCGGTGGAGTGGCTGCTGGAGTAAGCCAAAGCACCAGTGGCGTCACCCTCCTCTGCCTTAGTCCGCAGGCGGACTAAGCTGGATAGGCATTGACTGCTGGTGCAAGCCATGGATCAACGGCGCCGCATGGTGAATGTGCATGAGGCCAAGACCCATTTTTCGCGCCTGATCGATGCCGCCCATGCCGGCGAAACCATCGTGTTGGCCAAGGGAGGCAAGCCCTGGGCGCGGCTGATGCCCCTTGAGCCACCCACCCCTCGGCGACAACCGGGTGTGCTGGCCGGACGGATCAGCCTGCCGCCAGCAGAGGTACTACTTGAGCCGCTACCGGAGGACGAACTCGCCGGCCTTGAGCAACCCTTGCTGTAAAAGCCCAAACGATGCAATCGCTGCTGCTTGATACCCACGCCCTGCTCTGGTGGCTCGCCGAACCGGAGCGCCTTTCGGGAGCAGCCCATGCAGCCATCGCCGATGAAACCAACCGGGTGCTTGTGAGTGCAGCCTCCGGCTGGGAAATCTCCACCAAGGTTCGGTTGGGCAAGCTGCCGGTAGCCAGCGAATTGGTCGAGAACCTGCCCCGGCTCCTGGCAGCCCAGGGCTTCGGGCTACTACCAATCACGATTGAGCATGGCTTGCACGCCGGAGGCTATGGACTTCCCCACCGAGATCCCTTTGATCGCCTGTTGGCAGCCCAGGCCGAGCTGGGCCACCTCACCCTGGTGAGCCTGGATCCGGCCCTCCAGGCCTTTCCTTGCCAGTTGCTCTGGTAACCGCCCGGTAAACTGAAACAACTGCTGGCCGGCCCGCCTCAATGCTCAAGCTCCTGCTGGGTGACCCCAATGCCCGCAAGCTGAAGCGCTACCAGCCGATTGTTTCCGATATCAACCTGCTGGAAGAGGAGATCGCCCCCCTCTCCGACGACGAGCTGCGCGGCCTCACCGGCGAGTTTCGTCAAAAGCTCGAGCAGGTGGCTGGCAATGCCGCCAAGGAGCGGGCCCTGCTCGATGAGCTGCTGCCCCAGGCCTTTGCCGTGGTGCGCGAGGCGGGCAAGCGGGTGCTGGGCATGCGCCACTTCGATGTGCAGCTGATCGGCGGCATGGTGCTTCACGAAGGGCAGATAGCTGAGATGAAAACCGGCGAAGGCAAAACCCTCGTGGCCACCCTGCCCAGTTATCTCAACGCTTTAACCGGCCGTGGCGTGCATGTCGTCACCGTGAACGACTACCTCGCCCGCCGCGACGCCGAGTGGATGGGCCAGGTGCACCGCTTCCTCGGCCTGTCCGTTGGGCTGATCCAACAGGACATGCGACCCGAGGAACGCCGCCGCAACTACGCCTGTGACATCACCTACGCCACCAATAGCGAGCTGGGTTTCGACTACCTGCGCGACAACATGGCCAGCGACATCGCCGAGGTGGTGCAGCGCTCGCCCAACTTCTGCGTGATCGACGAAGTCGACTCAATCCTGATCGATGAGGCCCGCACCCCCCTGATCATCTCCGGCCAGATCGAGCGTCCCCAGGAGAAATACCGCCGCGCCGCCGAAGTGGCGGAGCTGCTGGAGCGGGCTGCCGAAACGGGCAAAGACGGCATTGATCCTGAGGGCGACTACGAAGTTGATGAGAAGCAACGCAATGTGACCCTCACCGACGAGGGCTATGCCAAAGCCGAGCAACTGCTTGGGGTGCAAGACCTGTTCAATCCCGAAGATCCTTGGGCCCACTTCATCGGCAATGCCCTCAAGGCCAAGGAGATGTTTGCCAAGGACGTCAACTACATCGTGCGCAATGGCGATGCGGTGATCGTCGATGAGTTCACCGGCCGGGTGATGCCGGGGCGCCGCTGGAGTGATGGCCTGCACCAAGCGATCGAGGCCAAGGAGGAGCTGGAAATCCAGCCCGAAACCCAAACCCTCGCCTCCATCACCTATCAAAACTTCTTCCTGCTCTACCCGCGCCTGGCCGGCATGACCGGCACCGCTAAAACTGAGGAAGTGGAGTTCGAGAAAACCTACAAGCTCGAAGTCACGATTGTTCCCACCAATCGCAGCCGCTCCCGCTCGGATTGGACCGATCAGGTGTACAAAACCGAAACGGCCAAGTGGCGGGCCGTGGCCCTGGAAACGGCCGAAGTGCACAAGGGCGGCCGGCCGGTGCTGGTGGGCACCACAAGTGTGGAGAAATCGGAGCTGCTCTCAGCCCTGCTGGCCGAGCAGGAGATCCCCCACAACCTGCTCAACGCCAAACCCGAAAACGTGGAGCGGGAGGCCGAGATCGTCGCCCAGGCGGGCCGCGCCGGCGCCGTGACCATCGCCACGAACATGGCCGGCCGCGGCACCGACATCATCCTGGGCGGCAACAGCGACTACATGGCCCGGCTCAAGCTGCGCGAGGTGCTGCTGGCCAAGCTGGTGCGGCCAGACAACGAGCACCGGCCGATCCCCTCGGCCAAAGCAGCTCGGGAGGCCCGCGCCCTTGGCAGCCTCTACCCCTGCAGCCTTGCGGAAGCCACCGAACAGGCCCTCGCCCAACTCGGCAAGCAGCTGGTGGTGGCCTGGGGTGATCGCAGCCTCAGCCTGCTGGAGCTGGAAGATCGCATTGCCCAGGCGGCCGAAAAGGCCCCCACCGACGACCCCCAGATTCAGGCGCTGCGGGAGCTGATCGCGGAGGTCAGGGGCGAATACGACACCGTGGTCAAGCAAGACGAGCAGCAGGTGCGCGAGGCCGGCGGGTTGCACGTGATCGGCACCGAGCGCCACGAATCCCGCCGGGTGGACAACCAACTGCGGGGCCGGGCCGGCCGCCAGGGCGACCCCGGCTCCACCCGCTTCTTCCTGTCGCTAGAAGACAACCTACTGCGCATTTTCGGCGGCGATCGCGTCGCCGGCTTGATGAATGCCTTCCGGGTGGAGGAGGACATGCCGATCGAATCGGGCATGCTCACCCGCTCGCTCGAAGGGGCCCAGAAAAAGGTGGAAACCTATTACTACGACATCCGCAAGCAGGTGTTCGAATACGACGAGGTAATGAACAACCAGCGCAAAGCGGTATATACGGAGCGCCGCCGCGTGCTGGAGGGTCGGGAGCTCAAGCAGCAGGTGATTGGCTATGGCGAACGCACGGTGGAAGACATCGTGGAGGCCTACGTCAACCCCGAGTTACCCCCCGAAGAATGGGATCTCAGCCGCCTGGTGGAAAAAACCAAAGAATTCATCTACCTGCTCGAAGATCTCACCCCTGAGCAGCTGCAGGGCCTGGGGGTGGAAGAGCTCAAGGCCTTCCTGCAGGAGCAGTTGCGCAATGCCTACGACCTCAAGGAAGGTCAGGTGGAGCAGCAGCGGCCGGGGCTGATGCGGGAAGCGGAGCGCTACTTCATTCTTCAACAGATTGACACCCTTTGGCGCGAGCATCTCCAGGCCATGGATGCCCTGCGTGAATCGGTGGGGCTGCGTGGTTACGGCCAAAAAGACCCGCTGATTGAATACAAAAACGAGGGCTATGACATGTTCCTCGACATGATGACCCAGATGCGCCGCAACGTGATCTACTCAATGTTCATGTTCCAGCCGGCGCCTGCTCCCCAGGAAGCTACGGCCTGAAGCCAATCCGCCTGGCTGGGTGCGAACTGGCTGAACGGGCTTGCGAGCCTGCCTCGAGCAAAACGGGGAGCCCTGCAATGGCCTCTATCACTCTAATGATTTCTCGTCAAATCCAGATAACCTTCTATCTGATCGGACAGACCAAGACTGGGATGTCCTCACTGGCACTCATGTGACAGCTTGGTGTGCACTACCGAACGGCTTGGCTGATTAACAATAAGATCATGAGGCCTATGTGCGGCGTGAGGAAGCCTATCTGCTGCGGAGAAAGGTTTAAATCGATGATGCCTACCTCGGCAGAGAACGCAGTGTTGGCAAGCCTGGTTGTGGATCTACAAAACAAGGTTCCAATCGTCGCAGCGGTCTCTTTGGATGACGCGGGGCACCCGCTGCATGTGAAGAGGGCAAGGGTGCGACTTCTCCTTTGCCGCGATTCCCGACTTGAGCCAAGCGGCCCTGACCGGTAGTTGCGAGGTGATCAGCAACGTGAAGACCCACCTTCTGCGAGCTTTTCGGGATAGAAGGACGGCCATCGGTACCACCCGAGCAACTCCTGCTGGAGCAGCGTCACTACAACCTGCCTGCTGTTCCGCTGGTTTGTCGGCCTTAGCCCGGATGATCCGATCTGGCATCCCACGACGTATGGCCTCCGGCCGACTGCGTTCACACCAAAAACCTCGAGCGGCGGCTAATCA
The DNA here is from genome assembly GCA_965662115.1 of Cyanobium sp. Classification (GTDB taxonomy): domain Bacteria; phylum Cyanobacteriota; class Cyanobacteriia; order PCC-6307; family Cyanobiaceae; genus Cyanobium_A. The sequence continues at coordinate 14,375 of CBFIGH010000082.1, forward strand.
AGCAGGTGTTTACGTAGCGAAGCGGAGTGGGGCGTAGGCCCTTGGGCAGGCTCGTGGAGAAGCTGATGGGATCGCGGGAGGTCAAGCCGCTGCTCAGTGACGAGCACCTCTCAGTGGATGGCACCCTGCTGCAGACCTGGGCATCCCATGCCTCGCTGGAGCGAATCGATGGGGAAGACGACCCACCGTTCCACTGTCGATCCGGACGCTCTGCTGGCCAAGCAGTCCAACGCCCGCCGCGACATCGAGAAGGTCGCTGCAGTATTTGGCCTGCATGTGATCGCCTGAAACCTGATTCGCCTGAGCAGCTGGTTGGCCGGAGGTGTGGCCAATTGCACGGCCAAAAGCCTCAAGAACAGTCCAAACGGGCCTCGTCCAGTCCTTTCAGGGAGCTGCGTTAAGAGCTGAAATCAACCAGAAATCAGTTCTTGACTGGGGGAAACAACGTTCATCCTGCGGTGGTTTTTCCGCAAACCCGTTAGGGAGGTTGTACAGATCGCCAGCATGGCTTCGCGAAGCGCATGGCGGCGGTCGCTGCTGATCTGCTGACTGGCGAAGTTCAGGAGGCGAGCGCCCTGGCTGATTCCGGCGCAGCGCGGCCTAATGGATTCTGATCGAACTGCTGCTGGGGGCGAACCAACAGCCCAAACAGACCTATCCGCCGCGCCGCTCCCCCAGGGCGAAGGGCTCAAAGCTGACGCTGATGCCAAATTCCTCGGCAAATTCCAGCACCCGACACCAGGCCCGCTCCTCCCTGAGGATGCCCCGCAGGATCACCGGCGCCGTGAACTGCTGCAGGGTGATCTCCACCAGCGGCCAGCCCACCGATGCCTGCACCGCATCCTCCCCGTAAAGCGGCACCACATCGAAAGCGCCCACCAGGATGCGCCGGCGGGCAGAGTCCCACTCATAGGGCAGGCCATAGCGCTCCAGGAGCTCGGCCGCCAACGCCCAGCTGCTGCCGTTTGCATCGATCAGCGTGGCCAGCGCCGCGCCCCGGGCCTCGATCGTGCTGGCCCGGCCAAACCCCAGCGCCGTCACCTCAGCCACAACCTCAGCCGCCAGTAGCTCGCGGATGCGCGCCCGCAACTGGTCGCCGCCATTGGCTGGGCCGCCCTTCTCCAGCTGCAGCAGGTCCCACCGTTCGCCGCTGCCGCCCCAGATCACCGGGCCGTAGTTGTCATGGGCCTGGCGGCCATCGCGGTTGGCCGCCGCCTCCGCATGGGTCATCAGCCGCTGAATCGTGATCTCGGCCGGGCCCCAGCCCCAGCTGCGCGCCACCGCAGCCGCCTCCTGGCAGAGCGCCTCAAGCTGCACCGCAGTTGGGGGAATGGTCCAGGGATCGGGGCGTCCACCCATGCAGGCGCAGCTGAGTGCAATCGCGTTGCTGTTGCGGCGCCAGGTGTGGGCCGGCAGGTCGACCGCGTAGCTATGCAGCCGCTGCACCCGGCCATCGCCGCTGATGATCGAGTGATACAGCCCGGCCCGCACCCAGTTGTAGGGCGTGGCGGCCCAGTGCAGATAGATCGTGGCGGCCATGCTGGGGCGGCGCTGTCTGACCCTGGCAGGCTGGCAATGGCCATGCCGATCGGCAATCACCCCAATGCCCGCGAGCTGGGCCTCCTAACCCAGCCCCTCGAGCACCGTCGCCAAGGCCGCGCGCCAATGTTGGGGCTCGAGCCCCAAGGCAACGCGGCTGGCACTGCAATCGAGCAGGGAGTAGCTGGGCCGCCTGGCTGGCGTGGGGAACTCGGCGGTGGTGATCGGCCGCACCACGGCAGCCCGCTCCAGCAGGCCCGCGGCCACGCCCAACGCACCGATCGCCACCGCGAAGTCATACCAACTGGCCGCACCGGCATCGCTCCAATGCAGGATCGGCGCTTGGTCGGCATCGGCGACGGCCCCCAGCCCGATCGCCCGCCAACAGGCTGCCGCCAGGGTCAGGGTGCTGGTGGGGCAGCCCACCTGGTCGGCCACCACGCTGATCTGGGGCCGCTCCCGATGCAGCCGCAGCATCGTGAGGCAGAAGTTGTTGCCTACCGGGCCGTACACCCAGCTGGTGCGCAGCACCCGGGCACCGCTCAGTTGCAGCGCCGCCGCCTCGCCGGCAGCCTTGCTAGCGCCGTACACACCCAGCGGATCCCGGCGCTGATCCGGGCGGTAGGGCGAGCCCTGGGCGCCGTTGAACACAAAGTCTGTGCTGACCTGCAACAGCCGGCCGCCCGCGGCCGCCAGCGCTTCGGCAAAGGCTGCCGGCGCGCCCGCATTGACAGCCTGGGCCAACTCCGGCTCCTGTTCGGCCCGATCCACCGCCGTGTAGGCGCCGGCGTTGAGCACCCATTCAGGCCTGTGCAACCGCACCGCCGCGCCACAGGCCTGGGGATCAGCCAAATCCAGCTCGGCGCGGCTGCAGGCGATCAACTCCACCCCCGCGGGCTTGGTATGGATCAGGGCCTGGCCCAGCTGGCCGGCAGCACCGGTGAGCAAGACCTTCATCACCTCACCCTCACAAGCTCACCGTCACGCTGGCAGGCCAGGGGCCTGGGTGCCGATCCGCTGGCCTGCATAGCCGGCTTGTGCCTTCACCCGCTCACACCAGGCCTGATTGTCGAGATACCAGCGCACCGTGGCCCCAAAGCCATCCTCAAAGCTGTGGCGCGGCCGCCAGCCCAGTTCCGCGCTGATCTTGGCCGCGTCGATCGCATAGCGGCGGTCGTGGCCGGGGCGATCGCTCACCGGCGTGATCAATCGGGCATGGGGGGCTCCCTGGGGCCGCAGCGCATCCATCAGGCTGCAGATCGCCTCCACCACCTGCTTGTTGGTGCGTTCACTCGGGCTGCCATGGTCGCCGGCGCCTCCCACGCAGTAGCTCTCGCCCAGCCGGCCCCTGGTCGCCGCCAGCAGCAGGGCCTCGACGTGGTCTTCCACATAGAGCCAGTCGCGCACGTTCGCCCCATCGCCATAGAGGGGGATCGGCTCGCCCGCCGCCGCCTTGAGGATCACCACCGGGATCAACTTCTCGGGAAACTGCCAGGGTCCGTAGTTGTTGGAGCAATTGGTCAGCACCACGGGCAGGCCGTAGGTGTGGTGCCAGGCGCTCACCAGGTGGTCGCTGGCCGCCTTGCTGGCCGAATAGGGGCTGCGAGGGTCGTAGGGGGTGGTTTCCGAGAAGCGACCCGTGGGCCCCAGGGAGCCAAACACCTCATCGGTGCTGATGTGGTGAAAGCGAAAGCCGGTCCGCCGGTCACTCGGCAGGGCCTGCCAATGGGTGCGCACCGCCTGCAGCAGGTTGAACGTGCCGGTCACGTTGCTCTCGATGAACGCGCCGGGGCCATCGATCGAGCGATCCACATGGCTTTCAGCGGCCAGGTGCATCACCAAATCCGGATCGGCGACCCGCACGGCCTCAGCCGTGGCGGCCGAATCAGCGAGGTCCACCTTCAGCAGCTGGTGGCGTGGATGGCTGCCGATGCTGGTGAGATCGCTGGCGTAGCCAATCTTGTCGAGGTTAAAGATCAGTGCATTGCTGCCTGCCAGCAGCCGCCGCACCACCGCACCACCGATGAAGCCGGCACCGCCGGTCACCAGCACCCGATCCATCCCTGGGAGAAGCAAAGCTGTCATCGCTGATTCACGCCCAAGAATTTTGGCTCAAGCAGCGTCTTGCCAGCGCTCAAAGTTGATGGTCTGAACCGAAGAATGGGACTGGGCCTTGAACGCCGCTGCGAACGCCACAGTGCGGTCCATCTCCTGCTGGCTGAGAAACTGGGCTGCCACCAGGGCATGGAGCGTTTCGATGGTGTGGGCCTGCTGGCTCTGGCTCACCTCATCGAGCACGGCGGCCACCACCACCGGCCAGTAGCTGCCAAGGGGAAGGCCGGCTGCCTTGCAGTACTCGGGTGGGGCCACATCCACCGAAGGGTGGTGGCTGATCGCATGGAGGCCCCTGCGGTGCAGGGCTTCGAGATCCTCGATCCGGCGATGGGAGCCACTCGACGCCGCAATCCAGCGATCCAGCAGGGCAATGAATTTGGAGATCATCTGCCCCCCTGCCCCGATCGCTCGGCACGTATCAACAGGGTTATATCGATCCATCCAGCCGATCGCAATGGCCCCGCCAAGGCGCTGCTGCGCTCAACAGGCTTTTGCCAAATCGGTATTGATTAGTTGCAATGCGGCGCAAACAAATCGTCCGTACCCAGCTCCGCCAGCAGCGGCGCTATCCCATCCTTGCCGGAGAGCAGGGGGGCTGTCTCCAGCTGCGGCCAGCCAATCGCCAGGGCGGGGTCATCCCAACGCAGGGCCCGCTCGCAGCTGCGGCTCCAGAAGTCGGTGGTTTTGTACAGCACTTCGGCCTGCTCACTGAGGGTGAGGAAGCCGTGGCCAAAGCCCACGGGCACCCAGAGCTGCTGGTGGTTGGCAGCGCTCAGCTCAGCCCCGAGCCACTGGCCAAAGCTGGGCGAGCCGCGGCGCAGATCCACCGCCACATCAAAAATCGAGCCCACCACGCAGCGCACCAGCTTGGCCTGGGGGTGGGGCGGCAGCTGCCAATGCAGGCCGCGCAGCACGCCCCGAACCGAGCGGGAGTGGTTGTCCTGCACGAAGGGCGTCACGCTCTGGCCGTGGTCAGCCAGCAGCTCCTGCCAGCGCTGGCCGTTCCAGCTCTCCAGGAAGAAACCCCGGTCATCACCAAAAACCTGCGGCGTCAACAGCAGCGGCCCCTGTACCGCCGCCCCACCCGAACCGACCAGCTGCTCAGCCCGCATCGCCACTCTCCAACAACTGCAGGAGGTAATCGCCGTAGCCACTCTTGCGCAGCCCCAGGGCCAGGCCCTCGAGTTGGGCGCCGCTGATCCAGCCCATCCGCCAGGCCACCTCCTCCGGGCAACCCACCTTCAGCCCCTGGCGGTGCTCCAGGGTGCGGATGTAACTGCCGGCCTCGTGCAGGGAATCGCAGGTGCCGGTGTCGAGCCAAGCCATACCGCGGCCCATCAGTTCCACCTGCAGCAGCCCCTCCTCCAGATACTGGCGGTTGAGGTCGGTGATCTCCAGCTCGCCGCGGGAGGAGGGCACCACCCGCCTGGCCCGCTCCACCACGCTGTCGTCGTAGAAATACAAGCCTGTCACCGCAAAGCGGGAGCGGGGCTTGGCGGGCTTCTCCTCAATGCTCAACACCCGGCCATCGTCGGCAAACTCCACCACGCCGTAACGCTGGGGGTCGCGCACCGGGTAGGCAAACACCGTCGCCCCGCCCCGGCCGCCATTGGTGGCCTGCAGCTGGGGACTGAGATCGTGACCATGGAAGAGGTTGTCGCCCAGCACCAAGGCCGCCGGCGCCCCGGCCAGGAACTCGGCGCCGATCAGAAAGGCCTGGGCCAACCCCTCAGGGTTGGGCTGCACGGCATAGGCGATCGCCATACCCCAGGCGGAGCCATCACCAAGCAGCCGCTGAAAAGCGTCCCGATCATGGGGGGTGGTGATGATCAGCACCTCCCGGATTCCCGCCAGCATCAACGTGCTCAGCGGGTAATAGACCATTGGCTTGTCGAACACCGGCAGCAATTGCTTGCTTACCGCCTGGGTGATCGGGTGCAACCGGGTACCACTCCCCCCGGCCAAGATGATGCCCTTGCGTTGTTGCACCGAACGGCCATGTCTGGGGGTCATCCTGTCATGGACGCACCGCGGCTCCTGATCCATGCCCCGGGGGCTCCAGGCCTGCGCTGGCTGGGGCTGGGCCCGGGCCTCTGGCCCACCCGCGGGCTGTGGAAGCTGCAGCGGCTGCTCAATCAACACGCCTTCTGGGCCCAGGGGCGCAGCCTCGGCCAGCTGCGCCAGATGCTGGCCGGCAGTGCGGCGGTGGTGAGCCTCTGGCGTGGCAAGCGGCTGGTGGGCTTCGGGCGGGCCAGCAGCGATGGGGTCTTCCGCGCCGTGCTCTGGGACGTGGTGATCCCGGAAGACCTCCAGGGGCGGGGGCTGGGCCGCCAGTTGGTCGAGGCCCTGCTGGCGGCTCCAGCGCTGCGCGGGGTGAAGCGGACCTACCTGATGACCACCAACAGCGCCAGCTTCTACCGGCAGCTGGGCTTCAGCGACGCTGGCCCCCAGGAGCTGCTGGTCAAGAAAAGCGCCTCCGCTGAAGAAACTGGTTAGTCCGGCAGGGCCGCCATCAGGCTGCCCATTTCGAGCGCCTGCAGGCCGTAAGTCCAGCCCAGGTTGCTCTTGATGCCAGCCCGCTCCAGGGCCTGCTGCATGGTTTCGGTGGTGAGCACGCCGAAGATCACCGGCACGCCGGTGTTGCGGCTCACGGCGGCCACGCCCTTGCTCACCTCCGCCACCACCACGTCGAAGTGGGGCGTGTCGCCCCGAATCACCGCCCCCAGGGTGATCACCACCTGGTAGCGGCCACTGGCCGCCAGACGCTGGGCCACCAGGGGGATCTCAAAGCTGCCCGGCACCCAGGCCACATCGAGCTGGGCGCTGCCGGAACCATCGCCTGCGCCCAGGTCGATGCCGTGGCGGCCCAGGCAGTCGAGGCAACCGCTGAGCAACTTGCCGGTCACCAGGTCGTTGAAGCGGGCCACCACAACGGCAATCCGCAGACCGCCCGTATCGGTGAACCGTCCTTCAAAAATTGCCACGCGTCAGACCACGAAGATGCTCATACCCCAGTTGAGCAGCACCAGCGCCACCCAGGCGATGCCGCCGAGCAGGATCAGGCGATTGGAGCGTCCAGAATCTTCGCTGCTGGCGTAGAGCACCGGCACCGCCACAATCAAGGCAAAGGACAGCACCACCAGGGCCAGAACGGTCAGAGTGTTGAGGATCTGCATGGCGAATGCGGCAAGTGGCGCGGGGCCAGATCAGGCCAGTGGGCGGATTCTCACACGAGGCCCCAGCCACCCGCCGAGCGCCGCCGCCGATCCTTCACAAGTTGTGGGGGTGGGGGCCCGGCCAGCCGGCCTACGATCCCCCCAACACCCCCATGTGCCGTGGCCGCGGAAGCCGATCAGCAGCTTTCGCTCACGGCAGCCCTGGGCCTGGCCGAGGAGCCTGCGGCCGCCCCCGCTGACCGCCCCCGCAGCCGCCAGGCCCGCACCAGACCAGCGCCGGAAGCCACCCCCCCCGGCCAGGCCGAAACCGACCTCCCCCCCTGGCACCACCACGGCCTGGTCGACCCCGACCAGCTCACGCCGATGCTGCGCCACTACGTGGAGCTCAAAGCGGCCCATCCCGATCGGGTGCTGCTCTACCGCCTGGGCGACTTCTTCGAATGCTTCTTCGAAGACGCCATCACCCTCTCGCGGCTGCTGGAGCTCACCCTCACCGGCAAGGAGGCCGGCAAGAGCCTCGGCCGGGTGCCGATGGCGGGCATCCCCCACCACGCTGCCGAGCGCTATTGCGGCGAGCTGGTGCGCCGCGGCCTGAGCGTGGCCCTCTGCGACCAACTCGAAACCGCCGCCAGCAAGGGGCCCGCCAAGGGCGAACTGCTCAAACGGGGCATCACCCGCGTGCTCACCCCCGGCACCGTGCTCGAAGAGGGGCTGCTGGCGGCCCGCCGCAACAACTGGCTCTGCGCCGTGGTGCTGGAGGGCGGGGGCAGCAGCGCCTCCCGCTGGGGTCTGGCCGTGGCCGATGTCAGCACCGGTGAATTCCGGGTCACCGAACGCGACGGCAGCGATGCCCTGCACCAGGAGCTGCTGCAGGTGGAGGCTGCCGAGGTGCTCTGGCCCAGCGCTGCCGCCCCAGCCGACGGCCCCGCCAGCCCCGCCTGGTGCCCCGACAGCCGCCGGCTCACCCCCCTGCCCCGCACCCCCTTTGAGGCCCCCGAGGCCAGGGCCCGGCTGAAACAGCGCTTTGGGCTGGCCAGCCTCGATGGCCTGGGGCTCGGCGAGCTGCCCCTGGCGCTGCGGGCGGCCGGAGGGCTGGTGGCCTACCTCGACACCACCCTGCAGGAGCACCTGGTGCCCCTGGAGCCGCCCACCACCTGGCACCCCGCTGACCAACTGGTGCTGGATGCCGCCACCCGACGCAACCTGGAGCTGACCAAAACCCAGCTGGGCGGCAGCGTGCACGGCTCCCTGCTCTGGGCCCTCGACCGCACCCACACCGCCATGGGGGGCCGCTGCCTGCGCCGCTGGCTGCTGGCCCCGCTGGTGGAGCGCGCCGCAATCCTGGAGCGCCAGGCGGGCGTCAGCGAGCTGGTGGCCCAGCGCGCCCTGCGCCTGGCCCTGCGGCGGCTGTTGCGCCCCATGGGCGACCTGGAGCGGCTGGCGGGCCGGGCCGGGGCCGGCAGCGCCGGCGCCCGGGATCTGGTGGGCCTGGCCGATGGCCTCGAGCGCCTACCCCAGCTCGCCAACCAGCTCGCCCAGGCCAGCAGCGCCCCCCTGCAGGCCCTGGCCCGCCCCTGGCCCGAGCTCGACACCCTGGCCGCCGACCTGCGCCACACCCTGCTGGAGGCCCCGCCCCTCTCGCTCAGCGAGGGCGGCCTGATCCACGACGGCGTCGATCAAGCCCTCGACGAGCTGCGCAACCAGCTCGACGACCAGGACGCCTGGCTGGCCCAGCAGGAGGCCGAGGAGCGCCGGCTCAGCGGCATCAGCACCCTCAAACTGCAATACCACCGCACCTTCGGCTACTTCCTGGCGGTATCCAAGGCCAAGGCCGCGGCCGTGCCGGAGCACTGGATCCGCCGCCAGACGCTGGCCAACGAGGAGCGCTTCGTCACGCCGGCCCTGCGCAACCGCGAGGGCGCCATCCAGCAGCTCAAGGCCCGCGCCGCCCAACGGGAATACGAGCTGTTCGGCGCCCTGCGCAGCCGCGTCGGTGACCAAGCCGCCACGATCCGCAGCGCCGCCCGTCTGGTGGCCGAACTCGACACCCTCGCCGCCCTGGCCGAGGTGGCCGCCACCGGCGGCTACTGCTGCCCCGAGATCACCGACCCCAGCGGCCCCGAAGCCCGCCAGCTGGCCATCGAGGCGGGGCGCCATCCGGTGGTGGAACAACTGCTGGTGGAGGAGCCCTTCACCGCCAACAGCGTCAGCCTGGGCGCCGCGGGATCCGAAGCCGCGCCCGATCTGATCATCCTCACCGGCCCCAACGCCAGCGGCAAGAGCTGTTATCTGCGCCAGACCGGCCTGCTGCAGCTGATGGCCCAGATGGGCAGCTGGATCCCGGCCACCTCCGCCCGCCTCGGCATCGCCGACCGGATCTTCACCCGCGTCGGCGCCGGCGACGACCTAGCCGCCGGCCAGTCCACCTTCATGGTGGAGATGGCCGAAACGGCCAACATCCTGCACCACGCAACGCCGCGCTCGCTGGTGCTGCTCGATGAGATCGGCCGCGGCACCGCCACCTTCGACGGCCTCTCGATCGCCTGGGCCGTGGCCGAACATCTGGCCACCCCGCCGGCGCGCGGCGGCCTCGGCGCCCGCAGCATCTTCGCCACCCACTACCACGAGCTCAACGCCCTGGCCGGGCAGCTGGCCAACGTCGCCAACGCCCAGGTGCTGGTGCAGGAAACCGGCGACGCCCTGCTGTTCCTGCACCAGGTGGCTCCGGGCGGCGCCCGCCGCAGCTCCGGCATCGAAGCCGCCCGCCTGGCCGGCGTGCCAGCGGCGGTGGTGCTGCGCGCCCGCCAGGTGCTGGGCCGCATCGAAGCCAACAGCGTCGTGCGGGTGGAGTCGGATCAGGAGGAAGCCGGCTCGCAGGACGGTGCATTCGCCGCCTGAAGCCAAGCAGCCCGCAGCAGGGCATTGCAGGCCGCGGCCACCAGTCCGGCTCCGCCCTTGGAGCCCTCGAGCCGAAGGTGCACCAGGCCACTCTCAGCCAGGTGACGCTTGCTCTGGGCCACCCCCACAAACCCCACAGGCATGCCGATCACCAGGGCCGGCGCCGGCACGGTTTTTGCCACCACCAGCTCCAGCAGCACCTCCAGTGCCGTGGGCGCGCTGCCGATCAACACCACGGCGGGCTGCTTCAGCTCCGCCAGGGCGGCGGCCATGCCCGCCGCCGTGCGCGTGGAGCCCGCCGGCGCCTGATCAGGCGCAAAATCCAACACGCTGCGCACGGAATTGCCGAAGGTGCGGCGCGCCATCGGCGCCACGGCCGCCGCAGCCATGGCTGTGTCGGTGAGGATCGGCGCCCCCGCCGCCAGGGCCGCCAACCCGGCCTCGCAGGCCCCCGGGGCAAAACGCAGATCACCAGCCAACGCCGGATCACCGCTGCTGTGGATCAGCCGCAGCAACACGTCCTGCTGCAGGGGGCTCAGCGGCGCCAGGGCCGCCGCCGTGCCCGGCAGCTCGCGGATCAGCCGCAGGCTCTCGCGAAAAATCGGATGATCAAACGCAGCTGCAGGCATGGACGGTCGTGGGTCCCCACCCCACCCTGACCCAGATACTCGCAGTACAGAATCCAGGAGGCCCATGAACACACCTCTGGGCGTCGAGGCCGCCCGGCGCCGCCTGCCGGAGCTGCTGGAGCGGGCCGCGGCTGGCGAGCGCATCGTGATCCAGCGCCACCGCACCCCCATGGCCGCCCTGGTGCCGCTGGCCGGGCAGGCGCCCACCGATCCGAGCCTGCGCCAGCGGCAGGTGCAGAGCCTGATGGCCTTGCAGGGCAGCGGCCGTGGCTGCTGGAACCCCAACCAGCGCCACCCGGCTCGCCCCGCGCCGGCCGCGCCGGCCTTCGTGCAACCTGTACAAAACCTGCCGCAGCAGCGCACCTTCCATCCCCGCCAGCTGGCCCACGGCTCCCGAATCGCCCTCGATGGCTCAGCGTTGGTGGCGTTTCTGGCGGACGCCAAGGGCGCCGGCAAGCACCTCCAGCCGCTGATGCAGGGCATTGCCGCGGGCTACTGGATCGGCGTGGTGAGCGGCGTGAGCCTGATGCGGGTGCTCGAGGGACCCCTGGCCTGCGGCGATGAAGCCCTGGCCCAGCGCTATGCCAAAGCCTTCGAAAACCCTGTCCAATGGCAGCTGATCCCCGTTGATGCGGTCATTGCGGCGGCGGCCGTGCGCCTGCGCCGCCAGGAGCCCCAGCTCGATGACAGCGCCGCCATCGAACTGGCCACCGCCATCCAGGCTGAGGCGACGGTGCTGGTCACCGACCATCCCGCCCTAGCCCAAACTGGCCAGCACCCCGTGCTCAGCGCCCTGCGCCTCTGAGCCCCGCCCGCTGCCCAGGCGCCAGATTCATGCCCATCCACCTGCTCTGGGGCGACGACGAGGCTGCCCGCAACCGCGCCGTCGAAGCGCTGCTGGAGGCGCAGCTCGATCCCAGCTGGGCCAGCCTCAACCTCAGCCGCCTCGATGGCAACGACCCTGCCCAGGCGGCCCAGGCCCTGGAGGAAGCCCGCACGCCCCCCTTCGGCGCCGGGGCCCGGGTGGTGCTCCTGCAGCGCAGCCCCTTCTGCAGCCAGTGCCCGGCCGAGCTGGCGGAAGGCTTTGAGGCGGCCCTGGCCCAGGTGGCCGATGGCTGCCATCTGGTGCTGGTCAGCTCCGGCAAACCCGACGCCCGCCTGCGCACCACCAAGGCCGTGCAGAAGCTGGTCAAGGCGGGCCAGGCCAGCGAGCAGAGCTTTGGCCTGCCGGCCATCTGGGATGGGGCCGGCCAGGTGGAGCTGGTGGTTCGCACGGCCCACGATCTGGGCCTGCAGCTGGATCCCCACGCCGCCGAGGCCCTGGCCGATGCCGTCGGCAGCGACAGCGCCCGCCTGGCCAGCGAGCTCGACAAGCTCAGCCTTTACGCCGCCGGCAGCCCGATCAGCCTGGTCGCCGTGCAAACCCTGGTGGGCGGTCAGGCCACCAGCGCCCTGGCGGCGGGAGACGCCCTGCTAGCTGGCCAGCCCGCCGAGGCCATCGCCCGGCTGGATGCCCTGCTAGCCGCCAACGAACCGGCCCTGCGCATCGTGGCCGCCCTCAGCAGCCAGATCCGCGGCTGGCTCTGGGTTGCCCTGCTAGAGCGCGCCGGCGAGCAAGACGTTGCGGTGATCGCCAAGGCGGCCGGCATCGGCAACCCCAAACGCATCTACGTGATGCGCAAACAGATCCGCGGCCGCCAGCCCGCGGTATTTCTGCGCCTGCTCAGCCAACTGCTGGAGGTGGAAGCGGCCCTCAAGCGGGGCACCGATGCCGGCGACGCCTTCCGCGACGGCTTCCTGCTGGC
>CBFIGH010000083.1:0-7865 GCA_965662115.1 Cyanobium sp.
GTGCGGGTGACCGTGAGGAGAGTGCCACAGAAACACACCGCCGATGGCCTGCTTGCAGGCACAGGCAAGGGTGCAAAGGTGCGGTAAGAGCGCACCAGCAGCATCGAGAGGTGCTGGCTCGGTAAACCCCGGCTGGGAGCAAGGCCCAGGGACAACGGTTGGCCATGACACCCGTCCCGAATCAAGAGCGCCGCTCGAGGCCGCCGGTAACGGCGGTCCCAGACAGATGATCACCCCAGCGGCGGTCCGCCGCCGCCTGGAACAGAACCCGGCTTACGTCCTGCTTTCACCCCATTCCCCGAACCAGCCATGCGGCCCGAACGCCACCAGCAGCTGGTTGCCTTCCTCCGGTCGCTGGGCCTGGAGTACGGCGACCGAGACCTCTCCCCCATCGACGAGGCCCTCACCCACACCTCGGCGGGGCGGGCCCACAACCATGAGCGGCTGGAGTTTCTCGGCGATGCCGTGCTGCGTCTGGCCGCAGCTGAATTCCTGCAACGCCACCACCCCAGCCTGGGCGTGGGCCGCTGGTCAGCCCTGCGGGCCCAGCTGGTGAGCGACCGCTGGCTGGCCGAAATCGGCCAGCGCTGTGGCATTGATTCGATTCTGCTGCTGGGGCCCACGGCCAGTGGCGACCGTGCGGGCCGCGCGACCGTGCGGGCGGAGTGCTGCGAGGCCCTGCTGGGGGGCCTCTATGAGGCCTGGGGGGACGGCCAGGGCGGCCTCGAGCCGGTGCACCAGTGGCTCACTCCCCACTGGCAGCGCAGCACCGCCGAATTGCTGGGCGATCCCGACCGCCACAACTGGAAGTCAGCCCTACAGGAATGGAGTCAGGGCCAGGGGCTGGGGCTGCCCAGCTACAGCTGTGAGGAGCGCAGCCAGGTGCATGGCGACCCCCATCGCTTCTATTGCACGGTGCAAATCCCTAGCCAGGGCCTCCACAACGGCGTGGGGCCCTCGCGGCGCAGCGCCGAACAGGCAGCGGCCCGCGCAGCCCTGGCCACGATCAAACCTGCTCAAGGGTCTTGATCGGCATGGTGACCAGTTTGTCCCAGTTGCCGCCCTCGAACAGCACGGCGGCCCGCTGCCCGCTGATCCGCTGCACAAAGCCCCTGTAGCCGTTGTAAATCGAGCGGTCGTCGCGCACCACCACGGTGGAGCCCGGCAGGATCGGCAGGTCAGCCATGGTTGAAGCGAGGCGTGTCGTCATTATCGATCCATGGGTCATCACTGGGTGGGCCATCGCTGGATGGGTCAGTGTGGGGAACATGGATGATCCAACGGTCGATCAAGACTTGATGGTGGTCGGCAAGTTGGTGGCCGCCCAGGGGCTGAAGGGGGAGTTGCGCGTCCTGCCCCTGAGCGATTTCCCGGAGCGCTTCACCCAGGCCGGTCAGCGCTGGCTGCAGCACAAGGGGCAGCCCCCCCAGGCGGCCACCCTGCTGGGGGGCCGCCTGCTGCCCGGCAAGGAGTTGTTTGTGGTGCGCTTGACCGCCGTGGACAGCCGCCCGGCAGCCGAGGCCCTGGTTGGGGCCGAACTGCTGGTGCGGGCCGATGACCGTCCCAAGCTGGCCCAGGGCGAATTCCACCTGCTTGATCTGGTCGGCACCGAGGTGCGGTTGCTGGAGGGGCAACAGCCGATCGGCCGGGTGTCCAACCTGATCCATGCCGGCAACGACCTGCTGGAGGTGGAGCAAGACACCCCGACCGGCTCCCGACGCCTGCTGATCCCCTTCGTGACGGCGATCGTGCCGGAAGTGCACCTGGCTGAGGGCTGGATCGGCATCACCCCACCGCCAGGGCTACTGGACCTTTGAGCTCGACCGAGCCAACGGAATGGCCTTGAATGGGCCATCTCTAAGGCCGCCATGGCAGTCAGCACCCTGGTTCCGGTGATCCTCTGTGGTGGCACGGGCACCAGGCTGTGGCCGCTGTCGCGCGCCAGCTACCCGAAGCAGTACTGGCCCCTGGCTGGCAGCGGCGAGGAGACCCTGCTGCAGCAAACCCAACAGCGACTGGATGGCCTGGCGGGGCTCGCCCCACCCTTGCTGATCTGCAATGAAGACCATCGCTTCATCGTGGCCGAGCAAATGCGACAGATCGGTGTGGAGCCCGCAGGGATCCTGCTGGAGCCGATCGGCCGCAATACGGCTCCGGCGGTGGCCGTTGCGGCGTTGCAAGCCACCGCCCAAGGGGACGACCCCCTGCTGCTCGTGCTCGCTGCCGACCATGCGATTCGCAACGCCGCGGCCTTCCGCGAGACGGTGATGGCTGGTGCGGCAGCCGCGGAGGCCGGCCAGCTGGTGACCTTCGGGATCGTGCCCACCGCAGCGGAAACCGGCTACGGCTACATCGAGGCCGCCGAACCACTCGGCGGCGTCACCCAGCCCGTGCCGATCGCCCGGTTTGTCGAGAAGCCCGATCGCCCTACCGCCGAACAGTTCCTGGCCACCGGCCGCTTCACCTGGAACAGCGGCATGTTCCTGTTCAAGGCCAGCGCCATCCTGGCTGAGCTCGAACGGCTGGTCCCCGAGGTGGTCAGCGCCTGCAGGCTGGCGCTGGAGCAAGACAGCGCCGACCTCAACTTCCTGCGACTGGAGCGGGAAGCATTCGCCGCCTGCCCCAATGTGGCGCTCGACGTGGCCGTCATGGAGCGCACCGACCGGGGGGCCGTGCTACCGCTGGAGGCAGGCTGGAGTGATGTGGGCAGCTGGAGCGCCCTGTGGGAAACCACGGATCAAGATGACCAGGGCAACGTGCTGCGGGGCAGGGTAATCCACGAAAACTCCCGCAATTGCTACCTACGCAGCGAGCACCGCCTGGTGGTGGGGCTTGGCGTCGAAGATCTGGTCGTGGTCGAAACAGACGACGTGGTGCTGGTGGCCCACCGGAGCCAGGCCCAGGACATCAAGGGGATCGTGGGGCTGCTGGAACGCCAGGGCGCCCCGGAGAGCAAGGCCCACCGCAAGATCTATCGCCCCTGGGGCTCCTACGACGGCGTCACCGAGGGCTCCCGTTGGCAGGTGAAACGGATCGTGGTCAATCCAGGCGCCAGCCTTTCGCTGCAGATGCACCACCACCGGGCTGAGCATTGGATCGTGGTGCAGGGCTCGGCGATGGTGGAAAAGGATGGCCAGCAGGAGCTGGTCAGCGAAAACCAGAGCACCTACATCCCCCTGGGCTGCCGGCACCGGCTCACCAACCCGGGCAAGATCCCCGTGGAGATGATTGAGGTGCAGAGCGGCCCCTATCTGGGCGAAGACGACATCGTGCGCTTTGAAGATCGCTACGGCCGCACGGACGTCGCCGCAGCAGGCGGGCCAGCTACTCCACAGTGACGCTCTTAGCCAGGTTGCGCGGCTGATCCACATCCAGGCCGCGGTGGGCGGCGATGTGATAGCTGAGCAACTGCATCGGAATCACGGTGAGCAGCGGACTGAGCAACTCATCCACCACCGGAACCGGCAACAGCAGATCAAACAGCTCCGCATCCGGGCAATCGGGAGCCACGCCAATCAGCTCCGCATCCCGGGCCTTGGCCTCTTGGGCATTGCTGAGCACCTTCTCAAACACCTTACCCGGCATGGCGATCGACACCACCGGCACCTTGGCATCCAGCAAAGCAATCGGGCCGTGCTTCATCTCCCCAGCCGGATACCCCTCGGCATGGATGTAGCTGATCTCCTTGAGTTTGAGGGCACCTTCAAGGGCGATCGGATAGTTGATGCCCCGGCCCAGGAAGATCACATCCTGCGTTCCCTCAAACCGATGCGCCAAGCCAGCGCATCGCTGGTCGTGGTCAGCCACCAGGGCCTCCAACTGCTGGGGCAATTGACGCAACTGATCCACCAGGGCCTGAAGGCCCGCGCGGCCCGCGCGACGCTCAGCAAAGCTCAGGGCCAGCCCATAGAAAGCCAGCAACTGGGCCAGGAAGGTCTTGGTGGCTGCCACCCCCACCTCAATCCCCGCACCGATATCAAGGATGTGGTCCACCATCCGGGCCAGGGAGCTCTCGGCCCGGTTGGTGATGCCCAGGAGCCTGGGTGCAAAGGCAGGGTCGGAGCTCAGCTGGCGCCGCTCCTGCTCCATCGCCAGGGCTGCCAGGGTGTCGGCCGTTTCGCCTGACTGGGTCACCCCGATCGTGAGGGTGTGGGCGGAGAGGGGCGGCGGCGCGTAGCGGAATTCACTGGCATAGAACACGCTGGCTGGAATGCCGGCCAGCTGCTCGAACAGGTAGGCACCCACCAGGGCGGCATGGCGACTCGTGCCGCAGGCCAGGATCTGGATCCGCTCCACCCCTTCAAACACCTCCGCCGGCAGGGGCAGGGCGACCAGGGGCCCGGCTTCGCCCGGAGCTGATTGGGGCAGGTGCCGGGCCACCCAGAGCGCCGCCGTTTCTGGCTGCTCATGGATCTCCTTGAGCATGAAGTGGCGGAAACTGCGCTTGTCGGCGACGTGTTCGGTGCCGCTCAACAAGCTCGGAGTGCGCTGCACCCGCCCACCGGCCTGGTCGTAAAGCTCAATACCGAGGGGGGTGAGCAGGGCCACCTCGCCGTCTTCCATCGGCAGGATCGTGCGGGTGAACCCGGCCAGGGCCGGCGTGTCACTGGCACAGAGAAATTCCCCTTCCCCCAGGCCGATCAACAGCGGTGCCGCCCGGCGGGCCACCAGCAGGGCCCCAGGGGCCTCGGCCCACACCACCGCTAGGGCATAGGCGCCCTGCAGCAGCGGCAACACCTGTTGGACGGCCAGCAGAAGCAGGCTGCTGGGGCTGGCCGCCCGGCCGGAGCCTGCGTCGCCACCGGTCTGGAGACGGCCCAACTGGCGAGCCAGCAGGTGGGGGATCACCTCCGTGTCCGTCTCGGAGCGAAACACCACGCCCTCTGCCTGTAACTCCTCGCGCAGGCTGCGGTAGTTCTCGATGATGCCGTTTTGCACCACCGCCAGCTGGCCGCTGCCATCGAGGTGGGGGTGGGCATTGCGCTGCTCCGGCTTGCCGTGGGTGGCCCAGCGGGTGTGGCCGATCCCGCAATGGCCTGGAGCCCCCTGGGCCTCAAAACTGGCCGTGAGATTCACCAGCTTGCCCTCTGCCTTGAGGCAGTGGAGCTGGCCAGGTCCACCGCCGGCAGGGGTCGCCACGGTGGCAATACCGGCCGAGTCGTAGCCGCGGTATTCCAGCTGGCGCAGACCCTCCAGCAGCTGGGGAGCCGCCTCCCTGGATCCGATCAGGGCAACGATGCCGCACATAGGGCTGGGCCGACGAAGAGTGCAACAAAAAAGCCCGGCGATGGGCCGGGCTTGAGCTTATGGGCCCTGGAGCCATTCATTCCGCTGGCTTAATAGGAGAGGCCCATCGAACGGCTGGTTTCGTCGCCGAGATAGACGCGAATGCTCAGGAAGTCGGTCGGGCAAGCGGTTTCGCAGCGCTTGCAACCCACGCAGTCTTCGGTGCGGGGGGAGGAGGCGATCTGACCGGCCTTGCAGCCATCCCAGGGGACCATCTCGAGCACATCGAGGGGACAGGCACGCACGCACTGGGTGCAGCCGATGCAGGTGTCGTAGATCTTGACGGCGTGGGACATGGCCCGGTGAAGGACGGCTTGACGCCCAACGTACCGACACCGCCAGGCCAGGCAGCACGGGCTCAGCGACCCCGTCACCCTTGTTCATACGGCGCGGGATGGCCTGCGGAGCGACCCGTAGAGTGCGTCGACTCTCAAAGCAGCCATGTCCCAGGAAGCGATCTTCGAGAAAGTGCGCTCGATCGTTGCGGAGCAGCTCAGCGTTGATTCAGGAGAAGTCAAGCCGGAATCCAACTTTCAGAACGATCTCGGCGCCGACTCCCTCGACACCGTCGAACTGGTGATGGCCCTGGAAGAAGCTTTCGACATCGAAATCCCTGACGAAGCTGCTGAGGGCATCACCACCGTGGGTGACGCCGTCAAGTTCATCCAGGACAAGCAGGCCTGAGCCATTCCATGGTGCAGGGACTCCAGCGCGTCGTCGTCACTGGTCTGGGCGCGGTCACACCGCTCGGCAACGACGTCTCCAGCTACTGGGAAGGGCTGTCTTCGGCCCGCAATGGGGTGGCACCGATCACCCTGTTTGATGCCAGTCGCCATGCCTGCCGCTTTGCTGCAGAGGTCAAAAACTTTGATCCATCCGGTTGGCTGGAGCCCAAGGAGTCCAAACGCTGGGATCGCTTCTGCCAGTTCGCTGTGGTGGCAGCCAAACAGGCCGTCGGCCATGCCGGGCTGACGATCGACGCCAGCAACCAAAATCGGGTCGGCACCGCCATCGGTTCCGGTGTGGGCGGTCTACTGATGATGGAAACCCAGGCCCACGTGCTGGCAGACCGGGGCCCGGATCGGGTCAGCCCCTTCTGTGTACCCATGATGATCCCCAACATGGCCACCGGCCTGACCGCCATTGCCCTGGCGGCCAAGGGGCCCAGCAGCGCCGTATCGACCGCCTGCGCGGCGGGCTCCAACGCCATTGGCGACGCCTATCGGCTGATCCAGCTCGGGCTGGCTGACGCCATGGTGTGCGGCGGGGCGGAATCAGCCATCACCCCCCTGGGCGTGGCTGGCTTTGCCAGTGCCAAGGCGTTGTCATTCCGCAACGATGACCCTGCCACCGCCAGCAGGCCGTTTGACGCCGAGCGTAATGGCTTTGTGATTGGCGAAGGCGCCGGCATTCTGGTGTTGGAAAGCCTCGACCACGCCCGCTCCCGCGGCGCCCAAATCCTGGCCGAGGTGGTGGGCTACGGCATGACCTGTGATGCCCATCACATCACCTCACCCACCCCCGGCGGCATCGGTGGTGCCGAGGCGATGCGCCTGGCGCTCAAGGATGGGGGCCTTGAGCCCGAAGCCGTCGACTACGTCAACGCCCACGGCACCAGCACCCAGGCCAATGACAGCAACGAAACCTCGGCGATCAAAAGCGCCCTCGGCGAGCGGGCTTACCAGATTCCCGTGAGCTCCACCAAGTCGATGACCGGCCACCTGCTCGGTGGCAGTGGCGGCATTGAAGCCGTTGCGGCCGTGCTGGCCATAGAACACAACCTGGTGCCGCCTACGATCAATTACCAAAATCCGGATCCGGCTTGTGATCTGGATGTGGTTCCCAACCAGGCCAGGGAACACACCCTCAACGTCGTGCTCTCCAATTCCTTCGGATTTGGCGGTCACAACGTCTGCCTGGCCTTCCGCCGCATGGCGTGAGCACCCTCCCAACCTCTCCACACCCGTCCTAGCCATGGTCGCCGCCCCCACTACCTCCCTCGAGTCGCTCTGCGTCAACAGCATCCGCTTTTTGGCGATCGACGCAGTTAACAAATCGAATTCTGGTCACCCGGGGCTGCCGATGGGCTGCGCGCCGATGGCATTCGCCCTCTGGGACAAGGTGCTCAAGCACAACCCCAAGAATCCCAAATGGTTCAACCGGGATCGCTTCGTGCTCTCGGCTGGCCATGGCTGCATGCTGCTGTATGCCCTGCTGCACCTGACCGGCTACGACTCGGTGACCCTCGAGGACATCAAGCAATTCCGCCAGTGGGACTCCCGCACCCCCGGCCACCCCGAAACCTTCGAAACCCCAGGCGTGGAGGTCACCGCCGGCCCCCTCGGGCAGGGCATATCCAATGCCGTCGGTCTGGCGATCGCCGAAGCCCACCTGGCAGCCAAGTTCAACAAACCCGGCTGCGAGCTGGTGGACCACTACACCTACGTGATCATGGGTGATGGCTGCAACCAGGAGGGCGTCAGCGGCGAAGCCGCCTCCCTGGCCGGACACCTGGGCCTGGGCAAGCTGATTGCCCTCTATGACGACAACCACATCACGATCGACGGCAACACCGCCGT
>CBFIGH010000084.1:0-22209 GCA_965662115.1 Cyanobium sp.
CCGGCAGAAGCGCCACTCCGGCAGCAGACCCACCATCAGCTCTGCGGTGGTGCGCACCAGTGAGCCGGCGCAGAGATGGCCACCGATCACGCTGCCAGTGCTGTCGGCTACGGCCACGTGTAGGTGAACTCCATCGGGCGAGAGCGTGCCCGAGAGGCTGAGGATCTCCAGGTCGCCCGTGATCGTGGTGCTCTCCTGCTGGCCGGCCAGCCGCAGCTGGGCGGCTGAGAGGCTGCCGATTCCACTGATCACGCAGCCGGCCTGCTCCTGCTGCTGAGCCATCCAGGTTTCCAGCGCCAGGCGCAGGTCGTCGCCGGGGCTGAAGCGCAGTGGCACCACCCTCATGGATTTGGCCCTTCCACCAGTCCCTGCACCATCACCAGGGCATCCACGTAACCCAACTGCCTGTGGCGGAAGGCCCCCGGCAGCGTGCCCACCACCAGGAAGCCGTTGCGCTGCCAGCAGTGGATGGCTGCGGTGTTGGTGCTCACTACCAGGTTGAACTGCATCAGCCGAAACCCCAACCGCCGGGCTGACTGCAGCGAGTGCTGGCATAGCCGGCTGCCGATGCCCTGGCGCCGGCAGTGCTCGGCCACCACGTAGCCCGCATTGGCGACATGGGCACCGAGCGCGAGGGAGTTGGGCCTCAGGTAGTAGGTGCCCACCAGCGCACCGGCGGTATCCACGGCCACCATCACCGCCTGGCTTTGCTCCACCCAGGCCACCTGGGCCTCGACCTCGGTGATCGCCGGGTCATGGGGGAAGGTTTCGCCACTGCGGAACACCGGCTCGAGCAGCGCCCACACCGCCGGCCAGTCGGCTGGCTCATAGGGGCGGATCTGCAGGGGGGATGCCACTGGGGCCCAGCTGGACAGAGGTGCCGCCGCATCCTGGCCCCTTGGACAAAGCCATGGCTGAGCAGACAAGAGCCTGGGGCCAACGCTCCGGGCATTGTTGTGGCTGGCGAATGGGTTAGCCCAGCCCACCCAGCCGAATGAGCCCGCCAACCACCACAAAGGCGATCGCCAGGGCGGTGATGCCGCGGATGTGCCAGGCCAGGCCGCTGAGGTTCTCGTCCGTGAGGATTGGAATCAGCCGCAGCCGGGCATGAACGGCCAGCGCGGCGGTGCCAGCGAGCAGCAGGGCGCGAGTGTCGATCAGGAGCCTTGGTTGGGGATAGCGGCCGCCCTTCCCTTGAGCTCCGCCAAGGCGCGGTTGGCGGCGGCCACCACACGAACCAGTTTGACTGGCCGCAGCCAGACCAGAATGGCGTTTCACCCCGGTCAGCGGCCCGCATGACGTCGATCAGCGCCACCCCCGGGGGCCGCCGGCTCGAAGCCCTGCAGAGGGAATTCGAGCAGGATGCACGCTGCAATCAGGTGTTCCTGGTGCTCACGGTGGGGGCAACCCTGATTGCAACCCTGGGCCTGTTGGCCAACAGCCCCGGCGTGGTGATCGGCGCCATGGTGGTGGCCCCCTGGATCATGCCCCTCCAGGCGATGGCCTTCGAGATTGCCCAGGGCCGCGTGGGCATGCTGGCTCGGGCCCTGCGCACCCTGCTGGTGGGGGTTGTGATCTGCGTCCTGTTGGCGATGGGGGTGGGCCAACTGGTGGCCTTTCCCAGCTTCGGCAGCGAGGTGATGAACCGCACCAGCCCCAACCTGCTGGATCTGGGTATCGCCCTGGTGGCCGGGGCGATCGCAATGTTCGCCAAATTGCGGAAGGACGCCCTCTCGGCCCTGGCCGGCCTGGCGATCGCCGTGGCCCTGGTGCCGCCGATGTGTGTGGTGGGCATCCTGCTTGCCTCGGCCTACTGGGCCCAGGCCTATGGGGCCCTGCTGTTGTTTGTCACCAACCTGCTCGGCATCCTGGTGGGGGCGATGGCCACCCTGGCGGCGCTCGAGCCGCCCTACCGCAGCCGCCTGCTGCGCAGCAGGCTGGGCCTGACCAGCCTGCTGCTTACAGCCCTGCTGGTTGTTCCCCTCGGCAGCAGCTTTGTGAGGCTGCTCAACCAGGCCGATCGGGAGACGAAGGCCCTCCAGCTGCAAACGCTGATCGAAGCGAGACTGCGCAACAGCACGATCACCCTCGGTAGCGATCCGGCCATCGAGCTGGTGGGCGTGTCGATCGACTGGCAACCGAACCCACCGGTGATTCGAGCCCAGGTGCGGGTGACGGATCCCGAGTTACCCACGGCCAGACAGGTGGCCGACGTGCAGGCCTTCATCAACAAGGGCCAGGCCCCCCTGCGCTTCCGGTTGGTGGTGCAGCGCACAGCGGTGGACCTGGTGGGCCCGCCAACAGCTCCCAATCCTGCCGAACTGGAAGTGCTCCCTCCGCCGGCCATTCCGCCATTGCCCCAGGCCGTGCCGAGCGCAGAGTGAACCGAGCTGGCTAAACCCCGCAGAGACGGCGAACGCCCCACGCAGCAGCCGCGGCGGCAACCCTGCCTGGCAGGTTGCTGCAAGATCCGAGCGCCGTTTCTAGATTGTTGAGAGTCCCCAGAGGGTTCCGATGCTGCACCCAAACGAAACCCTGCAGCCGGTGGAGTGGCAGCTGCCCGAATCGCTGGTCACATGCCTTACGGCCCAGGCCGCCGTGGAAGGAACCCAGCCGGAGCGGCTGGCGGCCAGAATCTTGGCGGCTTGCCTCGGCGAGCAGGACCAGACGGCCGCAGGCCGCTGCTCCCTGCGCACCGGCCTGCGCAGCGAGGGGCCGATGCCCTTGCCGATGCAACAGCTCTAAGACAACTCCGGTGGACCCATTGGCACAATCCGCAGCGCCACTGGGTTCGGACCCACTCCCTGAGCAGCATCGCCAGGCCCTGGTGGCCCTGCTCCGCCAGGAGCCACGCGGCGCGGCCAGGCCGGCCAGCGCCCAGGTGCAGCAGTTGATCGAGGCCTTGGAGCGCTCCAGCCCCGCCGACCTGGCCCAGCCGGCAACCCTGGCCCAGCTGGAGGGGGTCTGGGAGCTGCGCTGGAGCAGCAGCTCCCAGCCTTATCTCACCGTCGCTCCCTGGCTGGAGAACCTCCAACTGCTGGCCCCGGCCCAGGGGCGGGGCATGAACCTGTTGCGGCTGAGCGGCCCTTTGGCGCCCCTGGCAGCCATCGTGGTAGAGGCCTCCATTGGCGTCGAGGCCCCAGACTCCGCCAATCCAGCCAATCCAGCCAATCCAGCCAAACCGCTGCAGCGGGTGCGGGTGCAGTTTCGGCGCGGCGGCTGGTTGGGCCCATCCCTGGCCTCCCGCCGCCTGAAGCTGCTGCGCGAAGTGAGCCAACCCTTCCCGGCCTGGCTGGACATCACCGTGCTCGATCAGGAGCTGCGGGTGTGCCGGGGCAATGCCGGCAGCCTATTTGCCCTGCTGCGCCGCACGGACCTCAACCTCAAGGAGCTGCTGGGCGCTGAGCTGCCAGAGCGTGGCGGCTAAGCCATCGGCTTGGGCCTCCACACTGGGCTCGGTGAGCTCAAACATCCGTCGGCCCGGCCCCAGCACCCGGTTGCTCCAATAGGCAAAGCCGCCGGGTGGATCGGCAACAGCCCCGCTGGCCAGGCTGGCAAGCAAGGCCCCCGCCCGCTCGGCAGTCTCGGTGAGCCGCAGCAGGTCCCGCGCGGCCAGGGCAAACAGGGCCTGGCCCAGGGGGTTCTGACTGCGGCTATCGCGGAAGAAACCACCCGGCCCGCGCGGGATCACCAGCCCCGGACTCCAGGCCAGCACCGGCAGCCATTGGCTGGCCTGGCGCGCCATCAGCAGATTGCAGAGCTTGCTGTCCTTGTAAGCCTTCTCGGCATTGAAGCGGCTGCTGCCATCGAGCATCGCGGCCCCAGGGCCCCGGCGCAGCCCGCCGAGATCAGCCAGGCCGGCCGGCTGGCCCACCCTGCCGCCAGCGCTGCTGGGGTCGTGCACCTCCGAGCTGGTCACCACCAGCCGCGGGGTGGGGGCCCTGCGCAGCAGGGGCAACAACCGCTGCAACAGGGCCTGGTGGGCCAGGTGGTTGACGGCAACGGTGAGCTCAAAGCCCTGGACCGACCAGCGTGGGCGGCTCGCACCGCTGTACTGCAGGCCGGCGTTGAGCACCAAGCTGTCGATCGGCTCACCTGCCTCCAGCAAGGCTTCGGCACAGTGGTGGACGCTGCCCAGATCGGCCAGATCGCAAACCGGGGCCTGAATCGGACCGTCCAGCCGCCGCTGCAGGGAGTCGGCCGTGGCCCGATCCCGGCAGGGCAGGGTGAGGCGATGGCCGGCCTGTAGCAACACCTGGGCCGCCTGGAAGCCAATGCCAGAGGTGCCGCCGGTGAGTAACACGTGCAAAGAGCCTGGGCGCATGGATCACATCAACTGGCCAGGATCATGATAGGGTGAATCAACAAACTCCCCAGCATTCGCACATAAAAAGTATCCATGACTTCCGTAGCAAAGCAAGACTTTCTAGCCGCCATTCCTGCCGATATTGAACTAAACAAAGCCCTGGGCCATGCCGAAACCCGCGCCATCGCCCTGAAGATTGCCCGGGCAGCCGGATTCGATCTGGAAGACAACGAGCTGCGCTGTGGTGCCATCAGCGGGGACCAGGGCCCAAGCGAATCGGCCTCAAGCCAGCCCAGCCTGATTGATTTCGATGGCGATGGAGTGCCCGACGCCATCCTCGAGCGAGATCGCTACAGCCTGATCAGCTCGGATGGCTGAGCCAGCCTGGGCGTTGATGGTTGGCAGCCTGCTGCGGCCGGCTGCCTATGGCCATTCCGTCGCCCCGGGTGGGCCCCAGCTGCTCGAAACCCACCTCTCCTGGGTGCTGTTGAGCGGGCCCTATGCCTACAAACTCAAAAAGCCCGTCGCCTTTGGTTTCGTGGATTTCTCCACGGCCGAGCGGCGCGAGCAGGCCTGCCGGGATGAACTACGCCTCAACCGCCGCCTCTCCCCGGAGCGTTACCTGGATCTGGTGCCGGTGTACGGCCCGGCTGAAACGGCCAGTTTTGTGGCGCCGGTTGACACCCCACCAGGCTCCAACCGTCCGGCGGCGGTGATTGCCTGGGCCGTGCGGATGGTGCAATTTGACCAAAGCCAGCTGCTGCCAGCCGCCCTGGCCGCGGGCCAGGTGGATCAAGCGGCGATCCGCGAGCTGGCCGCCCGGCTGGCCCGCTTCCATCGGGATGCGGCAATCGCCGGCTCAGGGACCCCCTGGGGCAAGCCCGAGGCGGTGGTGCAACCGGTGCTCGACAACCTCACGGCCCTGGCCGATTGCCCAGCCGCCACGTCCGTTCTGGCCCCCTTGGCCAGCTGGATCAACACGCAGGCCAAAGCCCTGACGGCCTGGTTTGAGCAGCGTCAAAGCGACGGCCATATCCGCGAGTGCCACGGCGATCTACACCTGGGCAACATGCTGCTGGGGCCTGCTGGCATCGAGGTGTTCGACGCCCTGGAATTCAGCGAAAGCCTGCGCTGGATCGATCCGATCAGCGAGATGGCCTTCCTGGTGATGGATCTGGCGGTGCGGGGCCGGGCCGATCTCGGCAGCCTGCTGCTCAACGGCTGGGTGGAGGCCACCGGCGATGGGGCCGGCCTGCGGGGCTGGGCCTGGTACAGCGTCTATCGCGCCCTGGTGCGCGCCAAGGTGAGCTGGTTGCGGCTCAAACAGCCCCATCTGGCGCCCAGCGAGCGCAGCCAGCTTCAAACCGAGCTGGGCCGTTACCTCACCCTGGCCATGGACTGGATCCAGCGCCAGCCCCAGCCCCTGCTGCTGATGCACGGGCTGGCGGGCAGTGGCAAGTCAACCATCGCAGCCCAGCTCAGCCGGCGGCTGGGGGCCGTGGTGTTCCGCTCCGACGTGGAGCGGAAACGGCTCTTCGGGCTCTGGGGGGTCTCGCCAACCCGCCAGCTGCAGGGGGAGCTCTACGGCCCGGAAGCCAGCCGCCACCTCTATGGAATCGCCCTGCCGGCCCTGGTGGAGGCCGCCAGCGCCGGCGGCCTGGCCGTGATTGTCGATGCCTGCTTTCTCAGGCGCAGCGAGCGCCAACGGATGGTGGGCCTGGCTGGGCAGCTCGGCATCCCGGTTCAGATCGTGGTGTGTGAAGCGCCCGAACCAACCCTGCGCCAACGGCTGCTGGAGCGGGCCGCCGCCGGAACCGATCCCTCCGATGCCAACGCGGAGGTGCTGGAGCGCCAACACCAGTGGCTGGAGCCCCTTGGCCCGGATGAGCTGGCCCTGGTGATGGCCTGCCAATCACTCTTAGATGGTTAGAAGGTATGCCTAATCCAGCCCAGTTTTTCTAATCAAGCCCAGTTTTGCTCATCCAGCCCACCTGCCATTTGGGCTCAGAGGCCAACCTTCACCTTCACTGGTTCTTGTGGATCGACATCAACAACCATCGGCTTGGCCTGATCAACCTTGATCTGAACCGGATCAGGGTTGCTCACCTCCACTTTGACTGGTGCCCGGTTGCTGACGCTGAGTGCCAGTGGAGCTTGATCCGTCACCCTCACATCAAAGCTTCGCGCGGCCTCAATTTGCAGCGGATCCACTTTGCCGCTCAAACGCAGCGGCTCAGCGAAGCTCAACACCAAGTGCAACTGAATCGGTTGCTTGGTGCTGCGTAACAGCAACCCAAAGAGCATGGCTCCAAGCACTAAAAGCGTGAACGGCCAGCGCAGTTTCAGCCAGTTGGGTTCCATGGTGTCTGTCGAACATGATCGATTCAAGCGCTTCGCTGCTCCATCTCCGGGACGGCCCCCTAAGCTGCCTGCAATGGGCCAGGCCATTCGCGACGTTGACCTGCTGGCCTTTGAGCGGGGCAGCAGCGACGCCCGGGCCGCGGTGGTCGATGGGGTGCGGCGCAGTCTGGAAACGGGCTTTGTCTACACCAGCAGTGATCTCTCCCCCGACCTGCTCGAGACGGCCTATGGGCTGCTGGCCGAATTTTTTGCCCTAACCCCGGAAGTCAAGCAAGGCTTTGTGGCGCCGGGTGCGGGCGGACAAACGGGCTATACGGGCCTGCTGGTGGAAACAGCCGCCGGCAGCAGCCAAGCCGATTGGAAGGAAATGCTCAATTGGGGCCTGCCCCTGCCCGCCAACCACCCCCTGCGGCGGCGCTATCCCTTGCTCTATCCCGAACAGGTGTTGCCGGAAGCGGTGGTTCCTGGCATCAGCGCCGTTCTCGAAACCTTTCACACCGCCATCGCCGATCTGCAGCGCCGCTTCCTGCGCATCATTGCCCTCGGCCTGGGCTGCGCTGAGACCTTCTTTGACGAGATCACCAGCGACGCCCCCACCCTGACCCGGGCGATTCGCTACCCACCCATGGCCGCTGCACCGGCCGGCGGCCACCGCTGGGCAGAGGCCCATGGCGATATCAACCTGATCACCGCCCTGCCCCGGGCCACCGGGCCAGGCCTGCAGGTGTGGGTGGACGGGCAATGGTGCGATGCCCTGCCGCCCGACGGCCAGGTGATTCTGAACACGGGCATCATGCTGGAGCGGCTCAGCAATGGCCTGATCCCGGTGGGGTGGCATCGGGTGGTGGCGCCGGCGGGCAGCTTGCAGGAGCGCCTCAGCGTGGTGCAGTTCTGCCATGCCAGGCCCTGGACCAGCCTCGCCCCCCTGGCCTGCTGTTGCACACCCAGCAACCCCCAGCGCTACCCCGGCATCAGTGCCGCCGACGCCCTCGAAGACGTGCTCTACCAGATCAATTTGCTGACTTGAGGCCCAGCAGCCGGCGCCATCACCACGGCCATTGGGTGTGGCTTGTGAGCTGCCTGAGCAAGCGATCCGAGCCGTCACGGTTGGCCAGCCACTGGGGGTGATTCGTGGTCACCAGCAGGCAGGCATAAGACGGCCTGGGCGACGAGGGGATGCGGCCAGCGATCAGCGTTCTTAAAAAGTCCTGGTGCGGCCGGCCGGTGAGCCCCCCCAGGCCAGGGACCGTCCAAGCGCTGGCGCCTGATCGGGTCAGACAGGTTTGGTAGCTGGGCTCGCCCTGGATCGAACCGACGGCAATCTGGTGGTTCGGCCGCTGGGGCTGCAGCTGGCTTGGCTGATCAAGGTGCAGCTGGGGGATGGATCGGGTGATCGCGGCTGGATCCAGGCTCGCTTCGCTCCAGGAAGCCAGTGGGGTCAGAACTAGCCATTGATCTCCAAGCGAAAACCGCTGGCTCGCACCAATGGCCACGCTGCGCTGCAGCATGGTGGCGGGTTGCTTGTCGAGCAGCCTCGAGGCTTCGGCCGCTGGCCAGGGATGGGGCAAGCGGGCGGGGTTGGCTGGGACAGCCAGCGGGGGCGAGGCGGGAAAGACCACCTGGTGAAGAACGGCCAGGCCGGTGGCCGCTGAACAGCCCAACAGCCAGGCACGCTGCTGGGGGCGGCTGAACGGAGCCACGCCAAACCGGCTCATGCGGTGAGCTCTTGGTCGAGCAGTTGGTAATAAATCCAACCAGCCAGGCCGGCAGCAAGCAATGAAAAAATCAAACCGCCGTGGCCATGGAAGAAATCAAAGGCTGGCATCCCACTGCGATCGGCCCAGGTGGTGAAGTAGGCCAGCAGCACAATACGGCATGTATTGATCACGTAGGCCGATACAATAGCTCCAGCAAAGGCAGCAAAGACATGCCAACGTTGCCGCAGCGGGAAAACAAGCAGAAAGATGATGACCATGCTGATCGAGAAGATCAATTGCTCAGATCCATTGCAAGGGCTTTGAACCACTACCCCACCCGAGCCGATCGAGATTTCCTTGCCATTCAAGCCAGTCTGAAAGCCCAACCCATACAGGAAGGCCCAGGTGAGCAAGGCCGTCAAACGGTTTTGAATCGGTGATGAGAGCACCGTGATCGCCCCACTCAGGGGCAACAGCACCGCCATCAGCAGGGGGGCCCTAAACAGCTGCCAATCTCTGATCGGCCGGTTGATCAAGGCAAGGGCAAGCACACTCCAAGGCAAGAGCAGATACTTGATGTAGCCATCTTGAAGGCTTAAGAGCAATGGAGAAAGGCTCAAAAGCACTGCGAGGATTGCAGTTCCGGCAAAAAAACTGGCTGCGCTGGGCGCCGGCCAGATCTGGGCCCGTTGATCTTCAAGAGAAATGGCAATCCCAAGCCAAAGCAACAAGTGAAACACCTGCAAGCCAAGCGGTTGCTCCGTGAACCAAAGAATGGTGATATTCCAGCCAAACAACAAAGCTGCTAACAGAAGAAACAGAGATCTCCGGTTGCGAAGCACGGGCAGGAAACGCAGCTGATGACCAATCCGATCGCCCATACTAAAAGGGCTTAAAATTTATAAAGCCCATAAAACCCCCAGGCAAACACGACGGCCATCAAACTGATTCGTAAGGTGTTGCGTCCCAGAGTCCAGCCGGCAGCTGATACCTGACGGTTAAGGGCGACCCGCAGCTGCTGGGATCTCGCATCAACAGAGGCCGCCAGCTCTTTTCGTTTGGAGGCTGGGTCGCGGTCGGGTTGGAGCAAGGTTGAAGGCAATGCCTCCTGAAACTTCTGCCATTCCGATTCGATGATCTGATCTGGAGCAGTGTTAATTCTGGATTGAATAGCCCTGATTTGCTGTTCACTCTGGCCACTGGCCGAGTCCCCCTTGGCCCTGATCAGCTCGAAACCCTGGCCAAACAAAATGGCTTGCCAGGCAGCCAGCAACAGCAGGCTGACCGTGCCCACAAGCGCCAGCCGCCTGATGAACCGTTCAGCTTTCTTAAGGCGAACCAAGCGGGATCCTGGCGCGTTGGCTGGGTGGTTGGCAAAAGCCTGGAGTTCGAGAAACGCTGCCATGCGCAGCAATCCCATACCAACCAGGGCCAAGCCCGCAGAACCGACGATCAAATTGGCAACACCGATGCCCCAATTCGGTGAGCCAAGGTTCAGGGGGAGGAGGTTGAGCGCAACAGCCAGCACGAAAACAACCAGCAACACCCACCCCAAACGACGGACCAGCCGGATCAGGCGATCGGAGTCTCCGGGCTGGGAGCGGGATGGGGTCAACGAGGCTGGTGCATCGGAACGGGTGGTGTCGATTAAGCGGCCATCGGTATGATACCCAAGGCCTGGGCCCCATAGTGGCGGGTCATGTCGGCCTGGAGATGCCAGGCGGAGAGCAGGGTCTTGGCGATACGGCGCAACTCGGCCACATCATCGCAAGAGTCAATGGCCCTGGAATGGGACTCAAGGCTGAACTGACGGGTCAAGGAAAGGTCGCCCATGAATACAAAACTAACGGTACAAAACTTTACGAGATTCGCGGCAGCCTGGGGGCGGGCCTGGGGGCGGGATGCCGAACCCGCTGGCCCATCGATCGCCTGAATCGCCTCGACCAGGCTCCAGAATGGGGTTGCTTGTTGCCTGCCTGAAGCCATGCCACCCACGCGAGAGCAGATCCTGGCCAGCTCCGCCGGTTGGGTGGCTGTCGTGTTGAACGTGGTGCCTGGCCTGGGGGCTGGCTACCTCTATCAACGGCGTTGGAAGGCCTACTGGATCACCTCAGCCCTGGCCACCGCCTGGTTTGTGGCGGGGGCCGTGTTGGGGCAGAACGCTGAAGCCGCTGCGGAGGCCCAGAACCAGCTGGTCGGGCTGGTTGGGCTGTTGTTGCTGGCAGCCGCTACGGCCACAGAGGCTGGCCTGGCGGTAAAAAAGGTGCGCCAGAGCGGCTGAGCTGCGGCGCGATCGGCATTCAGCGCGGCAAATCTGCTGTCGCTGAAAAGTCTGCTGTCTTTGAAAAACTCTGCTGCCTTTGAAAAAGTCTGCTGTCGCTGACAAAGAGAACAATCCGCTCAGGAAGCTCGTGATAGTGCGTTTGGGCCCTTCAGCCCCTGCCCGTCGCGGAGTCCGCATGGCCACAACAACGTTTAACGCCCACCGCAGCTCCAGTCCGGATGGCGCCTTGGTGCCTGCTGAGCAACACTGCCAGCAGCCGGCAGACCGCCACTACCGCCAGTTGGAGCACAGCTACCGCCATTCCGAGCAATACGCGGCAATGGTGCAGCGCTATTCGGTGCTCATGCAGGCAATTGAAGCTTGTGACCAAACGGAATTGGTGGGCGAGTAAGTCAACCCGGCTTTTCGCCCTTCACCCAGCGCTGAAACAGCCAGGTGCCAGCGCCACCCCAGAGAAGCGACCACAACACAAAGGTCACGGTGGTGCCCAACTGGCCTCCCTCCAGGGAGTAGAGGCCAGCGTTGATCAATCCAGCATCAATCAGCGAACCGCCAATCCCCCAGCCCAGCACCCAAGTGATCAGAAAACCGATGGCTTGGAGATTTCCTGTCAAGACAACCAGCTGCGACGTTCAGAGGCAGAAGGGTAGGAACTGGGAGCCACCGGCGGCCTAGCCATTGAACCGTTCGACAGGCTTGAGCAGGTCCCGATGGATTGGCGGGATGGCCCGGTCTTGGAACCGCTTCTCACTGGCGGAGCGGTTGGTTATCGGTTGCTGGTGGGGGAAAGGTCACTGGGCCTGGTGAAGACATAGGCGGTCATGCCGGTAAGCAGCACAACCAGCCCGATCACGGCGGTAATGGCAACGGTGTAATCGGTGCTCATGGCGATCAACCGAGGCCCAGTTGGCTGAGGATGCCCTGGCCGGTGAGCAGCTCGGTGCCAAGACCGATCACGAAGCCCAGCATGGCCAGGCGACCGTTCCAGGTTTCGGCGAATTGGACAAAACCGAAGCGGGGGGTGGATTCAGTCATGGGTGTTGCGGATTGTTTCGACAACCCTAACAGATTGTGAAGCCTTCTGGGGTGCTCGATCCCCTGGCGCCGACCAGCCAAACTGGAGCCAGCGCACAGGCCGGGACCTGCTCAAGCCGTGATCCCCCAGAGCGATGCCCCCACGCCAGGCCCTGAAGGGCTCGAACTCCCCGCCGGTGTGCACCAGCTCTGCGGCTGTGGCCGGAGCCGCCATGGCTGGTTCTGCGATGGGGCCCACCTCGGTAGCGGCGCGGTGTCCTACGAGCTGCGCCTGCAGACACCCACCACAGTGCTGATGTGCCGTTGCGGCCGCTCCCGGCGCTATCCCCGCTGCGACACCAGCCACCTCAGCCCTGCTCGGCGGCGCTGGTGGGCCTGGTGGTGATCGACAGCGCCCTTGTGCTGGCAGCCGACAACCCAGCCGCCCTCGCCCAGTTCTATGCCGCCCTGCTTGGGGTGGAGCCCCAGCCGGGCTTCAGTGCGCGTCACTGGCTGGTGCCCTGGCCGACGGGCGGCTGGCTCGAGTGTTACGGCCCCTCGCGGGACCGGCCCCAACCGCGCCAGCAGGGTCGGCTGGCTGTTTGCCTGAAACGGCAGGCCGACGGGCAGGAGCCCCTCGCAACGCTCGAAGCCTGGATGGGGGCAGCCCAGCAACTGGGGGCCTCGTCCCTGCTGCCTCCCCGGCTGGAGTCCTTTGGGGCGGAGGCCTGGGTGCTGGATCCGGAGGGAAATCGCCTGCTGCTGTTGGTCAGCGAAGCCGGCGGGCGGGCATAACGGGGGCGGGGCCAGCGGAATCAGCCAGGGTGGTCACCAGATTGATCGATCAGCCCTCCCCCATGAACGAAGCCCTCGCCCCTGTCGCCCTGCTGGAGCACCTGGCGGGGCTGGATCAGATGGGGGCGGGGCGCCGGCGGCTGGTGGTGCTGCTGCCCCAACTGGGCGACTTCGACAGCTTGGAATACGCCCAGGCCCTGGTGCCGGCCCTGCCACAGCTGGCGTCTGCCGGCATCGCCCTGCTCGCGATCGGCATCGGCAATGGGGCCAGCCGTCAACGCTTTTGCGACTTCACCGGCTTTCCGCTCGAGCGGCTGCAGGTGCAGGCCGAGCCCCAGTTGCACCGGGCCCTGGGGCTCTATGCAGGGCTCCAGCAGCTGGGCGGACCCTGGCCGAACTTGCTGCTGATGTGCGCCGGCATCGGCTCTCCAGGCACCCTGGCGGAGGTTCTGCGCGGCTACACGGGCGATCGGCAGGCGCCCCAACGCATCGCCGACACCGAGGTCATCCAGGCCGGCCCCCTGCCGCCGATCCAGGGGTCCCTCTTCTCAAGGGCAGGCGGCACGGGGTTCCAACGCCCGTTTGAGTTGGCCACGCTGCGCCTGCGCAACATGGCGGAGGTGCTCGCCAACTGGCGCACCTACGTCCCGTCCAACGCCTTCCTGACCCAACGGGGCGGCACCTTCCTGCTGGAGGCCGATGACACCCTGCTGTACAGCCACAGGGACCCGGGCATCCTGGGCTTTTCGGCCACCATGGCCAGGCCGCTCAGCTTCCTGAACCCCTACCTAACCTGATTGAAAGGTGTTAATGACGCCAGACCATGGCATGACTCGCTTTCGGCCCGCCGGTGGGCGCTTTCACAGCACCAATGAATGGCTCGATAGCTGGCATACCTTCTCCTTCGCGAGCCATTACGACCCT
Organism: Cyanobium sp.; assembly: GCA_965662115.1. Taxonomy (GTDB): domain Bacteria; phylum Cyanobacteriota; class Cyanobacteriia; order PCC-6307; family Cyanobiaceae; genus Cyanobium_A. Next base: position 13,382 of record CBFIGH010000084.1, read on the forward strand.
GCCTGGATCGGATTTGGCCCCCTCAAGGTGATCAACGACGACACCATTGCAGCCGGTCAGGGGTTTGGCATGCATCCCCACACCAACACAGAGATCATCACCGTGATGGTCGAGGGCCAGCTCAACCACGTCGACTCACTCGGCCATGCGGGGGTGCTTCACGCCGGTGACGTCCAGTGCATGAGCACAGGCACCGGCGTGAAGCACAGTGAAATCAACGCCGGCACCAGCCCCTGCCGCTTGCTCCAGATCTGGATCGAGCCCAACCGCCCTGGCATCGCCCCGGCCTACGCCCAAAAGCCGTTCGCCATCGGCCCAGACTGGACTGCCCTGCTCGATCCAGAACGGCGTCAGGGCGCCATGGCGATCCACCGACCCGTGCGGCTGTGGCGGGCCCAGCCAGGGCCAGGCATGCCACTGGCCGTTTCGATCGCGGCCGCAAGCAGGGGCTGGATTCAGATGATCGCCGGGTCGGGTCTGGCCGGTGGCCAGGTGCTGCAACGGGGAGATGGTCTGGGCTTTGGGGCAGGCTGCCTGGAAGACTTCAGGGCCGGGGATGACGGCGCCGACCTGTTGCTGTTTGAGCTGCGCTGAGCCATGGCGGATGCCTCACCAGACAAGCAAGCCAGGCCGTCACGCGGCCAACGCCAGCCCATGGGATCAGGCCTGGTGCTGCCCTGGCCGCGCTGCTGCCCCTGGCTGGTGATCCTCACCGGCGTGGTGGTGGGTTTGCTGGTGGGCTTTAGCCCATGGCTGTTCCTGGGCATCGGTGTTGTCTGCCTGCTGAGTGGCTGGATTGGCCAGGCCTAGGCGGGGTGCCTGACGGCGGCAGGCCTCCCCACCAGACAACAGAGCCGAACCAACCAGCAGGGCGGCAAACCCTCGCCGCAGTTGATGGTCGGGAAGCCGCGGCGCGAGCCGCTGGCCGATCTGTGCCCCAACAAATCCGCCGATCAGCAGGGGCAACAGCAGCGGTAGGCCTGCGGCGGGCCAATGGCCCAAGGCCACCATGGCGACCAAACTATTCAGGGCAATCAACAGAAGACTCGTGCCACTGGCCAGTGGCATCGGCAAACCTGCCAGCAGCACTAGCGCAGGCACGATCGCAAAGCCGCCACCAACCCCCGCAATGCCCGTCAGCAGGCCGATCAGCAGCCCCTGGCTGGCCAGAAGGGGGCCAACCGGCGACTTCTGATCGGCCTGTGGGGCGCCCTGGACGCTGGCCACCCTGCGGGTCAGCAGCCAGGCAGCCAGCAGGGCCGCCAACGTAAACACCCCCAGCTGGAGCGGTTCAGACACCCAACCCGCTTTGACAATGTTGCCGCCCAGCCAGCTGCCGGCTAGGGCGGGAACGCCGAGGATCAGGGCTGGTTTGGCGGCCACCTGGCCGCGGCGCAGATAGGGCCCGAGATTACCCACGGCCATCAGGGTGACCACCAGCAATGACAGCGGCACGGCCTCGCGCAGGGGAAGGGCGGCACCGCTGATCAGCAGGGGCATCAGCAGAATGGAGCCGCCGGCACCGAGCACGGCGAGCAAGAAACCGATCAGGGCCCCTCCCGCCCCCAGCAGCAGCAGGGGAGCGCTCACATGCGTATCCGGTTCCAGGGCATGGCCCCCAGCAGGCGGGCCATGCCGCAGAAGCCGCTGACGCCGGCAAAAACGAGGCCGGCGCCGACGAAGCCGCTCAGCCAGATCCAGCCCGGGGCGACCACCTGGCTCAAGACCACGCCAATCAGCACCAGCGAACCCGCCGTGATCTGCACCTGCCGCATCAGCGGCAGGGGTGCGTTTTTGAACGTGCGCACCGGTAGGCCACCCTGTTGCCAGCTGGTCATGCCTCCCAGCAGATCGGCCACGGGCTGCGAGTGCCCCAGCTGTTGCAATTCAGCTAGGCCCTTGGCACTGCGATTGCCGCTTTGACAGACCAAAACCAGTGGACCGCGGGGCAGATCAGCCTTGGTGAGTCGCGCAAGCGGGATGTTGAGGCTGTTGGCGATGTGACCCGCGGCGTATTCCATCGGCTCACGCACATCGATCACGGTCACCTCGCGCCCCCCAAGCTGATCGGCCAGGTCGGCGGCGGAGATGCGGTTGAGCGTTGTCATGGGTGGGGAGGGGGTGATGGGGAGGGGGTGTCAGTCGGCGCCGACCCCTTCGAGGGGATAGCCCGCCGCCGCCCAGTGATGCAGACCACCACGCAGGTTGGCCACCTGGGTGCGGCCTGCCTTGAGCAGTTGCTGGGTGGCCAGGGCCGAGCGGCTGCCGGAATGGCACACCACCACCAATGGCCGATCGAGGGGAATCTCGCCAGAGCGCTCGCCCAACTCGGGCAGGGGGATCAACAGACTGCCCGCCAGCCGGCCATCGGGCCCCTGGTATTCCTCAGCTGAGCGAACATCCACCAGCGTGACCGCGTCGCGATGGGCCACCACCCAGGCCGGATCGAGCTCCGGGAGGCCCGCATAGCTGCGCTGCACGGGCGCCCAGGCCGGGGCGTCCTGATCACCCCGCGGCTTGCCGGAGCGCATGTTGCCGGGCAGGGCCTCGGCAATCCTGTGGGGGTGGGGGAGCTTCATGTTTTGCATGTAGCCCACGAAGTCACGCTCGGTGGCAGCCCCACCCAAGCGGGGGTTGAAAGCACGCTCCTCAGCCACGGATGTGACGCCACGGCCGGTGTAGTCGTGGGCGGGATAGAGCTGGCAGGCCTCAGGGAGCGGGTAAATCTGCTCGGTGATGGAACTCCAGAGGGTGGCAGCGTCCCCTTGTTGAAAGTCGCAGCGGCCGCAGCCCCGCACCAACAGGGCATCGCCTGTGAAGGCCATCGACTGGTCATCGAGCACGAAGGTGAGGCAGCCGCTGGTATGGCCAGGCGTGCTGCGCACCACCAGGTGGCGAGCGCCGAACACGATCTGATCGCCGTGCCGCAGGGGCAGGCTGACGTGCTCGGCACCAACGACGGCGGCCAGGCCGATCGCGCAGCCGGTGGCCTGCCGCATCAGCCAGCTGCCGGTGACGTGGTCGGCGTGGGCGTGGGTGTCGATCGAAGCAACCAGATCGATCCCCAGCTCTCGGATGAGGGAGAGGTCGCGGCCGTGCTGCTCAAACACCGAATCAATCAACACACCCGCGCGGCTGGCGACCTCCGCAAGCAGGTAGGTGAAGGTGCCGGTGTCGGCATCGAGCAGCTGGCGAAACAGAAGGGGGCCGCCGCCGGCAGCGGCAGCCAGGCAAAAACCGGCAGTGGCAGGGGGCACCATGGCAACCAATTTCCTTTCTGGTATGAGCATACACGCATAAAAGGTTTCAATACAAGCCAACCCGGTCCCGCGGCTGGCAGGCCTGCCAAAATGCGTTGACCGACATAAGCTGTTTGATTGAGCTCAACCATGGGTCAACCCCCGCCCGCTCCCCAGCCCACCGCTACCCAGCCCACCTCTACCCAGCCGACAGCTGAGCTGCTCGAAGAGCTCAGCCAGTTCTTCCGCCTGCTCAGCGAGCCGGCCAGGCTGCAGTTGCTCTGCCAGCTCGAACACCAGGGGCCGATGGATGGGGCCGCATTGATCGCGGCCACCGGCTTCAGTCAGTCCCACATCAGCCGCCAGCTCGGCCAGCTCCAACGTGCCGGCCTGGTGCGCTGCCAGCGGGAGGGGGTTCGGCTCACCTATGCGATCGCGGACCCATTGGTGCCCCAGCTCTGCCAGCTGGTGCAGGCAAGCCTGCGGCAACGCCTGGAGCAGCAGCTGCAGCATTTGCAGTCGGCCTGATCCCGCCATGGCGCGGGCCGGTTGGGCCCTGAGGCCTGCGGCTCTTGGCTGTCAGGGAGACACCGGAACCGTGAGCGGTTGACCCTTCTGGCCGACGTAGACCACCAGGATCACGGCGGGATCGGGGCCGATGCTGACGCCACGATGGACCGTGTTGACCAATTCGATCAAGGCGTCGCCGGCTTCAACAAGCTTGGTGGCACCGTCGTCGGCCTCAACCCGCAACCGGCCCTGCAACAGCACGCCAGCATTGATCACCGGATGAAAATGACGCTGCAGACTCACCCCCGCTGGCACCGTGATCCTCAGGATCGAAACCTCAGGTTGCTCCGCTCTGAGCGCAGGCAAGCGGGTGCCATTCCAGGAGCGATCACTGCGGACCAGGGTCTCCACCCGGCCCCCCTGATCCCGGACTCCCTGATCCCCCCGGGCCAGGCCAGGAGCCAAGGCAGCCAGGCCCACAAACAACAGCACCGCTGGGGAGAATCTCAACGCCAATGGGCAATTGCCTCCCAGTCTCCCGCTTCACCCTGGGGGGTGACCAGCCCGTGCGGGTGAGCGGCTGGAGCCGTTCATCCAGGCGGCCAAGGGCTATGCACCGGCTTGCTGAAGGTGAGAATCCGATAGCGCAGCCAGCCCCGGCGGCTCAGCTGTTCAAGCCGTGCCGTGTCCTCCACCGCAGCCGCGGCCCCCATGGCCTCGAACAGGTCGCGCACCACCCCGTAGGTGGGCAGGGTATGGGCTGTGATGTCCGCATCGTTGCGGAGCTGCAAACCGTGGCGCCGGGCCGGTTGAGGCTGGCGATGGTTCCACCAAAGCCACACCCCACATCGAGCACGCTCTGACCAGCCTGGAGTTGGGCCTACGACTCAGGAATCCACCAGTGTCCAGAACCCCCACTGAGCCCCAAACAGATCAACCAGGCGCTCCATATAGGCGGCGTGGTCGGGATGGCCCTGCCAACCATCAATGCGGGCCGCCAGCTGTTCGCAGCTGCGCAGATGGTCGGCGGCATCGCGATAACGCTTGGAGCGGCCCATCCACAACGCCGAGAACACCAGCGGCCGCAGCAGCAACGTGGCCGCCAGGGGGTAATCGGCGCTGAGGCGCTCGGCGGCGGCGCTGTGGATTGCAGAGGCATCCCCATCCCATTCATCTTCATGGGCCAGCACATGGCGGGCGGCCCGGGCTAGGGCGGGCCATTCCACCAGGGCATTCAGCCCCAGCAAGCTGCTTGGGTGCTCCTCTGCCAGCTGCAGGGCCCGCTCTTCTGCCTCCACGTCCTCAAAGGCCGGGAGGCGTTTGAGGTAATCCCGCAGGTGCGGAAGCGAAAGGCTTTTCTTGAACCACTGCCAGCGCACCTGTTGGGCGTCCTCGGGGCGGTCCAGGGCATCGAGCACGGCGATGCGGCAGTCAAACCAATCGGACTCGGGCCAACCGGACCATTCTTCCGTGACCCCATCGAGGATCTCCAGGGCCTGCTCGGCGCGCCCTGAGGCCAACAGGTGCTGGGCCACGCTGGTGGCCGTGTCGCGCCAGCGCAGATCGTCGGCGCTGAACTGGCTCAGGTAGCCATCCACATCTCCGCGGGCCACGGCGATCTGGAGCAGGTGGAGATTCCCATCGGCGGCGCCGCGCTGGCGGCAGTAGCTGGCCAACAACGTCAATCCCCAGTCACCAAGAGCATCTTTCAGGGCTGGCACCAGCTGATCAAATTGCTCGTAGGTGTTTTCGGCCAGCAGTTCGGCGGCCTGCTCGGCCAGGGCTTCAGGCCCGAGCTGGGCAGCCTGGGCCAACGGACCCCACCGCTGGGCGGCCCGGCCAAACACCGCCAGCAGGGCTCCTGTGCTGTCAAAGCAACGCGCCAGCACACCTTCTGACAAGTCGAGAAAGCGCAGCAGCAGATCGCAGGCCAGCTTGGGATCGGCTGCGGCAATCGGGCCGGTGATGGCCTGCAGCTGGGCGTCGAGATCCGTGATCAACGCCTTGCGCTTGGCTGCATCCACAAAGGTGCTGGAGCGATCAATCGTGGCCAGCCGTTTGCGCACCTCCTGTGCGGCGCTATCCACCCCTTCTGCAGCAGCGAGGGCCAGCCGCAGCCGCCTTTGGATCACCCCGTTGCCGCCGCTCACCTCGATCAGCAGCTCGGACAAGGCCTCAGCACCGAGGGCTGCGAGGTTTTTGGCGTTGAGGGTGCGTTTGCTGACCATGGCGTTACGCCAGAGCCGTGTTCAGCCCCAGGACGGCAGCCGCCTGCTGCATCCGAGCGTCAAAGCTGGCCAGGTGGGTGCAGCGACTGTGTAGGGCTACGGCAAGATGGAGTGCATCACCGGCCCGCAGGCCCAGGGCCGGATTGCGCAACAGTTCTGCGGCGTGGCGAAACCGCTCACGCTCCAGCGATCGCAGCTCTACGCCCCCTTGCACCAGCCGCTCGAATTGCTCAGCAGCGGCTTGTCGCGCGGTCTGGCTCAGCCCGTAATGACGTTGCTTGATGCCCAGGGCGCTGTGGGTTTCCGTGATCAACCAGTCGCTGCTGATCAACGTGCTGCGGCACTGCTCAAACCAATCGAGGGCCTTTGCACTGCGTTCTTCCGCCGTGAGCAGGGCCACCACCACGCTGGTGTCGAGGTAAATCATGGTGTTTCCAGCAGCCTTGGCCTCACCAGCGCTCACCGGCGCGGCACTCTTCCATCACCGCTGGCGTGAGGGGCATGGAGGCCTGCAGCTGGCGGAGTTCGCCGGCAAGGGCAGAGCGATCAAGCTGCTGCAGCGGCTCCAGGGTCAAGCGGCCGTCGGTGCCAACGACGATGTCGATTTGATCGCCTTCTTGCAGACCCGCCTGACGCAGGCAATCAGCAGGCAGCCTGACCGCCAGGCTGTTGCCCCAGCGGCGGATCGCCTGCTGGAAGTGGCGACCCGAAGCAACCGACTGATCCATGGCGGTGCTGCAGAACGTAGAGACACGACTCTACGTCGATTCAGATTGGATGACCACGGCTGTTGGCGTGTTCCGGCAGGCGCAGCAATCCAATGCTCACACCGATGGTCCTCCCTTGCAGCCGGTGATCCGCCCCATCTCCTTCATCTGAGCATCGCCGCTCCCATCCCCGCCATGATCAGATTTTCGGCAAAGCTCACCAGCCCCAGGGGCGTTTTGGAGTTGCCACCCACGCAGGCACAATTGAGCGCCATGTGATCGACAAACACGGCCTTGCCGACAGACACCATCCCCGCCAGGCCAAGGGCAACAGCCAAGCCAGCGATGACCCCATTGGCGCCGCCGACCGGCAGCGGAGCCAGCATGCCCAAGCCCACAAGCAGCTCGATCGCCGGATAGAGGCGGCTCCAGGGCCGCCAGCGCTGGCTGAGCAGGTCGTAGTGGATGAAGCTGGCAGCAAAGGCCGAGACATCCATCAGTTTGAGCATCGCCAGCAAACAGACAGACAGGCCCAGGAAGCCACCGATTCCGGCACCGAGGGCGAGGGCAACCAACGCAGCGGTGCCAAAAACGGCAATCACCGGCGTGTAGGAGATCGCGATGGGATCGAGGCGGCCGCTAAGCCTAGCCACCAGATCGCTGTAGCCACCAAGCTGTTCCTGGCCGGAGAACACCTGTGGCGTGGTGCTCACCCCGTAGCGGCGCTTGAAAATCTCCAGCTCGGCGTGGCTGCGCAGGGAAGGTCTTCATGACCCAGCAATGCGACGCGTTGAAATCCCGATCCTCAGCTACCGCACTGAACGACTTTGATTCATACATTCTCTCGGCTCGGTACGCAAGTTTGCCGTCCGATTCAGCTGCCCCACCGGCATAATTCCCGAACAGGAACGAGACGACTGCGGAGGCTTCACACAGGCATACACCAGAGGCTCACCTGTTGCCACCGGCGCCGAGATGCCATCCGCTGGCATTACGATCACCAGCGCTTGAAATGCCTGTCCGATGAAATTTGTTCAGACGCGGACGCCATCCTGGACGTCGATTCAGACTGCGTGTACTACGAACCCGTAACCCCTAACGTAGCGAGTGCGGATCGTTGCCCCCACGAGTAACAATTGCTAATCGGTCGCGATCGCCTGCCTCATCGCTAGCAGGGCACGGGTACACATTCTCAAGAAGGCCGTGAGCCCGTCCACGCCGTCTGCAGGATACTCTGCATGTGATGCGCTGCAAGGCGTTCCAACAGCCTGGCGGTTAGAAATCTCGGAGCGAGAGGATGCATGCCCACGCGGAAGACCTGGCTCGCCAAGGAGCTCGGTATCCGTGGAAGTTTAATTTCGCCACATGTCGCGTCCAGCCAAGCTTGCGCGCCGGCAGGATTGCCTGAGTGCCGCAGGGCTTCACGGAAATGCACGGCTGCCGCACGTCCAATGTGGAGATAGTGCCACTCGCTCCACCGATCGGTGTGCACCGTGTGTCGAAACCAGCCGGGATATACGAGCACCGTACGAGCACCAATCGCGAGCAAGGCCAGCGGCAGGTAATGATCCCACCACGGGCGCCCAAGCCTGAGGTCTGGCGATAGCAATCCCTCAAGCTGCCTAATGCACGATCCGTGGAAGGCCATGAAGTCGAATCCGAAGGGATAAACCCTCGTGTGCACCCTGCCACCCCGCGACGAGACGTCGGTACGCTACCCCAGCATGTAGGTTTCGGCCTCGAGGGCGGCAACGCTCCACGCCAGCTCCTGACCAGACGACGGCGTGACGTCGATGTCGGCGTTGGTGATGGCGAATGGGGAATCGCCGGCGCGCGCCCGCGCCGCCTCGAGGAACGTCAAGACGGGAACCAGTGGCGGTTTCTCTGCAACCCTCCCTTCTGATTCCACCGCGCACAATTCGACGCCGCTCGATTCCAAAAACGCTTCGAACTGCGGGTATTGCGCAAGCTCCACGGTGAGATTCACCGAAACCGGCTGGAATCCGGCGTCCCGCCACGACTGGATGGTCGACGCTTGCGCGGACTCGCCCGACGCTGAGGTCAGGGATCCGTCGCCCAGGCGCGGCGGGATAGAGGTAAAAATCAGAGGCCGAGGCGCTGGATACACACTGGGCGTCGTCACG
>CBFIGH010000085.1:0-7179 GCA_965662115.1 Cyanobium sp.
TGGATCAGTTTGTCGAGCGGCGTTGGGCACGCCTGATCCAGCGGTGCAGGGTGGGGAGATCGAGCATCGGAGCCGCCATGCCGGTCAGGCTGCGCTGCAGCCTGCCCATCTGCACCAACAGATGCTGGGGATCGGCCATCGCCAGCCCCTTGCGGTTGGCGATGCCGGCATAGAGCAGCAAGGCCGCTTCAGCCGGTTCCAGATCCACCTCCACCACCAGTTGGGCCTGGCCACGCAGTTTGATCAGAGCGGCCTCACTGGCCCCTCCGCTGGCGCCGATGCGGCGCAGGTCGGCATCCGTCAGCTCTGCCAGCTGGGCCCAGTCTTCGATGCCCGCTTTGCCGAGCTGACGTTGTTCCCGCCCAAAGTGGTTCGGCAGCTGCAGCATGGTTACTGCTCGAGCTCCACGGCGCCACTGGTCAGGCTGCGGCTGGCTTGGGCCAGCACGACGGGCTTGCTCAGCCCCGGAGCCACCGATTCCACCCGGCGCAGCCGCACGTGCACCAGGCCATCTGCGCTGCTGCGGCCACTGGTCCGCAGGTTCGCGGCTAGCTGCTGCACGGTGGGTGCGGCGGCGGCCTCGGGCAGGTCGGCTGGGGCGGCGGCCACCACCAGATCGCTGCCGTTGTCGTAGACGGTCGGCACGGTTACGGCCCCTTCCAGGCTGATCCGCTGGGTGTAGCTGACCGCAAAGGCCAGGCAGGAGATCGCCAGCAGGGCCGTGAAACTGGTGATGCCCACCAAACGGAAGCGAATCCCCCAGCGGGCGACATAGCCCACCACGGTGGTGACGGCCAGCACGCCGCTGGCAGCCCCCAGCCATTGGCCCGCTGTCAGCAGGATCGGATCAGCGGCCATCGGGGTGGTTGCGAAGCGTCATGGCCCCTATATTGCGCCCGAAGCAGGTGGTGGCAGCCCGGGGGAATGGCGGTGTTGCCCCAGCAAGAGCTCGGCCTTCCCCAGTCCCCACCCCGCTCCCCAAGTCCGATCCGGATCTGGATCGCCCTGGCTGTCTCCGGAGCCAGCCTGGCCCTGTCGGTCTGGGGGGGCGAACAGGGCCTGCGGAGGCTGTACCAGCACTGGCAGCCCCGGCTCGAAAAAAACCTCAGCAGCCTGCTGGGCCATCCCGTTGAACTCGGCCCCTTGCAGGGCCTCGGTTGGGCTGGGCTGCGCCTCGGCCCCAGCCGGATTGGTCCCGGCCAGCTGGATGGGTCCAGCGTGACGGCCCGGTCCGTGGCCGTCAGCCTGGATCCGCTGGCCAGCCTCCGCCTGCGACTGCCCGTGCTGCATGTGAGCCTGGCCGGGGTGCGTGCCGACCTGCGCCGCAATGCTCAGGGGCAGTACTGGGTGCCCGGTCGGCTGCCCCCTGGGGCCAAGGCTCCCCGCCTGGATCTGCGGCTGCGGCTAGCGGATCCTGCCCTGGTCAAGTTGGCGCCGGCTGGGGAGAGCTTTCGCCTCTCTGCCCGGCTTGGCCTGATGCCCCATCGCAGAACAGTGCGGCTTGAGGCTCGGCTGCGTCCCGACCAGGGCGCGGGCCAGATGGCGCTGCGGCTGGACGGCGATTGGCAGCAAGGCCGTTGGCAGGCCAACCTGCGCAGCGCGGCTTTCCCGCTGGGCTCCCTGCAGGGGCTGTTGTCGTTGCCCGGCCAGCTTTCCGGGCGCCTGGATGGCGCCGTTCGGCTGGCCCTAGATGGTGGCCAGCGCTCCTGTCAGGGCCAGTTGCAGCTGGGTCAGATTCAGTGGCGCCCCGGCCAGGGCGGCACCAAACTGGAGCTGCCAACGGCGCCCCTGCGCTGCGTGGGCCAGCGGTTGGATCTGGCCCGTAGCAATTGGCGCCTGGCCGGGCCGGGTGCCCTGCCGCTCCAGGGCACGGTTCAGGGTGCGGCCCTGGTTGAGGCCAGGGGGCTGGCCCTGCGCCAGCTGGAGCTGCGCCGCGGCGCCTCCTGGTTGCGGTTGGGCGGCCGCATCAATTCCCGGCTCGATCTCAGCGGCGAATGGCGCCTCAGTGCTCGCGATCTGCCGCCCCAGGCGGGCCGGCCCGCCTGGTTGCTCGACCAGCGGCTCACCGGCCGCTTGGAGGCCAGGGGCCCCTGGCGCCAGCCAGAGGTTCAGGCCCGCTTCGGTCAATCGGACAACCCCCTGTTGGGCGCCTGGAGCGCCTCGCTCAACTGGCGCGATGGCCGCCTGGCCCTGCAGCAATTCAGCAACACCTATCTGAACGCTCAAGGCGTCTTGCCCCTGGCCCTGGTCCAGGGCCAGGGGTTGGTGCCCGGTCAGCTGGATCTGCAGCTGCAGCTGCAGCCTTTTCCGCTGTCCCGTTTGAGCCTGCTGGTGGGTAGTCCGCTGGGGGGCATGTTGCGGGCCTCTGGTCGGGTTCGCGGCCCGATCGGAGCCCCCATCCCCGACCTGGATCTCTGGATCGACCAGCCCGGAGCCGGACCAATCAGTGTGGGGGAAACCTGGCGGGGGCACTGGTTTGGCGATCGGGCCGGCGGCGGCAGGCTGCGCATGGAGGCCCTGGCCCCGGCTCCGATCGGCGCGTTGGTGGCCCGCTTTGATTCCCGTTGGGTGCCTCGCCAGGTGCACCTCGAGCGCGGTGGCGGCAGGTTGGAGCTCAGCGGTCGGCCCCGGGGCTACCGCTGGCAGGCAAGCCGTTTGCCGCTTGAGGGGCTGCAGGTGGCGCTTGGGCCCAGGGGCCGCCGCCAACCATTGCAGGGCCGACTCAGCGGCCAGGGCCAGCTCGAACTGCAGCCCCTGGCCTTCGATGGCGATGCCCAGCTGGATCGCCCGGTCTTCCTGGGCGTCTGGGGGAACACGGCCCAGGCCAGCTTCCGCTACCGCCAGCGCCGCTACCAGGCCCAGGCCACCCTCTCGCCCCTGGCGGGGGGGGAGCTGGCGATCGATTGGTCGGGGCTCTGGAACGGCCCGTTCCGATCGCGCCTCGAGGGCCGTCAGTTGCCGAACCTTTTTTTGCAGCAGCTGGCGCGTGCCTGGCCCCAATGGCGCGGAGAAGGGGAGCCCATTGAGGGTCGCGCCAGCGATATCGGCACCCTGCTGATTGACACCTTCGGCGGCAGCGTGCAGGACCACCTCCATGCCCTGGACCTGGCCCGGCAACGGTTGGTGGCTGACCGGGCCGAGCGGGAGCGGCGGCGAACACCCCTGGAGAGGCTCCAGCAGCTGGCCGGCAGTGTCGACCTGGATCTGAGCCTGGAGGGCCCAACCCTGATCGCAGCCCGCGCCGAGCTCGATGCCCGCGCCCATCTTTGGTCTGAGGAGCGCGATCGCGACCAGGCCCTGACCGAGCTTCCCCTGGTGGCGCGCTTCCAAGGGCCCCTGCGCCAGGGGGCTGGCAGCTTCAGTCTGGAGAACCTGCCCTTGGAGCTGCTGGCCCTGCTGACGCCCATCCCCGCTGGCCTGGGGGGATGGGCCTCCGCCCGGGGCAGCTACAGTCTGGGGGGTTCCAAGCCCGAGCTCAGCATCAATCTGGCCCTGCAGGAGGCCAAGCTGCAGCAGGCTGCCCTTGCTCTAGAGCGGGGCCTGATCGAGCTTCAGCAGGGCCGCTTGCTGGTTGACCTCTCCCTGCGGGCGGCCGGGGCCTCCAGCAGTGTGGATCTGGCCGGCGTGGTGCCCCTCAATCCGCTTGAGCAGGGCATCGAGCTGAGGTTGGCCAGTCGGGATGATGGTCTGCGCTTCCTGAGCGGGCTGGCCCAGCCGGGCCTGGAGTGGAATCAGGGCAGTGGAGACCTGCAACTGCTGGTGCGCGGCAGCGTTGCCCAGCCGATCGCCAATGGTTTTCTGCGTCTTCGCGGCGGCCAGCTGACCTTGATTGGCCAGCGGTTGCAAGACGTGGAGGCGATTGCTCTCTTTGACTTTGAACAACTTCTGCTGCAGGAGTTCAGTGCCAAGGTGGGCGGGCAGGGCACCCTGCGCGGCAGCGGCTCGCTGGGACTCCTGAGGCCGGGAACCACAGCCGACGGGGCAGAAGCCAGCCTGGCCGTTGTGCTGGAGGGGGTTCCTTTCGCGATGCCGCGAATCAGGGCCGTTGCCGATGGCGAGCTCCGCATCGGCGGCAGCCTCCAAGCCATGGATATTGGCGGGGCGCTCACCATTGCCAGGGGCAACATCAATGTGCAGCCCGGCCGCCTGGCCACTGAGACGGCGCCCAATGCGAGCGTGGCCGGCGTGCCGGAGTTGCTCGAATCCAGCTGGGATTATCAACAACCGCTGGTGTTACTGGGGCCGGAGGTGGAGAGTGATGCCAGTGGGGCGCTGCGCGCCAATGTCCCCACGGTCAGGTTTGTCGGTTTTGACGACCTGCGACTCAGCCTGGGGCCAGACCTCAGCGTGGGCGTTCCCAACCTGGCCAGTTTCACCACCAGCGGGTTGCTAAGGATCAACGGCCGGCTCGATCCCAGCCTGCGGCTGCAGGGCGTGGTGCGCTTGCTGCGGGGGCGCCTCAACCTGTTTACGACCACCTTTGGCCTCGATCCGGAGGCCCCGAACGTGGCGGTTTTCACCCCCTCCATGGGCCTGATCCCCTACCTCGATATCGCCCTGCGCACGCGCGTTTCCGACAGCTTGCCGGTCACCAGCGGCCTTGGGCCCGCGAACAGCTTGTCGCTGCAGGACTACCAGGAGGTAGGCACGACCAACTCGCTTAACCAGCTGAATCTGGTGCGGGTGTATCTCAGCGTCAGCGGCCCGGCCGACCGACTCGCCGACAACCTTGAGCTGCGCAGTTCGCCCCCCCTCTCGCAGGATCGGCTGCTGGCCCTGGTCGGCGGTAACACCCTGGCTGGGCTGGCCGGCGGGGCCGGCGGCACCGTGCTGGCCACCGCCTTGGGGCAAACCCTGCTCTCGCCGCTGCTGGGCACCTTCAGTGATGCCCTGGGCCAGCGTGTGAGCTTTGCCCTCTATCCCACCTACGTCAACCAGGCTGTTACCAGCGGCGCCGAGCGTCGCTCGGGGCGGGTGCCGCCCCAGCTGGTGCTGGGGGCCGAGATCGGCCTTGATATCAACGAGCGCTTTAATGCCTCGGTGTTGGCTGCTCCGAACCGCTCCGACGTGCCACCCCAGATCAACCTCAATTACAAGGCCTCCGAGCTGCTCAATCTGCAGGGTTCGGTAGACAGCCAGGGGGCCTGGCAGACCCAGCTGCAGCTGTTCTTCCGCTTCTGACACCCTGCCATGCATCAGCTGATCGGGGTGGATCTGGGCGGCAGCGCCATCAAGCTGGGACGCTTCAGCGAGGCCGGAGAGCTCCTGGCCGAGCTGGCGGTGCCCACCCCCCAGCCGGCCATGCCGGGAGCCGTGACCACCGCGATTGTCGAGGCGGTGCAGCAACTGGATCCCCAGGGCCTGGCCCGGCGGGTGGGGGTTGGCCATCCCGGCCCCAGCGACCGGGCCTGCCGCGTGGCGCGCATCGCCATCAACCTGCCCGGCTGGCAGGACGTGCCCCTGGCCGACTGGCTGGAGCCCCTGCTGAATCGGCAGGTCACCCTGGCCAACGACGCCAACTGTGCCCTGATCGGCGAGAGCTGGCGGGGGGCGGCCTGCGGTGTTCGCGATGTGCTGCTGCTCACCCTGGGCACGGGGGTCGGTGGGGCGGTTCTGCTGGATGGGGAGCTGTTTACGGGGCACCGGGGGGCGGCTGCCGAACCCGGCCTGATTGGCATCGACCCTGATGGGCCAGCCTGCAACAGCGGCAACCGGGGCTCCCTGGAGGCCTACTGCAGCCGCCGAGGTCTGGCCCGCCTCTCCCCGCTCGATCCGGCTGAGCTCTGCCGGCTGGCCGATCGGGGGGATGCTGGCGCCCTGGAGGTATGGCAGGCCTACGGCCGCCTGCTGGGCATCGGCCTGAGTTCCCTGATTTATGTGCTCACCCCGGAGCTGGTGCTGTTGGGCGGCGGCATCAGTGGGGCCTCTGCCCACGTCCTGCCGGCGGTGTGGCAGGAGGTGGAGCAGCGGGTGCAGGCGGCCAGTCGGGAGGGATTGGTGATCCGGCGCTGCAGCCTGGGCAACGGCGCCGGCCGGCTTGGGGCGGCCCGGCTGGCCCGCGATCGACTGGCGCCCAGCTTGGGATGATGGGCTGATGATTCCCGATCCTTCCCCAGAGCTGCTCGCCCGGGCGGCCCAGGTGCGGCGCAGCGCCATGGCCCTGGGTCAATGCAACGACGACCAACGGCGCCTGGCGGTGGGGGCGATGGCCGATGCCCTGGACCAGAGCCGGGTGGCGATCCTGGCGGCCAACCAGGCCGATCTTGAGGCGGCCCAGGCCGATGGCCTGGCGATAGCCCTGGTGGCCAGGCTGAAACTGGATGCCGCCAAGCTCGATGGCGCCATCGCCGGCGTGCGCCAGGTGGCCGAGCTCAGCGATCCGATCGGGCGCCGTCAGCTCCACACCGAGTTGGATCAGGGCCTCGTGCTGGAGCGGGTGACGGTGCCCCTGGGGGTGCTGGGGGTGATCTTCGAGGCCCGCCCGGATGCGGTGATGCAGATTGCCTCCTTGGCGATTCGCTCCGGCAATGGCGCCCTGCTCAAGGGGGGTCGGGAGGCCAGCCGCAGTTGCGCGGCAATTCTCACGGCCCTGCGGGCGGGCCTGGCCGCCAGTGCCGTGGCGCCCGAGGCTCTGGAGTTGCTCACCAGCCGCCAGGAGAGCCTGGGCCTGCTCAAGCTCGATGGCCTGGTGGATCTGATCATTCCGCGGGGCTCCAACGAACTGGTGCGCTTCATTCAGGACCACACCCGCATTCCGGTGCTCGGCCATGCCGACGGCATCTGCCACCTGTTCGTGGATCGTTCCGCCGATCCGGCCCAGGCCCTCCAGGTGGCCCTCGACTCCAAAACCCAGTACCCCGCCGCCTGCAATGCGATCGAGACCCTGCTGGTCGATGCGCCCATGGCCGCGCTGTTTCTGCCCAAGGCCATAGCCGCCTTCGCCGCCGCCGGCGTGGAGCTGCGCGGTGATGCCGCTGCGGTGGCCCTGGGCGTCGGCCATGCCGCCAGCGAGGCCGACTGGAGCACCGAGTACTCCGACCTGATCCTGAGCGTCAAGGTGGTTCCCGATCTCGCGGCGGCCCTTGAGCACATCGCCCGCTATGGCTCCCGCCACACCGACGCGATCTGTGCCACCGACCCGGTCGCCGCCGACCGTTTCCTGGCTGCGGTCGACAGCGC
>CBFIGH010000086.1:0-1717 GCA_965662115.1 Cyanobium sp.
GCTGGCAGCCACAGCAACTGCTGGTGCTGGGGGATCTGATCCACAGCCGCCTGGGACTCACGGCCGAACTGCGCTCAAAACTGGCGGCGCTGCCGCAGCTGCTGGGCTGCAGTCTGCGCTTGATCGGTGGTAACCACGATCGGGGCTGCTGGGTCGAAGGGTTGCCCCAGGAACCCTCCCAGGCCCTAGGCCCCTGGTGGCTGAGCCACGAACCGGAGCCCCAGGGAAGCCATCTGAACATCTGCGGCCACGTGCATCCGATGGCGATTGTTGGTGGGGGCAAGGAGCGCCTGCGGCTGCCATGCTTTGCCTTCGATCCCGATCAAAACCAGATGGCACTGCCCGCCTTCGGGCGCTTGACGGGGGGTCAGCCATGCCACGAGCGTCACCAGATCTGGCTGGTGGCCGAGGGGAAGATCATTGCTTGGCCCCGCCGCCAGCAGCAGTCCGTCAACTCACGCCCGGTGAAGTCTGGATCTCGCCCAGGCACCACGTCAAACTGATTGAGCGGCATGATCGGCCCCCACAGCAGCGCACACCTCCCAGCCGTGCTTCCGAAACCTCAAAGGCCATCAGCCCCAGCTGCAGATCACCAGCCCTTAGGCCGATCGGTTGCCTGGAGTCTTGGCGTTGGTTTGCTGGCACTGCTGCCCCTGTCGGCAGCCGCCCTGGGGCAGAGCGGCAAACCGATCCCCCTGCCGGCACCTGAGGGCCAGAGCCTGTTGCTGCAAAGCGCCAACCGGGCCGACTACGGCCCCCTGGCCGAGCAATTTCTCACCCAAGCCAACCTGGCCTATTGCGGCGTGGCCAGCATGGTGATGGTGCTCAACAGCCTGGCAGTGCCGGCTCCGCTGGCAGCGGGATATGGCAGTTATCGCTTCTGGACACAGCAGAACGTCTTCGAGAACGCCCGCACCCGCTCCGTGGCCAGCCCCGAGCAGGTGGCACGCCAGGGCATGACCCTGCAGGAGCTGCGAGCGCTGCTGGCCAGCCATGGGCTGGAGGCCCGGGCCATTCACGGTGATCGACTCAGCGAGTCCCAGTTCCGGCTGCTGCTACGCCGCAACCTCAGCACAGCCGCTGATCGGCTGCTAGTGAACTACGACCGCCAAGCCCTAGGCCAGAGCGGCGGCGGCCACATTTCACCAGTTGCTGCCTACCACGCCGACACAGATCGGGTGTTGATCCACGATGTGGCGCGCTACCGCTAAACCACGGTGTGGGTTCCCCTGGCCGACCTTTGGCAAGCGATCCGCACCACCGACAGCAGCTCGGGCCGTAGCCGCGGGGTGGTCATCGTGGCAAGGCCCTAAAGGCCAGGCCATCCTCCTGGCAACCAGTTGGTATCTTGATGGTGCAATTGGGGCCTTAAAGCAACGCAAAAACGTTCAGGACTGACAGCGCAGGCGTGAATCCTTAAAATAAAGCTTGTGCCAGGAGCGTCAGCTGGGCAGGGTTGTTGCTTAGACCCTAGGCTTGCAATGAAGTTGGCTAACGGCCAGTGAGAGTCTATCCCCGGGTGTTGATGGGGAGGCTGATCAACTGTTTGGGCCGGCAGCGAACCATCGCTTTGCTGCCCTGGCTCGTACTGGGCATCGGGCTAACCAGCACGGCTGCGGTGAGCGAACAGACCAGGCGCTTTGGTCAGCAAGAGCACCTGCGCATTGAACGCACCCTGCTCGACAACGTGGGTGATGCCCTACGCAGCAAATTAGAG
>CBFIGH010000087.1:0-36948 GCA_965662115.1 Cyanobium sp.
CCGGCCAGGACGGAGCTCGTCGTGCAGACCTTCTAATCCCAGCTCTCTGTAGCGCTTGCGCCACTTGCCGACGGTCATCCCCGTCAGGCCCATTCGCCTAGCGATAGAGGTGTTGGTTTCACCGGCGCCGCAGGCCAACACAATCTGGGCACGCTGCACGATCGAATGCGGCAGGGATCGGGAATGGGCATTAAGTTGCTGAACCTCTTCTTCGCTGAGGTCCAGCGGCGGCATCGGACGGCCGACGGCCATGGAAAGACTCCCTCGGGAGACACTCCATATTCTATCAGTTATTTGCGGGACTGTACACTAGGTCAAATATTTGCTTAGGGTGCGGTAGGGATGAGAATCGACACGCTCTAGGAAGGCGGCCGTAGCGGCGGCCAACTTGGCGTGCTCACCTCAGCCTTGTGGGCGCACCAACCGCACCAAACCCCGGGGGCTGAGTCCGCTGCTTGGCTGGCCAAGGCACGATGCAGCCGGGGCAACGTAGCCGCTGATCACCGCCCATCGCCTGAAAGGGAAGGGCTGTTGAGCCCTTGCTCCAACGCAGTGCGGCTTCCCCGCAGCCATGAATCAAGGTCTGATCCCCATGGGTGCGAAGTCCGATCTTGGCCAAGTGGGCGATGCTTCAGCCGGCCAAGGCCGGGAGATTTCGGTAGCAGCGGCGCTCCAGCCGCCCAAAGATCAGTCCGAGCGCTCGCCGGCCCAGAAAGGCCAGCAGCGGCGGCGGCAGCCCCAGTCCGTCCGCCAGCTCCAAGCTGGCCTGCGCCCGCACCTGCACACCGCCCTCGGCAGCCTCCAGCTCGGCCGAGAAGCGGTAGCGCACCGCGCGCTCCAGCTTCGCCAGGCCCGGCAGCTGGGTCTCCACCAGCTGGATCAGCAGCAGCGGCTCCTGCCACTGGGCCGCAAAGCGCACCGCCGGTGCCAGTCGCACGCCCGGCAGATCCAGGGGCCGGGGTCTGTAGAGAAACAGCCCATCCGCCTGCGCCTGCAGCTGCTCACCGCTCAGCAGCTGTTGCAGCACCCGCTGCGGATCAGCCAGCAGGCTGGCCGGCCTGCTTTGGTGCTGGATTGGAACCAGCAGGTCAGTGCGACGCTCCAGCTTCAAGGCCGCGCGGTGGCCGGATCCAGTGGGCCGTTCCCGCTAGCCAGCAGATCCTCGATCTCGCAGACCGGGAAGCGGTTGATCGCCTTGAGGGCGGCCCGGGCGTTGGTGCGCAGCTGCTGGCTGATC
This sequence comes from Cyanobium sp., assembly GCA_965662115.1. Classification (GTDB taxonomy): domain Bacteria; phylum Cyanobacteriota; class Cyanobacteriia; order PCC-6307; family Cyanobiaceae; genus Cyanobium_A. The sequence goes on from CBFIGH010000087.1 coordinate 1,238, forward strand.
GCTTCGCAGTAGGGCACCTGGGCCAGCAGATCGACGGTACGGCGCAGAATCCGCACCACATCCCCCTCATCCAGGGAGGTGTTGGCGATCATGTCGCTCCAGCTTGCGCCCCTGGCCCAGGCGTCAACCAGGCCGGTGAGTTCCGGTTCCCACCACAGCGGGAAGGTCACCTTGGCCTGCTCCTGCTGGCGCTCCAGCTCCCGGCGCAGGCCGCGCAGATCGTGCAGGGCCTCCTCCACGGCCGGCGGCGGCGGAAAACCGCTCCAGAGATCGGGCCGGCTCACCTCGGTGGAGATCGCCTCAAACACCGCTGCCAACTGGGCCGGATCCAGCGCATCGAGGTGGCCGCTCATCAGCGCCAGCCCCAGCCAAAGCTCGTTATCGCCGCGCAGGGCCGCCACGGTGCGCCCCACCTCGGTGGGCTCGAGGCCCTCCGGGCCGGCCAAGGCGCCGAAATGGCCCAGCACCCCAATCAGGGCAAGGAAGGTGTCCCAGTGCCTGTTCGACCTGAAGTGCAGCAGCCGCTGCCGCTCGCCAATCTCCAGCTGCAGCTCCTCCATCCGGCGGCGATGCTTGCTGAGCTGGCGGCGATCGCCCCAGCGGTGGGCCGGATGCAGCTCCAACTGCTCCTCTAGCTGATGCACCAGCTGGGCCTGGGCCTGCACCTCACCGGCCAGATCGAACTGGGGGGTGACCATGTCATGGCGACTGGCCATCGAGGCCACCGCCAGGGCCAGGCCGCCACTGGCCTGGTCGCCATGGCGAATCTCACCGGCGTGGACTAACTCGGGCCCATCCACCTGGCCCACCTGCAGGCAGCTGAGCTCGGCATGCAACGTCACGACGGCATTGCAGGGCAGCAACACCCAGAGGTTGTCATCGGTGAGGCAGAGCAGCAGGGGAAACTGACCCGGCCCCTTCACCTTCTCCACAATCACCGCCGGCGTCACCCGGCCGCGCAGCTGGGGCGCCTTGAGGCTCACCAGGCTGCCCTCACTGGCGAACTGCAGGGCCAAGGTGAGCTCATGGGCCAGGGTTTCGCCGGCCTGCTGCTGCAGGATCCGCTGGATGCGGCGCTCCTCCCGCAGCCGGCCCCGCTGCTTCTCATAGTCTTCAAAATCCTCCCAGGGCACCTCCCCCGAGCCATCCTCCAGGCCCGCCAGCTGCTGCATCAGCTGGGCAATCCGGGTTTCGTCCTCAACCAAATCCAGGGTGGCCAGATAACGGCCAAAGCTGCGCTCCACCAGCTCCTTGGCCTTGGCCAGGGAATAGCGCTGCAGCAGGTTGAGCACCATGCCGTAGCTGGGGGTGAACTGGCTCACCAGCGGATCGGCGGGAGCGGTGGCCAGCTGGCCCGCCTCCCGCACCCCCTCGAAGCGACTCTGCACCGTCACCACATAGCCCTGGGAGTCGAGCCCCCGCCGGCCGGCCCGGCCGGCCATCTGCAGGAACTCGCTGCCCATCAGCGGCCGGTGGCCCCGCTCGGTGCGCTTGGAGAGGGCCGAGATCACCGTGGTGCGGGCCGGCATGTTGATGCCGGCGGCCAGGGTTTCGGTGGCGAACACCACCTTGATAAGGCCCTGCTGAAACAGGCCCTCGATAAGCTCCTTCCAGGCTGGCAACACCCCGGCATGGTGGGCGGCGATCCCCCGCAGCAGGGCCTCGGCGTGGCCGCCCTCCCGCACCGCCTCGGGGGTGGTGGCCACAAAGGTCTCGAGCCGGGCCTGGATGCGGGCCTGCTCGGCGGGGGTCACCAGGCAGGCCTTGCCCAGCTCCTTGACCCCCTTGTCGCAACCGCGGCGGCTGAAGATGAAATAGATGGCGGGCAGCATGTCCCGCTCGGCCATCTGGGCCACCACAAAGCCGAGGGGCGGCGCCTCGGGCTGGGGCGGCTTGGGAATTTTGGGCCCCTTGCGCCGGCTGCCCTTGGGCGCCCGCCACACCTTGCAATTGGGATGGAGGCCCGTGCCCGCGTCGTTGAGCAGGGGATGGAGACCCTTGGCGCTGCAGAAGCTGAAATCCAGCGGCACGGGCCGGTGGTCGCTGTGCACCAGCCGGGTGGGGCCATGCACCCGATCAATCCAGTCGGTGAGCTGGCCGGCGTTGGCCACCGTGGCCGAGAGCGCCACCAGCTGAATCGTGGAGGGGCAGTGAATGATCGATTCCTCCCAGACGGTGCCCCGCTGGGAATCGTTCATGTAATGGCACTCATCGAGCACCACCGCCTCCACATCGGCCAACGGGTCATCCCCCGCATCGGCTTCGGCGTAGAGCATGTTGCGGAAGATCTCGGTGGTCATCACCACCACCTGGGCCTCGCGGTTGAGGCTCATATCGCCGGTGAGCAGCCCCACCTTCTCGGCGCCAAACTGCTGGCGGAAATCGCGCAGTTTCTGGTTGGAGAGCGCCTTGAGCGGCGTGGTGTAAAACACCTTCTGGCCATGGGCCAGGGCCCGGTAAATGGCGTATTCGCCCACCAGGGTCTTGCCGGAGCCCGTGGGGGCACTGACCACCACCGAATGGCCCTGGTTGAGGGCATCGATCGCCTCCAGCTGGAAGGCGTCGAGGGGGAAAGGAAAAATCGCCGCCGGATCCAGCGCGTTGGGTGCCGGATCAGGCACGCTGCGGTTGGGGCTGGAACATCAGGCCATCCTATGGGCGGCTTGCCCGATCAACGGGGCCTAGGGGCTGCAACAGGCGCTCGAGCCGCCGCGCTTTAACGTTTCCAAGACGGGGCCGGGGCGTTGAGATCGAGTTCAGTGGAACCCAGCGCCTCCCGAGCTCAGCCGCCTCCCGCGCCCCCCTGGCAGCAGGTGCTGCAGCGCCAGCTGGCGGGCCTGCCCGAGCAGCGCCGCCGCCAGCTGCGCAGCTTTGAACCCGGCGCAGCCAGCGCCAACCTGCACGCGGCTGGCGTGCCGCTGCTGGATCTGGCCAGCAACGACTACCTGGGCCTGAGCGGCCATCCCGCCGTGATTGCCGCCGCCCAGGCCGCCGCGGCCGTGGAGGGGGTTGGCGCCGGGGCCTCCCGGCTGGTGAGCGGCAGCCGGCCCGCTCACGGTGCCCTGGAGCAGGCCCTGGCCGACTGGCTCGGCCGCGAGCGGGTGCTGCTGTTTCCCAGCGGCTTCCAGGCCAACCTGGCCGCCGTGACAGCCCTGGCCGATCGCCACAGCCTGGTGCTGGCCGACCGGCTGATCCACCACTCCCTGCTCACCGGGGTGCGGGCCAGCGGTGCCCGGCTGCAGCGCTTCCGCCACAACGACCTCGCCGACCTGGAGCGGCAACTGCAGACGGCGCGGCCGGGCCAGCGGCGGCTGGTGCTGAGCGAAAGTCTGTTTTCAATGCAGGGCACCAGTCCGGAGGTGGGCGCCCTGGCGGCCCTCTGCCACAGCCATGGCGCCGCCCTGCTACTCGATGAAGCCCATGCCCTCGGGGTGCTCGGCCCGGGCGGGCGGGGCCTGGGCCATGGGTTCAACGGCCAGGGGGGGCAGCCCGACATCGCACTGGTCAGCGGCACCTTCGGCAAGGCCTTCGGCAGCGGCGGCGCCTTCCTGGCCGGTGACGCCCTGGTGATGGAGTGGCTGCTGCAGTTCAGCGGGCCCTTCCGCTACACCACCGCCCTGGCCCCACCCCTGGCCGCCGGTGCCCTGGCCGCCCTGCGGCAGATGCAGGCCCTGGAGCGGGCCGGCACGCCCCAGGGCTCGGCCTTGCTGGAGCGGGCCCGGCGCTGGCGCGATGGCCTGGCGGCCGCCGGCTGGCCGCGCCCCCCCGGCTTTGGGCCGATCCTGCCCCTGCTGGTCGGCGATGCCGGCCTGGCCCTGGAGCTGCAGCACCGCCTGGAAGCGGCCGGTTTGCTGGGCGTGGCGATCCGGCCGCCCACCGTGCCCGAGGGCAGCGCCCGGCTGCGGCTGGTGCTGCGCCACAACCTGCCCAGCGGCAGCCTGGAGCGGTTGCTGTCGGCCCTGGGTTGCCCTCCCAACCACAACAGGCCATGCAGCTGATTGCCATGCACGGTTGGGCCGGCGATGCCCAGGGCTGGGGCCCATTCCAGAGCGCCTGGAGCGCCCGCGGCTGGCGGGGCCAGTGCGGCGAGCGGGGCTACGCCGGCCAGGCCCCCCGGGAGGTGACCTGGCAGCCCGGCGAAGCACGGCGGGTGGTGATCGCCCATTCGCTCGGCCCCCACCTGTTGCCCCCAGCCGTGCTGGAGCGGGCCGATGCGGTGGTGCTGCTGGCCAGCTTCGGCCGCTTCCTGCCCGAGGGCAGCAGCGGCCGCCGGCTGCGGGCGGCCCTGGCGACCATGGCCAACCAACTGGCCAGCGCCGAGGCCACTGCGCAGGCCGACCCCATGCTGCAAGCCTTCCTGGAAAGAGCCGCGGCCCCCCAACCGGCCAGCCTGCTGCCGCCGGGCGTCGCGGCCAGACCCCTGGGCGAAATGGGTCGCCAGCGGCTGGCAGAGGATCTCGACCTGCTGGCCGCCACGACGGGCTTGCCAGCTGGCTTTCCCCGTCAGGCCAGGGTGTTGATCGTGGAGGGCAGGGAGGATCAGATCGTGGCCCCCGAAGCCCGCCAGCTGCTGCGCGCAGCCCTGCCCGGCGCTGACACCCTCGAGCTGGCCGGGGTGGGGCACTGCCTGCTGAGTTCGGCCCTGGTGGGCATGGTGTGTGCCTGGCTCGAGGGCCTGCCATGACCCTGGCCCCCTTCAGCAAGCTGGTGGGCGACCGCTTTGGCAGCCGCGCCGCCACCTATGCCAGCCAGGCCCGCCTGCAGCAGGGGGTGGCCTGGCGGCTGGCCCATCTCTGCGCGGCTTTGCCGATCCCCGCCACGGGCGCCCGGGCCGACCTGGGTGCCGGCAGCGGCCTGGTCGGCCAGGCCCTGGGCCAGCAGGCCAGCCTGCCCCCCCTGCTGCAGCTGGACCTCTGCCCCGAGCTGCTCGCCCGCAACCCCCTGGCCCGGCCCGACCAGCAACTGGTCTGGGACCTCAACGCCGGACTGCCCCCATCCCTGCAGCAGGCCGCCCTGCTCAGCTCCAGCTTTGCCCTGCAATGGCTCGACGAACCCGCCCGCCAGTTGGAGCACTGGTGCGGCCACCTGCGCCCTGGCGGCTGGCTGGCCCTGGCCGTGCCCACCAGCGGCAGCTTCCCCCAATGGCGTCAGGCCGCCACCGCGGCCGGGGTGCCCTGCTGCGCCCGGGACCTGCCGCAGGCCCCGGCGCTGCAGGCCGCCACCGCGCGCAGCGGGTTGCGGCTGCGGCATTGCCAGACGCTGCGGTTCAGCCGCTGCTACGGCAGCGGCCTCGGCTTTCTGCAGCAACTCCAGACCCTCGGCGCCAGCGCCAGCCGCTGCGGCCGCCAGCCCCCCGGCCAGCTGCGCCGGCTGCTGCGCCACTGGCCGGCCGCCGGGCGCGTCAGCTGGGAGGTGTTGCTGCTGCTCGGCCAGCGCCTTGAGCCAGATTTCCAGCCATGACCCCGCCCAAGGACCAACTGGTGATCTGCGGCACCGACACCGACGTGGGCAAGACCGTGGTGAGCGCGCTCGTCGTGCAGGGCCTCGGCGCCCACTACTGGAAGCCGGTGCAGAGCGGCCTGGAGGGCGGCGGCGATACGGGCCGGCTGCAGGCCCTGTTGCAGCTCCCCAGCCAACGGCTGCTGCCGGAGGCCTACCGCTTGCAGGCGCCGGTGTCGCCCCACTGGGCCGCCGAACGGGAAGGGATCGTGATCGATCCGGCCCGGCTGGCCCTGCCGGCCCTGGCCGGGCCCTTGGTGGTGGAAACCGCCGGCGGCCTGCTGGTGCCCCTACGGCGGGACTGGCTGCAGATCGATCAGCTGGCCGTCTGGGGCTTGCCCGTGCTGCTGGTGGCCCGCAGCGGCCTGGGCACGCTCAACCACACCCTGCTCTCCGTCGAGGCCCTGCGGCGCCGCGGCCTGCCCCTGCTCGGCCTGGTGCTCAACGGCCCGCTCCACCCGGACAACCCCGCCACCCTGGCCGCCCTGGCCCAGGCCCCGGTGCTGGCCCAGCTCCCACCGCTGAACCCCCTCAGCGCCGCAGCGCTGACCGCCCAATGGCAGGCCCAAAGCCTGGGCCCTAGCCTCAAAGCAGCTCTGCATGCCCGATCAGCCATGACCGCCCAACCATGACCCGGCAGCACTGGCTGGTGAGTGGCGCCCTGGTGTTGCTTTGCGGCGGCGTTCTGGTGCTGTTCACCGATGTGGAAACCTCCCTGGTGCGCTGGGTGAACTGCGGCCCGATCGCCCCGGCCGACGAGCGCCGCAGCGACCTCTGCCGCTGAACGGGCTACGGGCAGGGGCTAGGGGCCGGCCAGGATCACCGCCTCGGCATCGGCCCTGGAGAGGCCATAGGGGAAGTGGCGCACCGACACGTGGCCGTCGTGGTGCCAGCTCACCTTGAGCTCCTCCACCTCCAGCTCGATCTGGGCACTCCATTCAGGCCGGTGCAGATCCCACAGGCAGGGATTGGCCCGCTGGCGGCTGGCGCCCAGGTCCTCCAGCCAGGTTTCCAGGGCTGGCAGGGGATGGTGATAGAGCGGCGTCTGCGGACTGGGCAGTTCGGTCATGGAGCCAACCCTGTCATGGCGCCAAACCAGCCCCAGCCGCAGACCCGACCCACCAGGACGGCAACTCCACCAGCTCGACACCTCGCATCCAGGCCACCCCCACCCCCAGCACCAGGCTCACCACCAGGGCAAAGCCCAGCAGCAACAGGGCCAGCCACTCCCCACCCGAGAGGTCGCGCCGCACCGAAACCCGCCCCACCACCGGGCCAGGCCGGACGACGACCGGATCCAACTGGGCGTCGTAACGGCGGCGCAGCTCCGGATCGCTGAGCACCGCATAGGCCTGTTGCACGTGCTGAAACAGGGCCGCAGCTTCCGCCGCCGGCAGCAGGGTTGTGTCGGGGTGGTAACGCTTGCTCAGGCCGCGAAAGGCCTGGCGCAACTCCTGGGGAGAAGCCGTTTCAGCCACCTGGAGCAGGGCGTAGTGGCTGGTTGGGGAAGCAGGAGAAGGGCTGGCCAAGGGCACCGCACCGGCGAAACAATCCGGTCTGCGGGATCCTAGGAAGCACAAACCTCTCCGCCAGGCTGGATGGCCCGAACCCTCACCGGCAATGCCTTCTGGCAGGAGCTGGGCTGGCAGCCCAGTGCGGAACAGGAGCGGCGGCTGGAAGCCCTGCAGGAGCAGCTGCGCCAGTGGAACAGCAAGCACAACCTGACCCGCCTGGTGGAGGACGACGACTTCTGGATCGCCCAGGTGTTCGACAGCCTCTGGCCCCTGGCGCCCCTGCTGGGCACGGCGGCGGCCCAGGCCCCACTGCGGCTGATCGATGTCGGCACCGGCGGCGGTTTTCCCGGCCTGGCCGTGGCGATCGCCTTCCCCCAGGCCGAGCTCACCCTGGTGGACTCGGTGGGTCGAAAAATGGAGGCGGTCGGAGCCATGGCGGCGGCCCTGGGCCTGGCGGAGCGGGTCCAGCTGCGCTGCGAACGGATCGAGCGCACCGGTCGACACCAGACCTGCCGGGGCCAGTTCGACTGGGCCCTGGCCCGGGCCGTGGCGCGGGCGCCGGTGGTGGCCGAATACCTGGTGCCCCTGTTGCGGCCCCAGGGTCGTGCCCTGCTGTACCGCGGCCAGTGGTCAGCTGCTGACCAAGGCGACCTCGACCAGGCCCTGGCGCGCCTGAAGGCCAGCATCGAGCACTGCCTGAGCCGGGAGCTACCCAGCGGCCGTGGCATGCGCCACGCCCTGGTGGTCAAACCCCTGGCCCCCTGCCCGGCCGCCTATCCGCGGGCGGTCGGCCTGCCCGCCAAGCAGCCGCTTGGGGCGCCCCTCAACCCGGCTGCCGGCGCGGCAGGTTGCGTTTGAGCCGGGCCGGCGACGGCACCCCCAAGGGCAGGATCTCCTGGCTGGCGAGCTGGTGCTGCAGCTGGCCAAGCTGCTCATAGGCCACCCAATGGATGCAATCCACGGGGCACGTATCGATCGCTTCTTGGATCAACTCAGTGGCGTCTCCATCCTGGCGAATCGCCCTGGAGCGCCCCCAATCGGGCTCCACCACAAAGGTGTTGGTGGCCACATGGGCACAGTATCGGCAGCCAATGCAGACCGCCTCATCAACCCAGACGGCCTTCTGGCGCAGGGAACCGCCCAGCAGGGGTTCCAGGCCCGTGCGCAGGGTGCCTGGCGCCTGAACGGCCGCCTGGAAAGCCAGGGCCGGATCTACCGTGCCGGAAGAGCTCACCACTAGGTCCAGCGGCTCACCACCAGCTCAATGCTGCCGTCCTGCTGGTCGGTCTGCTCGCGCACTTCAAAGCCTTCGGCCGTGCTGGCCGCCAAAATGGCGCGCAGGGCATAACGCTGGGTGAGTTGGGCCACAAAGCGCTCCACCGGCACCGGTTGATTCCAGAGGTCAAGGTCGGTCACCAGCTCATAGCTGCCCGTAGCGGGGTTCAGACGGAAACCGATGTCGGCGCCATTGGGCTGGAGCACCGCCAGTTGGGCCTGGAGGGTTTGACCCCGGTAGCCGCGCACCTGCAGGGACCCCTCGGTTGGGGTATGGCCCAGGTCGCTGAGCGCAGCGAGCAGGGCCTGGCGATCGCGAAGCTCGGTTTTGATCGTGCTGAAGTGCGACATCGATGGGAGCAGCGGCGGGTCTAAGAGGGGGGCAGGGGATGGGTCAAGGCGTTGGGCAGGGGGTTCGCCAGTGACTGGGCCTGATCTTGGGGTTGGAACGCTTCGGTGGTGGACTGGCGCTGCTGAACAGCGCCCAACTTGGCCTCGATGCGCTCGGTGAGCTGCTCACAGCCCAGGCCCCGCACCCCTTCCACCAGCTCTTCCACCCGGCCATCGGGCCGAATCCGAAAACGGATGGTGTGCTCGTCCATCCCCTGCCTGGTAAGAGTTAAGAGATGTTAGCGGCAGAGCTGGGGCAGTGGGCCCAGTTCAGCTGAGCAGGCCCTCATCCACCAGGGTCTGCAGCCGCTCCAGCACCTCCGGTTGCTCCAATTGCTCCAGGGCCAGCCGGGCTTCATCCCGCACGCCGGATTCGCCATCGTGGAGCATGGCCGCCAGCAGCGACTCCACCACCACCTGCTGACGGGGCTCCACCAGGTCGTTGTAGAGGCGTCCCAGCGACCAGGCGCTGTTGCTGCGCACCGCTGGCTCGCTGTCGATGCGCAGGCTCAACAACAGCTGGGCCGCCGCCGGATCGGCCTTGGCCGGGCCGGTGGCGCCGGCTTCAGCCAGGGAACTGGCCGCCCAGAGGCGCACGGCGGCAATGTCCACCTGCAGGGAGCGGATCAGGGGGTTCAGGACCGGGGCTTCGGGGTAGTTGCCGAGGCTCCAGGCGACGGCCTTGCGCACATAGCCGTTGTCATCGGAGGCCAGCAGCGCCAGCAGGGGCTCGACCGCCAGGGGGCTGGGGTTGCGGCCCAGGGCATAGACGGCACTCATCCGCACAATCGGACAGCTCACCGCCAGCAGGGGCAGCAGCAGGGGCAGGGCGCGGGGATCGCGGTGCTCACAGAAAATCCGCAGACCCTGCAGGCGCTGCTCATGGCTGCCGCCACTCGCTTCGCCCCGCAGAAACTGCAGCCCCAGATCACACTCCGCCGCCACATCGCTGGCGGTTGGATCGCTGGTTTCGAAGGCATCGAGGGGATCGCTGAGCCACTCCTCGGCCAACTCCTGGGCCAGCACCTCCGGGTCGAGATAGAGCTCCTGGGGGCTTTCGTCGAAAGGGCCCGAGGGCTGGTCAGAGTGCGGGGAAACGCTCACGGCAGAGGCTCAGCCGATCGGGGCGGGGGCCGCCATATCACCGGGCAGCCAGATCCGGGCACTGACCGCAAAGAGGGCCAGGGAGAACAGCACCACGATGGCGGCCGGCAGCAGGGTCGAGCGGAAAAATTGCACAGCCTTAAGGGGGTGAGCGGGCACCTGCTCCCATCATCGCCCGGCCGCGCCCCCCCTAGAAGCCCATCCCGCGCAGGCCAGCCTGCAGACGGGAGCGCTGCTGCAGCCCCGTCACACCGATCACCGCCACCACAAGCCCGCCCCAGCCCCAGAGCGGCAGCTTGAGCAGGAAGCCACCGATGCCGAGCAGGGCACCAAACAGCACGGCGCAGCTGAGCACCAGCTGGCTCACCAGATCGAGCAGGGTTTCCTGGGGCTCAACGCCGGTGCGGCGCCGCCAGCCGGCCCAGCCTGGGCCGGCTGGTTTCACCTGATGCACGAAGCGCTCCAGCACCTCGGCACTCTCCGGCGGGGTGGCCAGCATCACCACAATCCAGAGCACGGCCGTCAGGGCCGTGGTCACCAGCAGCCGCAGGCCGTAGTCGTCGATGCGCAGCAGCGGCACCACCGAGGTGGAGAAGCCCACCAGGAAGCCGCCCAGCATCGCCGCCAACTCGGCGGCAGCGTTGATGCGCCACCAGAACCAACGCAGCACCAGCACCACCCCAGGGCCCGTGCCGATGGCGATCACCAGCCGAAACACGGTGCCGATGTTGGTGCTCAACAGCGCCGTGAGCACCCCCAGCGCTACCAAGACCACCGAAGCCAGCTGGCCCACCAGCAGCAGCTCCCGATCCTTGGCCTCGGGCCGCATGAAGCGCTGGTAGAGGTCGTGGGTGAGGTAGCTGGCCCCCCAGTTCACCGCCGTGCTCACGGTGCTCATGAAGGCCGCCACCAGCGACACCACCACCAGGCCCAGGGCCACCGGCGGCAACAGCTTCACCGCCAGCAGCGGATAGCTCTGCTCCCAATCGGTGGATTCGGGCAGCAACACCACCGCCGCCAGGGCCACCAGGATCCAGGGCCAGCTGCGCAGCAGGTAGTTCACCCCCAGAAACACCCAGCTGGCGATGCGGGCCTGGCGCTCGTCGCGGGTGGCCAGCAACCTCTGGATAAACTCACCGCCGCCGTCGCTGCGGCGAAAACTCCACCACTGCAGGGCGATGTAGGCCGTGAAGGTGGGCACCGAGATGCCAGCGCCCTCGATCCAACTGAAGCGGCCGCCCTCCAGCTGCCACGGCACCAGGGAGAGCAGCTCCGGCCGGTTCAGCTCGCGCACACTGGCCAGCAGGGCATCCATGCCCCCAGCCGCGTTCACGGCGTAAACCGCCACGGCCAGGGCCCCGGCCAGGGCCAAAACCAACTGCAGCATGTCGGTGACAACGACGGCCCAGAGGCCACCGGCGGCCGTGTACACGAGCACCAGCACACCCACAATCGCCAGCAGCTGCAGCCGGGCGGTAGGCGTGGGGGCCAGCCCCAGGGCTTCACTCACCTTGGCCATGGCCAGGAAGGCGTAGCCGATGCCGATGCAGTTGATCGGCAAAGCAAACAAAAAGGCCTTGATGCCCCGCAGCCAGGCGGCGGTGGCTCCTCCGTAGCGCAGTTCGGTGAAGGCGGCATCGGTGAGCACACCGCTGCGGCGCCAGAGGGGGGCAAACACCACCGCCATGGCCACGTGGGCCACACCGAAACTCCACCACTCCCAGTTGCCGGCCAGGCCGCGCACCCCCACCAGGCCCGCCACATAGAGGGGCGTATCCACCGAGAAGGTGGTGGCGGCCATCGATGCGCCGGCCAGCCAGCCCTTGAGCCGGCGCCCAGCCACGAAATAGTCGGCCTGATCGCGGTTGCGCCGCGCCAGCCACAGGCCCAGCACCAGGCTGGCCACCAGGTAGCTGATTAGAATCAGCCAGTCGATCGTTGCCATGGGCGGACCCTAAGCCAGCTCGAGGCTCCCCTCCAGCCGCCGGCGCAGCTGGCCGCAGGCGGCGTCGGCATCGAGGCCGCGGCTAGCGCGCACGCTCACGGCCACATGGCGATCCTGCAGGGCGCGGCGGAAGGCCTCCACGGCCCCGGGGGCGGGCCGCTGGAACTCCTCTTCGGCGATGGGGTTGTAGGGGATCAGATTGACGTGGCTCTGGAAGCCCCGCAACAGCCGCGCCAGGGCCTCGGCATGGCGGAGCTGGTCGTTGAGGCCGCCCAGCAGCACATATTCGAAGCTCACCCGCCGGCCGGTGAGCGCCACGTAGCGGCGACAGTCCTCCAGCAACGCCTCGAGGGGATAGGCGTGGGCGGTGGGAATCAGCTCTTCGCGCAGCCGCTGATCGGGTGCATGCAGGCTCACCGCCAGGGTGAACTGGGCGCGGCCCAGGCGCTCTAGGGCCCGCTCCGCCAGGGTGGGCAGGGTTTTCGGCACGCCGACGGTGCTGAGGGTGATCTGGCGCTGGGCCATGCCCAGGTCGGTGCACAGACAGTCGATCGCCGCCAGCACGGCATCGATGTTGAGCAGGGGCTCACCCATGCCCATGAACACCACATGGCTGGGGCGCTGGTCCATCGCCTCGCGCACGCTCAGCACCTGGTCGATGATCTCGTGCACCGCCAGGGAGCGCTGCAGGCCTCCCTTGCCGGTGGCACAGAAGCGGCAGGCCATCGGACAGCCCACCTGGCTGCTGACACAGACGGTCAGCCGGCCCTCGGCGGGGATGCCGACGGTTTCCAGGCTGAGGCCGTCGTGGGTGCCGAGCAGCAACTTGGTGGTGCCATCGCGGGACACGCTGCGGCGCAGCTCCCGCGAGCGGCCGATCCAGTCGGCGGCAGCCGCCGGGGGCTGGGCGGCCAGGTGGTCGCGAAAGGCCTTGGGCAGCACGCTGACCTGATCGAGGCTGCGGGCGCCCTTGGCGTAGAGCCAATCGTGCAGCTGCCGGCCCCGGAAGGGGGCCTGGCCATGGCCAACGGCCCACTGCTCGAGCGCCGCCAGGCCCATCCCCAACAGGGGAGTGGCCGCCGGCAGGGCAACCGGCTCGCTCAAGGCCAGATCAATAGGCCATGGCCCAGCTTCCACTCCACCGCCAGCAGGGCGATGAAGCCGAGCATGGCCAGGCGGCCATTGAGCAGCTCGTTGTGGGTGTGGAAGCCGAAGCGGGGCAAGCGGCGCTGGGGCACGGGGGTGTTGAGGCTGGTGCGCTCGGGGTTCGCCATGGTGTCACTCGTCCGTCAACAGACCCTCTTCCTGCAGGCCCTCGAGGGCCCCAGGGTCGGCAATCAGCTCCTCCTCCAACACATCATCCAGGGATGGACGGGTGAAGGCCGCCAGGCCACTGGCATTGGCCTCGATGCCATGGCGGCTGCGGGTGGCCTCCAGGTCGGCATCGGAGGGATCGTCGAGCACGGCCGCGGCGGGAGCCGGAGCCGGCATGTCCACGGTGTAGTCCGGGCGGAGGTTCTGGGCCCGGCGATAGCCCATGCTCTCCTCCTCGAGGATGTCGGGATGGGGGCCGGCCTCCGCCCGCAGCTCCTCTTCAAAGCCGCTGAAGCCGGTGCCCGCCGGGATCAGGCGACCGATGATCACGTTCTCCTTGAGGCCCCGCAGCCAGTCGCTCTTGCCCTCGATCGCCGCTTCGGTGAGCACCCTGGTGGTCTCCTGGAAGGAGGCCGCCGAGATGAAGCTGTCGGTGTTGAGCGAGGCCTTGGTGATGCCCAGCAGCACCGGCGTGAACTCGGCGGGAGCGCCACCGGTGATCGCCATGGCGGAGTTCACCTGTTCCACCTGACGCAGCTCGATCAGCTCGCCGGGCAGCAGGGTGGTGTCGCCGGCATCTTCGATCCGCACCTTGCTGGTCATCTGGCGCACGATCACCTCGATGTGCTTGTCGCTGATCGAGACGCCCTGGCTCTTGTAGACGTTCTGCACCTCGGTGACCATCCGGAACTGCAGCCTGGAAATCGCCTCCTGGGCAGCCTCCATGGTGGGCTTGCGGCTGCGCAGGTCTTCGAAGAAGCACTCCAGCAGCTCGTGGGGATTGATCGGTCCGTCGGTGAGTGACTCGCCTGCAGCGACCTGCTGACCATCACTGACCATCACGTTGCGGCCCAACAGGATCGGGTACTCGGTGATGGCGTCGTCGTGTTCGATCATCGAAACGGTGATCGAGTCGTCGTCGTCACCCTGCTTGATCTGCACGGTGCCGCTCTTGCGGCAGAGGATGGTGGATTCCCGCGGTCGGCGGGCCTCCAGCAACTCCTCGATCCGCGGCAGACCCTGGACGATGTCGCCGGTCTTCTGACGTTCGAACACCAGCAGGGCCAGCGCATCGCCGCGCTGCACCAGCTCGCCGTCCCGCACGTGCAGCACCGAATCGGGCGACACCATGTAGGGCCTGCCCAGCCGAATGGTGAGCGTGTTGCCGTTGATGGCCTCCACCTGGCCGCAGCAGGGGGCTTCCACACCCTGGCCTAACAGGTCGCCATCGACGATGCGCTGGTCGACGCTGACCTCGGGCTTGGCAGCCCCCAGGTCAATGCTGCGGGTGTCACCGTCGCGCTCGACGATCAGGCGCCGAATCGGCTCACCGTCAACCAGATCGGGCAGCTGCAGCACGCCGTCTTCCTTGCAGAGGATCTGGGTGGTCGCCACCACATCGCCACGCTTCACCGTGGCGCCGTCCTCCACCTGGAGATCGGTGTGGGTGGAGCCGTGGCTGGCATCGGAAAGGGTGTCACGACGCACCAGCAGGGTTTCGAGGATGGTGAGCTGCAGGCGCTCAATCGTCTTGGCGCGCTTGTCGGCCACCGCATCCACATCCACCGTCATCTGGGGGGTGGTGTCAAAGGTTTCGAGGATCAGCTGGGTGCGCAGCAACTCGACGCCGTCGACACTCTTGATCAGCTCGCCATCCTTGAAGGAGAGGCGTTGGGTGGCCTTGAGGCCCAGGCTGGGGCCGCCACTCTGTTTGACCGTGCCGAGTTCGGGCAGGTGGGCCTCATCGGGGATGGTGTACTCCTCCACAGGCCGCAGCAGCAGCGCCTGGCCATCGGGTGTGTCAACCACCTCCACGAAAGCCATCGCCTCGGCCTTCAGACCCTTGGCGATCTCTTCGCCGGGTGTGACCATCTTGCCTTCGGAGAATTTGGCCAGGGTCTTGCTGTCGGCCACCAGGTGCAGGGTGCCGGAGCGCACGATGATTTCGCGCAGAATGTCGTTCTTCTGGGTCACCGTGACGATGCCGGCGGTCTGGCTGAAGATGTCCTTCACCACCTCCGTGCCAGCCTCGATCCACTGACCGTCCTCGATCATCAACAGGGAGATGTCCTTGTTGATCTCGTGGGTTTCCTGGGGAATCCAAAGCAGGGTGCCGCCCTTGCTCACCTCGAAGCCGTTCTTGGCACTGCGCGCCTTTTTGATCGCCAGGCCCGGAGCGAATTTGACGATGCCCCCGGTTTTGGTGCGGAAGCGATCGTCGGCCAGCTCGGCAATCACCTCGCCATTGCCGATCTTGCTGCCCGGAGCCGTGTTGAGGCGATAGCGAATGTTGTCCTTGCCCTCCAGGTGCCAGATCTCACCGGAGTGGGTCGATTCGCCGACCAACTTGCAGTCCTTGAGGGTGAGGCTCGAGGTGACAATCTGCACTTCGCGGGAGTCGCCGGCGCTCTCGCGCAGGCGCACCGCGCCGCCGTATTCACTCACCAGCCGGCTCTCAGCCAGCACCTCTCCGGTGGTGACAGCCTTGTTGCCCTCCACCACCGGCAGGGCGTTGGGGGGCAGGTTGTACACGTCGCCGCTGAACACCCACATCCGCCCCAGCCGCTGGGCCTTGAGGGTGATGTTCCCCTGGCGGTCGGTGACCTCCCGGGGCTGGATGGCATCCTCGTAGCGCACCTGGCCGGCCAGGTCGCAGATCACATCCTTGGTGGCCTTCTCGACACTCTTTTTGACGGCCACCCCGGCGGCGATCTGGGCCAGGATCGTGTCCCCAGGCACGGTGTCGCCATCGGCGACAAACAGGATCGAGCCGTTGACGATATCCAGTTTCTGAAGCTTGCCCTTGCCGGTGGGTTTCACCGTCAGGGAGAAATCGGTTTCGGCCAGCTGGGCCTCCACCCCGTGCGGGGTGCGGAAGCCGCGCACCCGGGCCTTGGGGCCGAATTCGATCGTGCCATCCACCAGGGAACGGACAACGCCGGTTTCAGCGGTGGACACCCCGCCGGTGTGGAAGGTGCGCATGGTGAGCTGGGTGCCGGGCTCACCGATCGATTGGGCCGCGACGATGCCGACGGCTTCGCCCAGGTCGACGAGTTGGTTGTGGGCCAGGGCCCAGCCGTAGCACTTGCGGCACACCGAGCGGGAGGCTTCACAGGTGAGTGGGGAGCGCACCTTCACGGTTCTGACCCCACCGTCTTCAATCAGCAGCGAAAGGGGCGGGTCGATTTCACCGTCGCGCTCCACCAGGGTTTCGCCGTCCTGGCTGACCACCGGCTCGGCCGCCAGGCGGCCAATCAGCTTGCTGCCGAACTTGCCCTTCTCATCGGCGTCGACAGGGATGCTGCGGGTGGTGCCGCAGTCGTCTTCCCGCACGATCACGTCCTGGGCCACGTCGACCAGACGGCGGGTGAGATACCCGGAGTCGGCGGTGCGCAGCGCGGTATCCACCAGGCCCTTGCGGGCGCCATAGGAGGAGATCACGTATTCGGTAACCGTCAGCCCCTCGCGGAAGTTGGTGCGGATCGGCAAGTCGATGATCTCGCCTTGGGGGTTGGCCATCAGGCCGCGCATGCCCACCAGCTGACGCACCTGGGACATGTTGCCCCTGGCGCCCGAGTTGGCCATCATCCAGACCGAATTGAGCGGGTCGTTGTCGTTGAAATTGCGACGCACGGCGGCCACAAGCCGCTCATTGGTTTCGGTCCAGGTGTCGATCACCTTGGTGTGACGCTCCACCTCCGTGATATCACCAAGGCGGTAGCGCTCCTCGGTGGCCGTGATTTGCTCCTCGGCCTCGGCCAGCAGGGCCGCCTTGTCACCGGGGATGCGCAGGTCGTCAACCGAGATCGAAACAGCGGCCTGGGTGGCGTAGTGGAAGCCCAGATCCTTGAGCTCGTCGGCCATCGAGGCCGTGGCGGCGGTGCCGTGGTGCTTGTAGGCCCAGGCCACCAGGTTGCGCAGGGCTTTCTTGTCGATGATGCGGTTGCGGAACGGCGGCGCCTCCTTGCTCAGGGACGCCTTGCTGAATGCCGCGGCCAGTTCCAGGGCGGCAGCCTCGGCGGCCAACTTGGCGGCTTTCTTGCTGAGTTTTTTGGCGGGGGTGGCGGTCATGGCTGCGCGCTGTGAGACGTCTGAAAAAAGTAAAAAAGTCGATCCCGAAGGCCCGGGATCCCGGCACGGCCGTCAGGTCGCAGCCACGGCATCGATGATCGTGTGGTTGATCACCACCCGGCCCACCGTGGTGAGCAGGTAGCGACTGATCAGGGCCCCGTCCTCATCAAAACGGTCCCGGCGGTAGAGCCACTGCTCGATGCGGGTGCCATCGCTAAGTGTTTCCTCCTTCTGGGGCTGTTTGTCTTCGTCGTCACTTTCGACCTCGCCGCTGAAGCGCACCCACACCCAGTCGTGCAGAACGAGATGCTTTTCTTCAAAAGCATCGATCACATCATCGAGGCTGGCGTAGGTTTTGGCCCGGTCGCCGAAATCGGGCTTGACCGCACCGGGCTCCTCTGCCGTGAGGTAGTAGGCGCCGAGCACCATGTCCTGGGATGGGGTGATGATCGGTTCGCCGGTGGCCGGCGAGAGGATGTTGTTGCTGGCCAGCATCAGCATGCGGGCTTCGGTTTGCGCCTCAATCGCCAGGGGCACGTGCACGGCCATCTGGTCACCGTCAAAGTCGGCGTTGAAGGCTGGGCACACCAAGGGGTGCAGCTGGATGGCGCGACCATCCACCAGCTTTGGCTCAAAGGCCTGGATGCCCAGGCGGTGCAGGGTTGGAGCCCGGTTGAGCAGGATCGGGTGACCTTCGATCACCTCCTGCAGCACCTGCATCACCTCATCATCGGCGCGCTGAATCAGCTTCTTGGCGGCCTTGATGTTGTTGACGATGTTTTGGCGGATCAGGCGATGGATCACGAACGGCTGGAACAGCTCGATCGCCATCTCCTTGGGCAGACCGCACTGGTGCATCTTGAGCTTGGGGCCCACGACAATCACGGAGCGGCCGGAGTAGTCGACCCGCTTGCCGAGCAGGTTTTGGCGGAAACGGCCCTGCTTGCCCTCGATGATGTCGCTGAGTGACTTGAGGGCCCGGTTGTTGGCACCGACCACGGTGCGACCACGACGGCCGTTGTCGATCAGGGCATCGACGGCCTCCTGCAGCATCCGCTTTTCATTGCGAACGATGATTTCCGGAGCCAGGATTTCCTGCAACCGTGCCAGGCGGTTGTTGCGGTTGATCACCCGGCGGTAGAGGTCGTTGAGGTCGCTGGTGGCGAAGCGGCCGCCATCGAGCTGCACCATCGGCCGCAGATCCGGCGGGATCACCGGGATCACATCCAGAACCATCCACTCGGGCCGGGCGCTGGTGGCGATGAAGTTGTCAATCACCCGCAGACGTTTGATCAGCTTGGCCCGCTTCTGGCCCTTGCTGGCGGCAATCTCCTCGCGCAGCTGTTCGGCGGTTTCGTTGAGTTCCAGATCCTCGAGCAGTTGCTTGAGAGCTTCGGCGCCGATGCCCACAACGGGCTCATTCTCGATGTCGGAATCTTCGGCATAGATCTGGTCTTCGATCTCCAACCACTCGTCTTCGGTGAGCAGTTGCTTGTAGGTGAGATCTTTATGGTCGCCCGGATCAAGCACCACGTAGCAGTTGAAGTACACAATCTGCTCCACATCCCGCAGGGGCATGTCGAGCAGGATCGCCACGTAGCTGGGGATCCCCTTCAGGTACCAGACGTGGGAGACGGGGGCGGCCAGCTTGATGAAGCCCATGCGGTGACGGCGCACCCGGCTCTCGGTGACCTCCACGCCGCAGCGCTCGCAGACGATGCCACGGTGGCGCACCCGTTTGTATTTGCCGCAGTGGCATTCCCAGTCTTTGGAGGGGCCGAAGATCTTTTCGCAGAACAGCCCGTCCATCTCGGGCTTGAGCGTGCGGTAGTTGATGGTTTCGGGCTTGGTGACTTCACCCACCACCTGACCGTTGGGCAGCGTGCGCTGCCCCCACTGCATGATCCGCTCCGGCGAAGCGAGCGTGATCTTGACGTAGTCGAAGTGGTTTTCGGTGCGGAGGTTGCTGTTGGACATCGGCTAGGGGCTCGCGGTGATCGAGGTGGGAAGGGCAGTCAGCGATGGTCTGCAAACAGGCAATCAGTCGTCGTCGTAATCGGCGACGCCGAGGGATTCGTAGGTGGGGCGGCTGGGGGTGCTGCGGCGGGGATTGACGTCCTGCATCAGATCCACTTCCTCGCCGGCATCGGTGTAGACGGCGATATCGAGGCCCAGGGACTGCAGCTCGCGCATCAGCACCTTGAACGATTCGGGCGTGCCCGGCCGGGGAATCGGCTTGCCCTTGACGATGGCATTGAGCGCCTCATTGCGGCCCTGCATGTCGTCGGATTTGACGGTGAGCAGTTCCTGCAGGGTGTAGGCGGCGCCGTAGGCCTCCAGGGCCCACACCTCCATCTCACCCAAGCGCTGGCCGCCCTGCTGGGCCTTGCCGCCCAGGGGCTGCTGGGTCACCAGGGAGTAGGGGCCGGTGGAGCGAGCGTGGATCTTGTCATCCACCAGGTGCACCAGCTTGAGGATGTGGGCATAGCCCACGGTGACCGGCTGATCGAAGGGCTCGCCGCTGCGGCCATCGATCAACTGGATCTTGCCGGGGTTTCCCGGGTCATAGACCCAATCCTTGCCCGGCAGGTTGGCCGCCTCCTCGAGGTAGGCCTGCACCGTTTGCTTGCTCTTCTCGGCGCCGTGCATCTCATCGAAGGGCACGACTTTGACGCGGCAGTCGAGGTGCGATGCGGCCCAACCCATCAGGCATTCGAACACCTGGCCCACATTCATCCGGCTCGGCACCCCCAGGGGGTTGAGCACGATGTCGATCGGGGTGCCATCGGGCAGGTAGGGCATGTCCTGTTGGGGCAGGATCCGGCTGATGATGCCCTTGTTGCCGTGGCGGCCGGCCATCTTGTCGCCCACCTGGATCTTGCGGCGCTGGGCCACGTACACCCGCACCACCATGTTGGCGCCCGGCGGCAGTTCGTCGCCCTGCTCGCGGGTGTAGATGCGCACGTCGACGACGCGACCGCGCTCGGTGCTGGGCACCCGCAGAGAGTTGTCGCGCACGTCGCGGGCCTTCTCACCGAAGATCGCCCGCAGCAGCTTCTCTTCGGGGGGCTGGTCGGATTCACCCTTCGGGGTCACCTTGCCCACCAGGATGTCGCCACTTTCGACATAGGCGCCGATCCGGATGATGCCCATCTCATCGAGGTGACCCAGGCTCTCCTCGGCCACATTAGGGATTTCCCGGGTGATTTCCTCCGGACCCAGCTTGGTCTGGCGGGCCTCGATCTCGTACTTCTCGATGTGCACCGAGGTGTAGAGGTCGTCGTGCACCAGCCGATCACTCAGCAGGATGGCATCCTCGTAGTTGTAGCCCTCCCAGGGCATGTAGGCGATCAGCACATTCTGGCCGAGGGCGATCTCGCCGCCCTCGCAGGCCGAGCCATCCGCCAGCACCTGGCCGGCGATCACCGGATCACCCTGGCGAACGATCGGACGCTGGTTGAGGCAGGTGTCCTGGTTGGAGCGCTGGTATTTCTGCAGGTGGTGCACATGGTCGGTGCCCTGGTCATCGCGGATGACGATGGCGGTGGCATCCACAAACGTGACCGTGCCATTCACCCGGGTGATCGGCACCATGCCGGAGTCGCGGGCGACCTGGGTTTCCAGGCCCGTGCCCACCAGGGGACGCTCAGGACGCAGCAAGGGCACGGCCTGGCGCTGCATGTTGGAACCCATCAGGGCCCGGTTGGCGTCATCGTGCTCCAGGAAGGGGATCAGGGAGGTGGCCACCGAGATCACCTGCACCGGTGAAAGCTGCACGTAATCCACCTGCTCCGGCGGCACCTTTTCAAAATCCTGGCGGTAGCGCACCGGCACCAGATCGGCGGTGATGTAGCCCTCGGCGTTGGTGGGCACATCGCCAGGGGCAACGCGGCACTCGTCCTCGAGGTCAGCGGAGAGATAGATGGGATCGCCACTCTTGTGGACGATGCCGTTCTCCACCTTCCAGAACGGCGTTTCGATGAAGCCGTATTCATTCACCCGGGCGTGGGTGGCCAGGGAGCCGATCAGACCGGCGTTTGGACCCTCCGGGGTTTCGATCGGGCAGATGCGGCCGTAGTGGGAGGGGTGGATGTCGCGCACGGCGAAGCCGGCCCGCTCCCGGGTCAGACCGCCCGGGCCGAGGGCGCTGATGCGGCGCTTGTGGGTGAGCTCCGCCAGCGGGTTGGTCTGATCCATGAACTGGCTCAGCTGGCTGGAGCCGAAGAACTCCTTGATCGCCGCCACCAGGGGCTTGGGGTTGACCAGTTGGGCGGGGGTGAGGCTCTCGGTTTCGCCGACGGTCATCCGCTCCTTGATGATCCGCTCGAGCCGGTTGAGGCCAACCCGCACCTGGTTCTGCAGCAGCTCACCGACGGAGCGCACGCGGCGATTGCCGAGGTGGTCGATGTCGTCGAGGCAGGCGCCGCCCACATCGAGCTCCAGGTTGATCAGGTAGTCGATCGTGCTGAGCACGTCCTCCGGGGTGAGGGTGCGCACCGCATCGGGGATGGTGAGGCGCAACTTCTTGTTGATCTTGTAGCGACCGACCCGGCCCAGGTCGTAGCGCTTCGGATCAAAGAAGCGGCTGTGCAGCAGGGTTTGACCGCCGCTCACCGAGGGAGGCTCACCGGGCCGCAGCTTCTTGTAGAGCTCCAGCAGGGCCTGGTCTTCCGAGGAGATGCCCTCGTCGTTGGCCGCCTCAATCGACTTCTGGTAGTACTCGGGGTGCCGCAGCTTGTCGAGCACGTCGTTGTCCGACAGGCCGATGGCCCGCATCAGCACGTGGGCGTTGATCTTGCGGGTCTTGTCGACCCGCACGTGCAGCAGGTCATTCTTGTCGGTTTCAAACTTCAACCAGGCTCCCCGGTTGGGGATCAGGCTGGCGTTGAAGGTCTTACGGCCGTTCTTGTCCTGCTCGTCCTTGAAGTAGACGCCGGGCGAACGCACGATCTGGTTGACGATCACCCGCTCGGCGCCATTGATGATGAACGTGCCGCGTTCGGTCATCAGGGGCAGTTCGCCGATGAACACCTCCTGCTCCTTGATCTCACCGGTCTCCTTGTTGACCAGGCGGCAGGTGACATACATCTGGGAGGCGAAGGTGGCGTCGCGACGCTTGGCCTCTTCCACGTCGTGGCGGGGGCGCTTCAGGCGGTATTCACTGCCAATGAAGTGCAGCTCCAGCTTGCCGGTGTAGTCGGTGATCGGCGAGAAGCTCTCAAGCTCCTCGATCAGCCCCTTCTCCAGGAACCATTTGAAACTCGCCCGCTGTACCTCCACCAAATCGGGAAGGTAAGTGACGGTCTTGGCGACCTGGATCGCGCTGCTCATGCGGTGAACCTGCAGGAACGGGTGGAAAGGACTGATCGGTGGAACTGCCGTGATCGGACGCTGCTCGCTTGAAGGACCGCAACAGCCCACGAGAACAGCCGCCCCCTGGGTTGGGAACGGCTGCTCTCGTGGGCATGCTCAACGGGGTTTCTTCAAGACTGCAGGCGTCGACAACAAGGAGCGCTACCGCTTACAGGCCGATTTAAAATCATACAGTGTGAAGCGTGAGGCCAAACAGCTCGGCAGCGTTGGAACTGCTGGTAAGGGCCACTTCTGTGAGCGTTTCCCCACGCAATGCGGCAACCTGCTCGGCCACGGCCGCCACAAAGGCCGGTTCGTTGCGCTTGCCGCGGCGGGGCACCGGGGCCAGGAACGGGCAATCCGTTTCCACCAAGTAGCGGTTGGCCGGCACCTGCTGGGCACAGGCATGGGTGGCCGCCGCCTTTGGGAAGGTGACGGTGCCGCTGAAGCTGATCGAGAAGCCCAATTCCAGAAAAGCTTCCATTTCTGACGGGGTGCCACCCCAGCAGTGCATCACCCCCCGGGGGCAGGCACCGCGATCGGCTCTCTGGCGCAGCAGGGCCAACATCGGCTCGGCCGCATCGCGGCAATGGACGATCACCGGCAGGTCCAGCTCCACGGCCAGATCAAGCTGGGGGGTGAGCATGGCCTGCTGCTGCTCGAGGTTGTGGTCGCGGAACAGGTCGAGACCGAGCTCCCCGATCGCCACCACCCGCTGATCAGCCTTGGCTGCCTGGCGGAGCACCGCTGCGGTGTCGTGGTGCCAGTGCTGGGTGTCGAGGGGATGGACCCCCACCGAATAGCGCAGCTCGGGAAAACGATCCGCCAGGGCCCGGATTGCCGGGATCTCCGCGGGCTCCACACAGGCATGCACGAGTGCTTGGACGCCGGCATCGCGCCAACGCTGGGCCACCTCATCCAGATCGTCGTCAAAGTTGCGAAAGACGATGTGGCAGTGGCTGTCGACCAACACGGGGATCAGGCCGTCGCCGCGACAGCCGGCTCGATCGCCGTTTTGACCGCCGTGCTGAGACGGGATTTTTGGTTGGCGCCGGTGTTGCTGTGCAGCACACCCACCTTGACGGCCTTGTCGATCTTGCTGAAGGCCGCATTCATGCTGGCCTGGACGGCAACCTTGGCAGCCTCGCCGGGTTCCTGGCTGTAGGCGGAGCAGGCGGTGAAGCAGCGCTTCATCAGGGTGCGCAGGGCCGACTTGTAGGTGCGGTTGCGGAGACGGTTGCGCTCGGCAACATCAATGCGCTTCTTCGAAGACTTGTTATTGGCCACAGGCTGACGGAGGCTGGATCGGCAATCAAGAATCCTACCTTCAGGCCCAGCTCGGAGCGGCCACCTAGCCTGGCTTTTTCCCGCAGGTGGGGCTGCCCGTGGTCAGAGCATCTGCCTGCCTGTCGATCCAGACCCTGCGGGATCCCCGGGCTGGCGAGCCCAGCCCGGCCGCCCAACGGCTGGTGGCCATCGCCGGGCGCACCAGCGGCGGGCCAATGGCCGAGGAGACCGCCCGGGTTGAAGCCATTTTGAACCAGGTGCGGCAGCAGGGCGATCGGGCCCTGCTGGAGCTGAGCGAACGGTTCGATGGGGTGCGGCCCGACCCACTGCGGATTGCCCCCGAGCGGCTGGCGGCAGCCTGGCAAGCCACCCCGGCGCCGCTCCAGCAGGCCCTCAGCCTGGCCCACAGCCGCATCCTGGCCTTTCACGCCCAGCAGCGCCCAACCGACCTGGCCATCACGGGCCCCCATGGCGAGCGGCTCGGCCGCCGCTGGCGCCCCGTGCAGCGGGCGGGGATCTACGTGCCCGGCGGACGGGCCTCGTACCCGAGCACCGTGCTGATGAACGCCGTGCCCGCCAAGGTGGCCGGCGTCGGGCGGCTGGTGATGGTCACCCCGCCCGGCCCCGGCGGCGAACCGAACGCCACCGTGCTGGCTGCGGCCCACCTGGCCGGGGTCGAGGAGGTGTACCGGGTCGGCGGCGCCCAGGCGATCGGCGCCCTGGCCTACGGCACCGAAACCATCCCGGCCGTGGATGTGATCAGTGGTCCAGGCAACCTCTACGTCACCCTGGCCAAAAAGGCCGTCTATGGGCGGGTTGCGATTGATTCCCTGGCCGGCCCCAGCGAGGTGCTGGTGATCGCCGACCACACGGCCAGGGCCGACCAGGTAGCCGCCGACCTGCTGGCCCAGGCCGAACACGATCCCCTGGCCGCCGCCATCCTGCTCACCACCAGCGAGGCGCTGGCGGCGGCGGTGCCGGCGGCCCTGGAGGCCCAGTTAGCGGGCCACCCCAGGGCTGAAATCACCCGCGCTGCCCTCAACAACTGGGGGCTGATCGTGGTGTGCGAGAGCCTCCCCCGGGCGGCGGAGCTGAGCGACTGCTTCGCCCCCGAACATCTGGAGCTGCTGGTGGACGATCCGCAGAGCCTGGCCGAGCAGATCCAGCACGCCGGCGCCATCTTCATGGGCCCCCACACGCCGGAGGCTGTGGGCGACTACCTGGCCGGCCCCAACCACACCCTGCCCACCTCGGGCACGGCGCGATTTGCCGGGGCCCTGAGCGTGGAAACCTTCCTGCGCCACACCAGCTTGATCCAGTTCAACCAGGCGGCCCTAGAGGCCACCGCTGAAGCCGTGATCACCCTGGCGCAAAGCGAAGGGCTGCACAGCCATGCCGAATCGGTGCGACGCCGCCTGAACTGAGCCCGGCTCAGCGCTTGGCCAGATCCCGCACCCCGGCGACTCCGTCGACGATTTCACCCACCAGCACCTGGTCGGTGAGGTTCACAAACAGACCGTTTTCCAGCACGCCGGGCAGGTTGTTGATCGCCGCCTCCAGGCCCAGCGGATCGCTGATGCCACCGGCGAATGTCACATCCAGCACCAGGTTGCCCTGGTCGGTCACCACCGGGCCGGCCTTCTTGACGGCCATGCGCAGCTGGGCCGCACCCCCCATCTCGCCCAGCTGGGCCTGCACCTGGCGCCAGGCCCCGGGCAGCACCTCCACCGGCAGCAGGAAGCCCAGATTCAGGGTGTCCACCAGCTTGGTGGAATCCACCACCACCACAAAACGCTTGGCCCGAACCGCCACCAACTTCTCCTGCACATGGCAGGCGCCGCCGCCCTTGATCAGCTGAAAGGCCGGATCCACCTCGTCGGCCCCATCGATGGCCAGGTCGATGCGATCCACCGCGTTGAGGCTCTGCAGCGGGATGCCCAGCTCAGCAGCCAGCACCTCCCCCTGAAAGGACGTGGTGACCCCCACGATGTCGGTGAGCTCGCCGCGCTTGAGTTTGGCGCCGAGGGCCTGAATCATCAGGGCAGCGGTGGAGCCGGAGCCCAGCCCCACCACCATGCCGCTGCAGATCTGCTCAGTGGCGGCCGCCGCCACCGCCTGCTTCATCTGGTCTTGCAGAGTGGCCATCCTTCGCGCCCGGGAGGGCCGCGACCGTAGCAGCCCTCAGCTGGCCCTCGGCAGGGCGGCCGGCCTGATGCTGAGGTTGAGTTCCCGCTGGCCACGAACCACCGTGAGCGGCAGGATCTGACCCACCGTGCTGCGCTCGACCCGCTCCAGCAAACTGGCCGGATCGGGCACGGGCTGGTCGGCCACACCCACCACCAGATCGCCCCGGCGCAGGCCAGCGCTCTCGGCCGGGCTGTCGGGCAGCACCCGCTGCACCAGGGCCCCATCCCGCTCCGGCAGCTGCAGCAGGGCCTCGGGGTCGCGGTTGTTATCCCGGGCCCGGCGCGCCGTGAGCGCCACCAGTTGCAAACCCAGATAGGGGTGAACCACCTGCCCGCCGCTGCTGAGCTGGCCGGCCACCCCCCGGGCCAGGTTGATCGGGATCGCAAAGCCCAATCCCGCCCCGGGCCCCGACCGCACCAGGGTGTTAATGCCGATCACCTCCCCGCCGGCATTGATCAGGGGGCCGCCGGAGTTGCCCGGGTTGATGGCGGCATCCGTCTGGATCAGATCGAGACGCTTATCCGAGAAGCCCAGGCTGTTGATGTTGCGGTGCAGGCTGCTGACGATTCCCAGGGTCACGGTGCGCTCCAGGCCATAGGGGCTGCCCATCGCAATCGCCCAGTCACCCACCTCGAGGGCCTCGGAGTCGCCCAAGGGCGCAGCGCGCAGGTCCCGGGACGTGGGGATCTTGACCACGGCCAGATCGGTCACCGAATCGGACCCCACCACGTCGCCATCCACCTGGCTGCCGTCAGCCAGGGTCACCTCGACGCTGTCCACCTGCTCGACCACATGGGCATTGGTGAGCACCAGGCCCTTGGCCGCATCGATCACCACACCGGAGCCCTGGCCCCGTTCGCGCGTGCTGCCGGAGGGATCGCCGAACAGGTCGCGCAGGAAGGGATCCAGCAGGGCTGGATCAAAGGGCTGACGGGCCACCTCCCGCTCGGTGTCAATCCGCACCACCGCCGGCGCCACGGCCCGGGCCGCGTCGGCCACGAAGCTGTGGGGGGCGCCCGGTGCAAGGGTTTCGGGCAGCTCGATCGCCCACCCAGGAGAGGCCCATGGGCCCAGGCCCAGCCACAGCAAGGGCACCAGCACGAGCAGCAGCCGCTTCATCGCCAAGCCCGGCATGGACCCAATCAAACTGCACTCAGGCTAGGGAGAGCGGTGAAGCAACGGCCTGCCACCGCACCAGGCCGTGGCGGAGTTGCCCCTGGCCATCCAGCTCCAGCCAGCGTCCGCCCGGATCCTGGGAACGCCCCAGGGGGCACGGTTGCACCGGTCCGTAGGGGCAGAACGTGGATGGACACCCCAGCAGGGGCACGCCCGGCCGGCCGGGCAAGGCGCCCAACCAATGCTGGTGGATGTGGCCAAACAGCACGGCCTTGATCAAAGGCTGGCCAGCCAGCAGCTGGATCAGCGCCCCACCGTCCCGCAGGCCGATGCTGTCAAAGATCGGATCCCCGATCGCCACGGGTGGATGGTGCACCGCCACAACCAGGGGCAAGCCGGGGGCACGGCCCAATTCCCCAGCCAACCAGGCCAACTGGCCGGGACCCAGCCAGCCCTCGACGCACCCATGTCGGTGCGAATTGAGCAGCAGCACACGCACCCCGGCAATCTCCAGTACAGCCGGGGCCAGGACGGCATGGCGGCCCAGGGCGGCACGCAGCAGCTGGGGGTCGTCGTGGTTGCCAGGCAGCAATGCCACGGGGGTGGGCCAGCTGGCGAGGCGGTCGCGCAGCCGGGCATACCCCGCCCAACTCTCGTCCTGGCAGAGGTCGCCACTGATCAGCAGCAGATCGGTGGCGGGCACCTGGAGCCAGGCCTGGTCGAGGGCCCACTCCAGGCAGGCCCAGGGTTGGCGACCCTTCAACCGGCCATGGGGATCGGCCAAGAGGTGGGGATCGCTGAGCTGAAGGAGGCGCATCGGCCTAAGTTGGCCCCTGATCGCACAGGCGGCCATGGCAGCAATTCCCCCAGGCAAGCGTCAGCGCTGCAGCCTCTGCCAGGTGGAGATTCAAGGGATGGTCGGCGGCAAAGACCTGGTCCACTTCAGCCAGGGGGCCCCGGGCACCCGGGCCAAGCTCTGGGCCCGGGTGTGCCAGTACCTCCGCACCGACGAGCAAAAGGCCCAGTGCCTGAACCAGGACACCAGCCAGCTGGGAGCGGTGCAGCCCAGCGACTTCTTCGCCGAGGCGCCGGTGATTGACATCCCCCCCCTGGGCGGCAGCGGCCCCGCCGCCAACAATCCCCTAGGGTGATGGCTTGCCCGGCGGGCAAACCCGAAGGCTCCGGTTCAGTTTCAGGCTGAATCCACGACGCCTGACGGCAGTTTCACCACTGCAACAGCCGGCGGGCCGCTTGCCCCCAGCCTCCCTGCAGCATTGCCCCACCCCCTCCTGCCCGATCTGGAGCGCCTGGCCCAACAGGCCGTGGCTGCTGCTGGTTTCGAGCTGAAGGGGGTGCACCTGTTCACCCACCGCATCCCCATGACGGTGCAGGTGCTGGTGCAGCGGGCCGATGGCCGTGACATCAGCCTCGATGAGTGCGCCTCCCTGAGTGCCCCACTCGCCGAGGCGATCGAAACAGCCGAATGGCTGGGCGATGCCTATGTTCTGGAGGTCAGCAGTCCTGGCGTCAGCGACAACCTTCACGACGACCGCGACTTCCGCAGCTTCCGCGGATTTCCGGTGGTCGTGCTCTGTCATGACAGCCAGGGGCTGGAGGTGCGGCGCGAAGGGCTCCTGCTGGAGCGCGACGCAACGGATCTCCACCTCAACATCCGCGGCCGCACCCAGCGCATCCCCCGGGACACAGTGATCAGGGTTTCCCTGGTCACCCCAGCCCAACCCACCTGACCGCTCCCCGACCATTTCTCACCCCTGATCCATGGCCCTGGTTCTGCTCCCCGGTCTGAACAACCTGATCGAGGACATCAGCGAAGAGAAAAAGCTGCCGCCCGCCGTGGTGGAAGCCGCCCTGCGGGAAGCCCTGCTCAAGGGCTACGAGCGCTACCGCCGCACCCTCTACCTGGGGATCAGCGAAGACCCCTTCGAGGAGGACTACTTCTCCAATTTCGATGTGGGCCTGGACCTCGAGGAGGAGGGCTATCGGGTGCTGGCCTCGAAGATCATCGTGGAGGAGGTGGAGAGCGAAGACCACCAGATTTCCCTCACCGAGGTGCAGCAGGTCACCGATGACGCCCAGATCGGCGACACGGTGGTGCTGGATGTCACCCCGGAAAAGGACGACTTCGGTCGCATGGCAGCCGCCACCACCAAGCAGGTGCTGGCCCAGAAGCTGCGCGACCAACAGCGCCGCATGATCCAGGAAGAATTCGCCGACCTGGAAGACCCGGTGCTCACGGCCCGGGTGATCCGCTTTGAGCGCCAGAGCGTGATCATGGCCGTCAGCAGTGGCCTGGGCCGGCCCGAGGTGGAAGCCGAGCTTCCCCGCCGCGACCAGCTGCCCAATGACAACTACCGGGCCAACGCCACCTTCAAGGTCTTCCTCAAGGAGGTGAGCGAGGTATCCCGCCGCGGCCCCCAGCTGTTTGTCAGCCGCTCCAATGCAGGCCTGGTGGTGTACCTGTTCGAAAACGAGGTGCCCGAGATCCAGGAGGGCTCGGTGCGCATCGTGGCCGTCGCCCGGGAAGCCAATCCACCATCCCGCTCGGTCGGTCCCCGCACCAAGGTGGCCGTGGATTCGGTGGAGCGTGAGGTGGATCCGGTGGGGGCCTGCATCGGGGCCCGCGGCTCGCGCATCCAGCAGGTGGTCAACGAGCTGCGCGGCGAAAAAATTGACGTGATCCGCTGGTCGCCCGATCCGGGCCAGTACATCGCCAACTCGCTCAGCCCAGCCCGGGTCGAAATGGTGCGCCTGGTTGACCCGGAGGGGCAACACGCCCATGTGCTGGTGCCCCACGACCAGCTCAGCCTGGCCATTGGGCGGGAGGGTCAGAACGTGCGCCTGGCTGCCCGGCTCACCGGCTGGAAGCTCGACATCAAGAATGCCGGCGAATACGACCAGGCTGCCGAGGATGCGGTGGTGTCCGAATTGATTGCCCAGCGCCAGGAGGAGGAAGCTCTGCAGGCGGAAGCGGAAGCCCGGTTAGAAGTCGAGCAGGCCGCCCGGGCCGAGGAAGATGCGCGTCTGCGGGAGCTCTATCCCCTGCCCGAAGACGAAGAGGGCTACGACGACTCACCTGGCGACTCACCTGGCGACAACGACGGGGAAGGGGTCCGGTGACTGACCGACCGGTGCTTCGGCGCTGCGTCGCCTGCCGGGAGTTGCTGGATCGACAGCAGCTCTGGCGGGTGATCCGGCTGGCTGAGGGGGGAATCGGGTTGGATCAGGGCATGGGCCGTTCGGCCTACCTCTGCCCCAATCAGGCGTGCCTCGAGGAGGCAAAACGACGCAAACGTCTGCAACGGGCCCTGCGCTGTCAGGTTGCGGATTCCATCGTTGCCAGCCTCGAACGGCGCCTGACACCCGGCGCTGATCTCGCCTTTAAGGCAAGATGACAATTGGCCGGAGCGTATCTGCGGCCTGGTGTGCCCCTCGGCCCCGCTTGGCGGCCCTAGGGCCCCGTCCCATGGAGACCTGAATGACCAGCAGCGGCAAAGTCAGAATTTATGAGCTTTCCCGGGATCTGGGCCTGGAGAACAAGGACGTGCTCGATGCCGCCGAGAAGCTGGGGGTTCCGGCCAAGAGCCACAGCAGCTCGATCAGCGATGACGAAGCGACCCGCATTCGCTCCCTGATCAAGGCAGGCAGCAACGGCAGCGCGTCGAAACCCACCCCGGCTGCGCCCCCTGCCAAGGCCATCCTGTCGGTCAAAAAAGCCGAGGGTGTCGCCCCTGCCCCGATCGCCAAACCTGCCCCGTCAGCGCCTGCCCCGTCAGCGAAACCCGCCCCGGTCGCCAAACCGGCTCCGGCCCCAAAACCCACCCTGGCGCCCCCGGCACGCTCCCTGGCGGGCCCGCCCACCGTGGTGACCAAGCCACCCACCCTGATTAGCAAGCCAGCTGCCGTGTCCAGCAAGCCGCCGGCTCCGAGGCAACCGGCCGCTCCGCCCGCCAAACCCTCGATCGCACCGATCAAACCGGTGGTGATTGCCGCCAAACCGGTGGTGATGACCTCCAAACCGGCCCGGCCCAGCAGCGCCGCCCCAGCCCCGGCCCGGCCCAGCAGCGCCGCCCCAGCCCCGGCCCGGCCAACCCAGGCCACGCCAGCCCCCAGCCGCAAACCCGAATTGCCGGTGCGGCCCAGCGCTGGCTCCACCAGCAGCCGGCCTGCGCCGCCCTCAGGCCGGGCTCCCCTGAGCCAACGGCCCGCCGCACCGCAGCGATCGGGAGTGCCCGCGCCCACCCGCCCGGGACAGGCCGGCATGGCAGGGCGCCCCGGCCCGACGCCCCTGGAGCTCGTCGGCAAGCCGATCCGTCGCGACAGTCGCGACAATGCCGGCCCGGGTGCACCCACCCGCCCCGCGGCACCGGGCAGGCCCGGCATGCCCGCGGGCATGCGCAAGCCGATGGCACCGGGCGAGCTGATGCAGCTCCAGAAGCCCTCGGGCCGGCCCACCGCCCCGCCGCCACGGCGGCCAGGAGATCGCACCGAAGCTGGCGCACCCACCAGCCCGGGCAGCACCGATCTGGTGCGGCCCAACGCCAGGCCCGCCGCTCCAGCCGCCCCCAGGCGTCCTGGCTTCCGCCCCCCCACCGCTCCGGGCGCCGCCGGCAGGCCCCGGCGCCCCGACTGGGACGACAGCGCCAAGCTGGAGGCCCTGCGCAGCCGCACCCCGCAGAAGCAGCGCACCAAGGTGCACATCATCGGCGAAAACGATGATGCCCTCACCTCTGAAACGGGTGGCTACGCCGGCGAACAGGAGGCTTTCATCCTGCAGGCCAGCCTGGCCCGGCCCGCCAAGCCCCGCAGCGGCGCCGCCACCCCCGCCGCCAAACCGATGGCGGCGATGCGGAAGCGCAAGAAGGAAACCACCCGCCAGCGCCAGCGGCGCCGCGCCATGGAATTGCGGACCTCCCGCGAAGCCAAGGCCATACGGCCCGAGATGCTGATCGTGCCGGAGGGCAACCTCACGGTGCAGGAGCTGGCCGAGAAACTCGGGGTGGAGAGCTCCGAAATCATCAAGAGCCTCTTCTTCAAGGGGATCATCGCCACGGTCACCCAGAGCCTCGATCTCTCCACGATCGAAGCGGTGGCCGAGGAATTCGGCGTGCCGGTGCTCGAAGACGACGTCGAAGAGGCCGCCGCCAAGACGGTGGAAATGATCGAGGAGAGCGACCGGGCCCATCTGATCCGTCGCCCCCCCGTGGTGACCGTGATGGGTCACGTCGACCACGGCAAAACGAGCCTGCTCGATGCCATCCGCAAAACCCGGGTGGCGGCTGGCGAAGCCGGTGGCATCACCCAGCACATCGGTGCTTACCAGGTGGAGATCCCCCACGCTGGCGAGCAGCGCAAGATCACCTTCCTCGACACCCCGGGCCACGAGGCCTTCACCGCCATGCGGGCCCGCGGCACCAAGGTGACCGACGTGGCCGGGTTGGTGGGCGCCGCCGATGACGGCGTCAGGCCCCAGACCCTCGAGGCGATCAGCCACGCCCGCGCCGCCAAGGTGCCGATCGTGGTGGCGATCAACAAGATCGACAAGGAGGGCGCCTCCCCCGATCGGGTCAAGCAGGAGCTGTCCGGCCTCGAGCTGGTGGCGGAAGACTGGGGCGGCAACACCGTGATGGTGCCGGTGAGCGCCATCAAGGGCGAGAACGTCGACAAGTTGCTCGAGATGATCCTGCTGGTGACGGAGGTGGAAGATCTCCAGGCCAACCCGGATCGGATGGCCCGCGGCACGGTGATTGAGGCCCACCTCGACAAGGCCAAGGGCCCAGTGGCCACCCTGCTAGTGCAGAACGGCACCCTGCGAGCCGGTGACGTGCTGGCCGCCGGACCGGTGCTCGGCAAGGTGCGCGCCATGGTCGATGACGACGGCAAACGGGTCAAGGAAGCCGGCCCCTCCTACGCGGTAGAGGCCCTGGGCTTCAGCGAAGTGCCCACCGCCGGCGACGAGTTTGAGGTCTATCCCGACGAGAAGACCGCCCGCTCGGTGGTGGGGGATCGGGCCAATCAAGCCCGCGCCACCCGTCTGGCCCAACAGATGGCCTCCCGCCGGGTCTCCCTGGCCTCGATGTCGGGCCAGGCCAGTGAGGGCGAGCTCAAGGAGCTCAACCTGATCCTCAAGGCCGACGTGCAGGGTTCCGTGGAAGCCATCCTTGGCTCGCTCGAACAACTGCCCCAGGGTGAAGTTCAGGTGCGGGTGCTGCTCTCGGCGCCAGGCGAGATCACCGAAACCGACGTCGACCTGGCGGCGGCCTCGGGCGCGGTGATCGTCGGCTTCAACACCTCGATGGCGCCGGGCGCCAAGCGGGCCGCCGATGCCACCGGCGTCGATGTGCGCGACTACGACGTGATCTACAAGCTGCTCGAGGACATCCAGATGGCCATGGAGGGCTTGCTGGAACCGGAGCTGGTGGAGGAATCCCTCGGCGAAGCCGAGGTGCGTGCGGTGTTCAGCATCGGTCGCAGCGCGGTGGCCGGTTGCTATGTCACCACCGGCAAGTTGCAGCGCAACTGCAAGGTGCGGGTGTGGCGCGGCAAGGAGAAGGTGTTCGAGGGCGACCTCGATTCCCTGCGCCGCAACAAGGACGACGTCAAGGAGGTCGCCACCGGCTTCGAGTGCGGCATCGGCACCGATCGCTACACGGGCTGGCAGGAAGGGGATCGGGTCGAGGCCTACAAGCTGGTCACCCAGCGCCGCACCCTCAGCACCTGAGCGCGGTGAACCCCCGCAGCGAGCCCCTGCTCTGGCTCCAGCTCGTGGCCCTCGGGGCCATTCCGCTGGAGCTTCTGGGGTTGCTGCTCGTGCTGGCCGGTGCCGACCCTGGCCCCTTGCCAGGCCTGGAGCGACTGCTGGCCTGGGCCATCGGCGTGCTCGGGCCGGCGATCCTGCTCTGGCAGCGACCGGCCGATGTGTGCTCGCTGCTGCTGGTGCACGTGCCGCTGCGGGCCCGCAGCGAAGCCCAGCGGCGCCTGGCCGCCCTGCAAAGCCCCCTACCCCTCCAACTGGCCATGGTGCTTGGGGCGGCGGCCCTGCTGCCGCTGTTCTGGTGGCTGGATCAGCACGCCGCCCTGGCCGCACCCCTCGCTCCGCTTGCGGCCAGCCCACGCTTTGTTGCTCTGCTGCTGGCCTGCCCCCTGCTGGCCCTGATCCTGTGGCAATTTCAGCAGCTGCTCCAGGCGATTGTGCTGTTGGGCCGCAACCCAGCCAAACTGGCTAGCTGTTCCCCCCTGTCAGCCGTGGAGCTGGACGGTCAGCGCCTCTGCCTAGGGCTGCCCCTGCTGCTGCTCCAACCCCTGCTGCTGGCAGAGCCAGAGGCCTCAGCTGCCGACGCGGTTGCGGTCCAGCCAGAGGAGGCTGCCAAACAAGCCGAGGGCCCCGAGCTGGATCAGCAGGTCGGTTGAGCCCACCTCAGCCCCGCTGGCCGCTCGCATTGCCATCGTGGCCAGCCCCACCGCACCCGAGGCCGCCAACGCCAACCAAAGGCCCCTACGCAGGCCCCGCCAGGGAGTGCGCACTTCCTGCATCAGCCTTGCCCGTAGGGCGGGATCAATCGAGTCAGGCTTGGATCCCATCAGAAGGCACGCACAGAGTCAGTCGTCTGAATGCTAATTTCATTGCAGCGCCGGTGTAGCTCAGGGGTAGAGCAACTGATTCGTAATCAGTAGGTCGTCGGTTCAAATCCGATCACCGGCTTAAGATCCGCTGCGCTGTTCTACGGCCTGGGCGATCTGCAGCAGTCGTTGCTGCCGAGACCCCACCAGCTCAAGGAGCAGAGGCCCGTTCTGGCGGGGGAGAACATCGAAGCGGCCGTCTCGATAGATCTGCTTAAAAATGGCATCCACATCCTCACGATAGGAATGGTCGACAGGGCGAATTCCATCGTCTTCCATCCGAACAGGCCAGGCCTCTGACTGGGGGACAAAGGCAAGAATATCGAGACGTTCAAGTGACTCTCGAATGGCAGGCACCATCGACTCGACAAAACCATCATCGATATCGGTTGTACCCTGATCTGCGGTGTACTGGGAATAGGCCAGGTAGTCAACTGGCGCCCGATCAAAGATAACTTTCTGCGCAGCTGTTACGTAGCGATGAACGCGGCCAATGCTGTAGTACAGCTGCAGGCCGTTGTGCAGCCGGGTGGAGGAGTCTCGAAAGAGGATTTCGTAGGGGCCATGGAGAGCCAGGGCCCGGTATGGCTCCTCCTCTCGGAGGTAGCCACCGTGGTTAGCGACCCAGTCATTCACAACGGTTGATTTGCCCAGGGAGTGGGAGCCTGAAACGGCAATTCGCATCAACCACACCGGCACACCTCTCAAGAGTAGGGCGCCAGCGCCAGCCAACAAAAAACCCCCTCTGGCGAGGGGGCTTGGGGGGATTCCGTTTAGGCGTCAGCCTCAGCCGAGGCTGTTGGCCTTAGCCAATAGAGGGGGCGGTCAGCGCCACGGGGGTGGCTGTGGCAGCAGCCAGGTCGAGCGGGAAGTTGTGAGCGTTGCGCTCGTGCATCACTTCCATGCCGAGGTTGGCGCGGTTCAACACGTCAGCCCAGGTGGGGACCACCTTGCCCTGCGCATCCAGGATGGACTGGTTGAAGTTGAAGCCGTTCAGGTTGAACGCCATGGTCGCAATG
>CBFIGH010000088.1:0-1766 GCA_965662115.1 Cyanobium sp.
GGAAGGCCTGGCTGCAGCTGCCTGCTGCCACCTGTTCACCCTCGTAGCGGTCGACCAGTTCAGCCTGCTCGAGCAGGGGCTTACCGGCCTTGCGGATCGCTTGCAGTAACTGACCGCTGGCGGTTGTCGCAGGAACCACCAGCGCCAGATCGCGTTCGGAGGCTGGCACCGTGGCGAAGGAGGCGAAGGCCGGCTGCCAGCGGTTGCGGCGGGTGGCAGCGCTGAGCAGTTGCGCCATCTCCAGTTGGAACAGGTAGGTGGCAGCGGGCAGGTCGTAGCGCTCAGCCAGTTCGGGATGCACCTGGCCGAACCAACCGCCCGGCCGCCCTTCCACCGCGAGCTGGGCGGCACGGCCGGGATGCAACAGCGGCTCATCGCTGAGGCGGCGATCCTCCACAGGCAACTTGAGACTGTCCAAGGCCTGTTGCAGCACACCGCGCGCCTGGAAGTAATCCAGCGCCTGTGGTTTGCCGCTGCTGCTCCACAGTTCAGCCTGGCGCGATCCGCAGATCACACCCGCTAGCTGCAGGCGCTGACCGCCATCAGCGGCCGTGGCATCAAACACGTTGCCCAGCTCGAATGCCCAGAAGCCACTGCGACCAGCCTGCAGATTGCGTTGTGCGGCCTGGAGCAGCTCATCCACCAGGCTGTCGCGCAGGTGGCTGTAGTCGGCAAGCAGAGGGTTCGCCAGCGCCACGCGCCGCTGCGGATCCGCACCAGGGCGATCTGATTCGGCCGGGCCGAGCGAGAGGCTGCAGGTTTCCTGCAGGCCCGCATCCACGAGCATCCGGCGCAGCCGACGCTCGGCTTGCTGCGCGTCGCTCAGACCGCCGGGTTCGGTTGGATCGGGCAGATGACTGGCAAAGCGGTCGTAGCCCACCAGGCGCGCCACCTCTTCAATCAGATCCACTTCGCGCTGCAGATCCATGGCGCGGGAGGGAGGCACGAGCACCTGCCAGCCCTCGTCGTCTGCGCTGAGCTGGCAGCCCAGGGCGGTGAGGATCTGCTCGATCTCGGCGGCGGGGAGGTCGGCTTCCTCACCACTGGCATCCACCACCGGACCCAGCAGGTTGTGCAGGGCGTCGCTGCGGAGCTGGAGGGCTGGGCGTGGTGCTTCGTTGCGCTCATGCCCCCAACGACCCTCCACCTGGGCACCGTAGAGGTCTTGCAGCAGTTGCACGGCCCGATCTGCGGCGCTGAGGGTCACCTCGCGGGGGAGGCCCTTTTCAAAGCGGCTGCTGGCATCGGTGCGCAGACCCACGCTGCGGGCGCTACGGCGCACCGTTTGCGGGGCGAACATCGCCGCTTCTAGCCAGATGCTGGTGGTGGAGGCGTCCACGCAACTGTTGTCGCCACCGATCACCCCGGCCAGGGCCACAGGCTGGTCGGCGTAGCTCACCACCCAGGCCTCATCACTGAGGCTGTGCTCGCTGGCGTCAAGAGCCTTGAAGCGCTCTCCGCTGCGGCCGCTGCGCAGATCGAGGCGTGAGGGATCGGCCTGGCCTCCGCTCAGAGCCGCCAACTTGGCGGCATCAAACGCATGCAGCGGCTGGCCAAACTCCAGCATCACCAGATTGGTGATGTCCACCACGTTGTTGATGGGCCGTAGGCCCGCGCGCTCCAGCCGGCTTTGCAACCACTGGGGTGAGGGGCCCACCTGGAGGTTGTTGAGCGCCGTAACGCTGAACAACCCGCCGGCTTCGATGCGTTCCTGCACCGATGCGCTGACCGGCAGTGGTTGCACTGGAATGGCCGGAGCCGCAGCG
>CBFIGH010000089.1:0-31799 GCA_965662115.1 Cyanobium sp.
GCCATGGCCCTGCTGGTTCAGAAATTTGGCGGCACCTCGGTGGCCGATGTGGAGCGGGTCCAGGCGGTGGCCCGCCGCATCGCCCGCTGCCGCGAGGAGGGCCATGAGCTGGTGATCGTCGTCTCGGCCATGGGACACACCACCGACCAGCTCACGGGCCTGGCCCGGGCGATCAGCGCCCATCCGCCCCAGCGGGAACTGGACATGCTGCTGGCTACCGGTGAGCAGGTGTCGATCGCCCTGCTGGCGATGGCGCTCCACGCCGAAGGCGTGCCGGCCGTGTCGATGACCGGCACCCAGGCGGGCATCGTCACCGAATCTGCCCACGGCCGCGCCCGCATCCTGGAGATCCGCACCGAGCGGCTCCAGCGCCTGCTGGCCGAGGGCCACGTGGTGGTGGTGGCAGGCTTCCAGGGCACCAGCAGCGGCGCCGGCGGCACCCCCGAGATCACCACCCTGGGCAGGGGGGGGTCGGACACCTCGGCGGTGGCCCTGGCGGCAGCGCTGGGGGCCGACGCCTGCGAGATCTACACCGACGTGCCCGGCGTGCTCACCACCGACCCCCGCAAGGTGGCCGATGCCCAGCTGATGGCCACCGTCACCTGTGACGAGATGCTCGAGCTGGCCAGCCTCGGGGCCTCCGTGCTGCACCCGCGAGCCGTGGAGATCGCCCGCAACTACGGGGTGCCGCTGGTGGTGCGCTCCAGCTGGAGCGAGGCCCCCGGCACCCGACTCACCAGTGGCGTGGGCCGGCCGATCGGCCACGAGGGGCTGGAACTCAGCAAACCGGTGGACAGCGCCGAGCTGGAAGCCAACCAGGCCGTGCTGGCCCTCTCCCATGTGCCCGACCAACCCGGGGTGGCGGCCCAGCTGTTTGAGGCCCTCGGAGAGGCCGGCCTCAACATCGACCTGATCGTGCAGGCCACCCACGAGGGCGCCTCCAACGACATCGCCTTCACCTTGGCCGCGGCCGAAAGCGACCGGGCCCAGCTGGTCTGCCGGGAGGTGCTGGCTGGCATGGGGGCTGGCGGCGCCCAGCTCAGTGCCGAGGCCGGCATGGCCAAGCTGAGCATCTCAGGCGCCGGGATCATGGGCCGACCAGGAGTGGCAGCCAAGCTGTTCGACACCCTGGCCCGCTCAGGCATCAACCTGCGGCTGATTGCCACCAGCGAGGTGAAAGTGAGCTGCCTGGTGGCCGGGCACCAGGGGGAGAAGGCCCTGCGGGCCGCCCGCGAGGCGTTCGAATTGCCCGATCAACCATTGCCCGGTCAACAGCTGCAGTCCAGCGCCCAGGCTTGCCAAATCGGCGATCCCGCCGTGCGCGGTGTCGCCCTCGACCGCGACCAGGCCCAGGTGACGGTGCAGCGCCTGCCCGATCGACCCGGCACCGCCGCGGCCGTGTGCCGCAGCCTGGCCGATGCCGGCATCAGCCTCGATGCAATCGTGCAATCGGAGCGCAGCCATGCCGGCCCGAGCCGCGACATGAGCTTTGTGCTCAAACGCGATGACCTGGCCCGGGCCGAGCGCACCCTGGCGCCCCTGCTGCGCCAGTGGCCCGGCACCCACTTCGAGCAGGGCCCGGCCATCGCCCGGGTCAGCGCCGTCGGAGCCGGCATGCCCTGCACCCCGGGCACCGCCGCCCGCATGTTCCGCTGCCTGGCCGAAGCCGGCATCAACATCGAGCTGATCGCCACCAGCGAAATCCGCACCAGCTGTGTGGTGGCCGAAGCCGATGGCGTGCGGGCCCTGCAGGCCGTGCACGCCGGCTTTGGCCTGGGCGGCAGCGTAGTGCACCAGGCTGAGGGCACCGAGCTCAGCGATTCCCCACCAACTTCTGGCGCAGTTTTTTAATCGTGTCGCGCAGGTTCGCCGCCTCCTCAAACTCCAGATTTTTTGCGGCCCCTTTCATCTTCTCCTCGAGCTGCTGGATCAGCTCCGGCAGGGCATCCAGGGGCACATCGTTGTGTTCAGCCGGCGCGGTGACCGGATCCTGCTGCTCATCGTTGAGCCGGCGCGACACCTCCAGCGAGGCCAAAATCGAATTGCCGGCCCGCTTGCCGGCGGGCGTGGGCGTGATGCCGTGCTTTTGGTTGTAGGTGTGCTGAATGGTGCGGCGGCGCTCCGTTTCGGAGATGGCCCGGGCCATCGAATCGGTGAGATTGTTGGCGTAGAGCAGGGCCACCCCCTCGATGTGGCGGGCAGCCCGGCCGATCGTCTGGATCAGGGAGCGTTCGGCCCGCAGGAAACCCTCCTTGTCGGCATCGAGGATGGCCACCAGCGACACCTCCGGCAGATCCAAACCCTCCCGCAGCAGGTTGACGCCCACTAGCACGTCGTATTCACCATTGCGGAGGTCTTGGATGATCTCGATTCGCTCGAGCGAGTGGATCTCCGAGTGCAGATAGCGCACCCGCACACCGTTTTCGGCCAGGTAGTCGGTAAGGTCTTCGGCCATGCGCTTGGTGAGGGTGGTCACCAGCACCCGCTCGCCCTTGTCGGCCCGGGTGCGGATCTCACCCAGCAGGTCGTCCACCTGACCCTCGGTCGGACGCACCTCCACGATTGGATCGAGCACGCCCGTCGGCCGGATCACCTGTTCGACCACCTGGCCGTGGCTCTGCTCCATCTCCCAGTTGCCCGGGGTGGCACTGACAAAGATCGTCTGCTGGGCCTTCTCCCAGAACTCCGAGCCCTTCAGCGGTCGATTATCGGCGGCGGAGGGCAGGCGGAAGCCGTGCTCGATCAACACCTGTTTACGGGACTGGTCGCCGTTGTACATGGCCTGCAGCTGGGAGCAGGTCACATGGCTTTCATCGACAACCAGCAGCCAGTCTTTGGGGAAGTAGTCGATCAGGCACTCCGGCGGCGTGCCCGCTTCGCGGCAGGCCAGGTGGCGGGCGTAGTTCTCCACGCCATTGCAATAGCCCACCTGCTCGAGCATCTCCAGGTCGTAGGTGGTGCGCTGCTCCAGGCGTTGGGCTTCCAGCAGCCGGCCTTGGCCGTTCAGCACATCGAGCCGCTCGCGCAGCTCGGTGCGAATCGCCTGGATGGCCTCCCCCAGCCGCTCCTTGGGCGTGACGAAGTGCTTGGCCGGATAGATGTGAATGGCATCCAAACTTTGCAGGATTTCACCGGTGGTGGGATCCACGTAGCGGATCGCCTCCACCTCATCGCCAAACAATTCAATCCGCACCAGCCGATCTTCATAGGCCGGGCCGATTTCCAGCACGTCGCCGCGCACCCGGAAGCGCCCCCGCGAGATCTCCAGGTCGTTGCGGGAATACTGGTTGTTCACCAGCTCCCTCAGGGAGCTGCGCAGGTTGAGGGTGTCACCCACCTTGAAGGGCACTGCGGCCTTGAGGTATTCGCTGGGGATACCCAGGCCGTAAATGCAGCTGATCGAAGCCACCACAATCACATCGCGGCGCTCAAACAACGAACGGGTTGCCGAGTGGCGCAGCATGTCGATCTCTTCGTTGATCGACGCTGTTTTGGCGATGTAGGTGTCGGAGACGGGCACATAGGCCTCCGGCTGGTAGTAGTCGTAGTAGCTGATGAAATACTCAACGGCATTGTTCGGGAAAAACTCCCGCAACTCGTTGCAGAGCTGGGCCGCCAGGGTTTTGTTGTGGGCCAGCACCAGGGCCGGTCTACCGGTCTGGGCGATCACATTGGCAATCGTGAACGTCTTGCCGGTGCCGGTGGCTCCCAGCAGGGTCTGGTAGCGCTCGCCGGCCTCAACCCCCTGCACCAGCCCGGCGATAGCCGTGGGCTGGTCGCCTTTGGGCGTGTAGGGAGCGTGGAGCGCAAAGGGAACCATCACCCCATTCTCGGGGCCAGGCTCACCAGCTGCGACTCAGACAGCAGGTGCTGCGCTCCACGCCGCCGCCCGGGTGAAGTCCACATCCAAACCCAGCATCCGCAGGATGAGCGCCGAGAGCACGGTGTACACCACCCCGCCCAGGATCGCGCTCAGCAAGCCGTTCTTGAGCCGGAAGCCCTGGATCAACCAGGCCGCCAGGCCAAACAAGATCACGGTGATCGCCCAGTTGAACACCAGGCTCACCGGGCTGATCAACCCGCCCAGGCTGGTGACCGCCCAGATCGGACCCAGCAGCAGCTTCAGGGGCAGGATCAGCAGGGTGCCGAGCAGGCCGATCACAACGGCAGCCAGCAGGGCAACCGGAAAGCTGCTCACCTCCACGCCCAGGGGGAACCAGGCCACGATCAGGAGCACCACGGCCCGGATCGGCCACTGCAGAAGCCAGATCAAAGAACCCATGACACTAGGAATAGAAGTTTAAGGCGTCAAACAGCGAGCCGAGCGCAGCTGGGGAGGGCTTCCCGCAGGCTGCGCACCACCGCCACCATCGCCAGGGGATCGGCCAGCCGGTTCACGGCCGAGCCGACGCCCACGCCGCTGGCACCGGCGGCAATCGCCAGGGGCAGGGTGACGGCAGAGAGCCCGGAGGCACAGAGCACCGGGGTGTCGCAGCCGGCAGCAACCAGGGCGCGGCTGATCCCATGGGCAGCGGCCAGGGTGGGGGCCGCCTTCTCGATCAGGCCCAGGTTGCCGGCACTGAAGGGCCGGGCGCTGGTGCCCCCTTCGGTTTGAATGATGTCAGCGCCGGCGTCCACCAGATCCACCGCCAACTGCTCCTGCTGATCCAGGGGCAGCACGTGGGGCACGGTGACGCTCAGCACCACCTCAGCCAGCAACTCCCGGCTGCGGCGGGTGAGCGCCAGCACCTCAGCGGCAGCGAAGATGCGCCCCTGGGGATAGAAGGCGTCGTAGTTGCCGATTTCCACCAGGGCCGCCCCGGCGGCCACCGCAGCGGGGAACAGCTCCGGATCCACCGCGCTGACGCAGATCGGCAAGCCACTCACCGCCGCCGCCAGCTTCACCAACTCCGGATCGCAGGCCACATCGATCAGATCGGCCCCACCCTGGCCGGCGGCGCGGCTGATCCGCTCCACCCCGGCGGCATCAAAATTGGTCAGCCCGGCGATCACTTTGAGCAGGCGACGCTGCGCCAGTGCGGCCTGCAGGGAAGCGGGCAGCTGTTCGAAGCGCGACATCGCAGGCATGGGCCCAAGCATTGAAATGGTCTGGTGATTCTCCCATCCGAAGCCCCGCCGACCCCTCAGCCCAGCCAGCGCTGGAGCCCCGACCACCTGCGGCTGCACAGACACCTGCTGCGCCACCCGAGCCTGCTTCCGGCTGGGGCACCGCTGCTGCTGGCGCTCTCCGGCGGTCAGGACTCCATGGCCCTGCTGGCCCTGCTGCTCGACCTGCGCCGGCTGCACCACTGGTCGCTGCTGCTCTGGCACGGCGACCATGGCTGGCGGGCCGAATCGGCCAACCAGGCGGACCAACTCGGGGCCTGGTGCCACCAGCAGGGCCACCGCCTGCTGGTGGACCGCTGCAGGGAAGTGGGCCGCCCCAGCGAAGCCAGTGCCCGCCTCTGGCGCTACGGCCAGCTGGAGAGCCGGGCCCGCGCCCTCGGTGCCAGTCACGTGGTGACCGGCCACACCGCCAGCGACCGGGCCGAAACCTTGCTGCTGCACCTGGCCCGCGGCAGCCACCGCCGCGGCCTGGCCAGTCTGCGCAGCCAGCGGCCCCTCACCGCCAGCAGCAACGGCTCCG
This sequence comes from Cyanobium sp., assembly GCA_965662115.1. GTDB lineage: Bacteria > Cyanobacteriota > Cyanobacteriia > PCC-6307 > Cyanobiaceae > Cyanobium_A. The sequence continues at coordinate 5,648 of CBFIGH010000089.1, forward strand.
GCTCAGACCCTGCCATCCAATTGAGCCGGCCCTTGCTGACCTTCTCCCGCGCCGACACCGCCCGCCTCTGCCGCCAACTGGAGCTGCCGGTGTGGCACGACCCGGCCAACGACAACCTCCGCTTCAGCCGCAATCGCATCCGGGCCGAGGTGTTGCCGGTGCTCGAAGCGCTGCACCCGGGCGCCGCCCAGCGGATCGGCGCCCAGGCTGAGAGGCTGGCCACCGAACTGGAGTGCCGCTCCGAGGTGTTGGATCTGGCCCTGCAAAACCTGAGCAGCAGCCGGGGGCCAGCCGCCGCAGTCGCGCTGGAGCGCCAGGCGCTGGTGACACTGGCGCCAGCCAGCCAGGCCGAACTGCTGCACCGCTGGCTCGAGCAGCACAGCCACCAGGTGCTGGCGGCCCGGGCCCTCGCCCAGCTGCTGGCGCGGCTGCAGGCGGGCCAACCACCGGGCCGGATCGACCTGGCAACCGGTTGGCAGCTGCGCTGGGATCAGCGCACACTGTGGCTCCAGCCCGCTCCCGCCCCGTGACCGCCTCGCCAGACACCCTGCAGCTGCGCTACGCGGCCATCGAGGGCTTTTACAACGACCGCCGCTGGGACGAGGTGGCCAGCCTGAGCGAGGCCCTGCTGGACGAACTACCCGACCAGCCGGGCCATCCCCTGCGCCAACGTCTGCAGCTGTTGCTGGGTCACACCTACTGCTACGGCTATCAGGATGCCGCCACGGCCACAGGCTTTTACAGCCGGGTGCTGGCGGCCAGTGAGGAGGCGACGCTGCGGGAGATCGCTGAACAGGGCCTCAGCCAATGCATCGACCTGGCCGACACCACCAAGCCAGCCACCCCCTGGATGGAGCAACGCACCGCGGTGGAGGTGATTGATGAACCCGAACTGATTGCGCTAGCCCAGGCCGATCCGAAAACGGCCGCAACCGTCGAGCTCACTCCCCTGCCCAGCCAGAGACCCCTGACCAGCCAGAGACAACTGCCTAGCCAACAAAACCTGCCCAGCTCCCAGCCCAGCCCCGCGGAGATTGCGGAGCTCTCCAAAGGGCTGCTGCGGGTTGTGATCGGCTGAGCCAGGAGCGCCTCAGCCAGCCGCGGCTGAACGACGGCGCCGGGTGCGGCCGGCGGGTTCGGGCTCGAGCTCGGCAGATGCCGCCGCAGCCACCGGGGCCGGCGCGGTGCCAGTCGCGGTGCCAGCAGGAGTACCAGTCGGAGTGGCCGTCCCAGACGCGGGGGCGGAGCCGGACGCGCCAACAACAGCCAGCTGGCGCTGGGGAGCGGCAGCTCGGCCACCCGCATCGCGGCCACCCCGGCCCCGGGGCGCCGGACGGCTGTCGGGCTCGGCATCGGCCCGACCCTTATAGGCCGGCGTGCCGGCCGGAGCGGGTTGCACCAAGCAGATGATCAACGGCTCCACCTGGAGCTCCCGGCGCAGGCGGCGCTGCAGGCCCACCTCCACCTCGCGCTGCACACCCACCCAGTCCACATCCGGGGCCTTACCACCGGTGTTGCGGCAAAGCTGGTTCCAGCGGTTGTCCAGCACCCAGCCGATTTCCCGCTCGGCCCACATCGAGAGCTTGCGGGCATCGGCGGTGGTGACCACCCCCCGGATGTTGACGCGGGGTGGAGCCGCCATCACACCGTCGGTGCTGATCACCGCCAGCATGGTGATCACACCATCTTCAGCGAGCTGCTGGCGCTCCTTGAGCACCCGGGCATCGACGATGCCGTTGCGCGAGGCATCCAGCAGTTCAATGCCGGCCTTGACCGGATCCCCGGTGCGAATGGAATCGGGGCTGAGCTCGACCACATCGCCGTTGTCGATGATCAGGATGTTGTCGGCGGGCACACCCATGGACTGGGCCGTTTTGCTGTGGGCCATCAACATGCGGTGTTCGCCGTGCACCGGCACGAAATATTTGGGCTTGGTGAGGGCCAGCATCAGCTTCTGGTCTTCCTGGAAACCATGGCCCGAGACGTGAATCCCCTCACCCTTGCCATAGACCACCTTGGCCCCGAGCATCATCAGCCTGTCGATGGTATTCACCACCGAGATGGTGTTGCCCGGAATCGGACTGGCTGAAAAGATGATCGTGTCGGTGGTCTTCACCTGAACCTGGGGATGTTCACCGCGGGAAATCCGGCTCAGGGCCGCCAACGGCTCACCCTGGCTGCCGGTCATCAACAGCAGCGTTTCGCGGTCGGGCAGATCGCGAATCTGCTTGATCGGCACAAACAGGTCGTCAGGGGCACGCATGTAGCCCAACTCCCGCGCCTTGGCGATCACGTTGAGCATGGAGCGACCCAGCAAACCCACCTTGCGGCCGTTCTTGAGGGCCAGCTCCAGAATCATGGCCACCCGGTGAATCGAGCTGGCAAAGGTGGTGATGATCACCCGACCTTCGGCCTGGGAGATGTGGCGATCCAGGCAGGGGAAAACAGAGCGCTCCGGCGGACAGAAACCAGGCACCTCAGCATTGGTGGAATCACTGAACAGGCACAGCACACCCTGTTCGCCGTAATGGGCCAGCCGAGCCATGTCGAAGGTTTCGCCGTCGACTGGGGTGTGGTCAAATTTGAAGTCTCCGGTGAAGATCACCGTGCCCACTGGAGTGGTGATGGCCAGCGAAAAGCTGTCGGCCATCGAGTGGGTGTTGCGGATGAACTCCACCGAAAAGTGTTGGCCCACCTTCACCACATCGCGGGGCGCGACGGTTTGCAGGATGGTGCGATCCATCACACCGGCCTCTTCCATCTTGCCCGTGAGCATCGCCAGGGCCAGGCGCGGCCCGTGAATAACGGGAATACTGAAATTCTTGAGGTGGTGAGCAATGCCGCCGATGTGATCTTCGTGACCATGGGTCACGATCATGCCGCGGATGCGTTTCTGATTCTCCTTGAGATAGCTGGTGTCTGGCATCACCACATTGACACCATGCATGCCATCGCTGGGGAAGGCCAAACCGGCATCCACCAGCATGATGTCATCGCCAAACTCGAAGATGCACGTGTTCTTGCCGATCTCGTGCAGACCACCGAGGGGGATCACCCGCAGGCCGGGTTTCTTGATCGAAGCCTGGCTGGAATTGAGCTGGGTGACAGGGCTGAAACTCGTCATGCGAAAAGAAAGATGAGGTACTAAAACGAAACGAAGCTAGAAATAAACAAAATTGGAAACAAATGAATCTGATCTGGTATCAAGCCTTGGCGTCATGTAGGACGCAGGGCGGCCAGGGTTTCGGAGAGGCGTTGTCGCACGGCAGCGTTGGCGGAGAGAAGGGGAAGACGGGGCGCACCCACCGGCCAGCCGCGGAGCTCCAGGGCTGCTTTGACGGGGATGGGGTTGGTGGTGCAGAAGAGGGCCTTGCACAGCGGCAGCAACTGCTCATGCAGGGCGAGGGCCCCGGCCAGATCGCCCTCAAAAAAAGCCTGGATCAGGGCGCTGATCTGGGGGCCCACCAGGTGGCTGGCGACACTCACCACCCCCACGGCCCCGACGGCGAGCATCGGCAGGGTGAGGGCATCGTCGCCGCTGTAGATGGCCAGACGATCACCGCAGAGAGCCCGCAGTGCACTCACCTCATCGGTGCTGCCGCTGGCGGCCTTGTAACTCACCACATTGGGGCAGTCCAACAAGCGGGCCACGGTGGCAGCCTCCAGGCTGGTGCCGGTGCGGCCTGGAATGTTGTAAAGCATCAGCGGCAGAGCGGGAGCGGCGGCGGCCACGGCGCGGAAATGGGCTTCGAGGCCCTCCTGGGGAGGCTTGTTGTAATAGGGCACCACCACCAGGGCGCCATCGGCACCGAGGGCCGCCGCCTCGCGGGTGGCCTCCACCGCTTCGGCGGTGCAATTGCTGCCGCTGCCGGCAATCAGCTTGGCGCGGCCAGCCAGGGATCCCTTCAGTGTGGCCAACAGGGCGTGCTGCTCGTCCCAGCTGAGGGTTGGGGATTCACCGGTGGTGCCACACACCACCAGCCCATCGGAGCCCGCGTTGACCAGGTGTTCCGCCAGGCGGGCTGCCAGCGGGAGATCCACCGAACCATCGGCGCTGAAGGGGGTCACCATGGCGGTGAGCACACGCCCGAATGGGGCCGCCAGAACCTGGCTCACGCGGCACCCCCAGCCGTCCCAGGCGGAGCTTCGATCAGCAGTTCAGCGATCTGAATGGCGTTGAGGGCTGCGCCCTTGCGTATCTGGTCCCCACACAGCCAGAGCTCCAGGGCATTGGGCTCACTGAGGTCCTGGCGAATGCGTCCCACCGCCACCGGATCACGGCCGGTCACATCGGTGGGCATCGGGAAGCGGTTGGCGGCGAAATCGTCGCGCAACTCGATGCCGGCGGCCTCGCCTAGCAGGGCCCGGGCCTCCTCCACCGCAAAGGGCTCGTGGAATTCGATGTTGACAGCTTCGGAATGGGCCCGCAGCACCGGCACCCGCACGCAGGTGGCCGAGAGCCGCAGCTCGGGCAGGCCCATGATCTTGCGCGTTTCGTGCAGCATCTTCAGCTCCTCCTCGCAGTAGCCGTTGGGCTGCAGTGGCGAGTTGTGCAGAAAGAGGTTGAAGGCCAGCGAGTGGGGCAGCACCTCACTGATCGGCTCGCCCCCATCCAGCACGGTGCGACTGAGGCTGCGCAGCTCCTGCATGGCCCGGGCTCCCGCACCGCTGGCGCTCTGGTACGTGCTGACCACCACCCGCTTGATCGGCCGACGCGCATTCAGGGGCGCCAGGGCCAGGGTGAGCAGAATCGTCGTGCAGTTGGGGTTGGCGATGATTCCCCGGTGCTGGAAAGCCGCCTCAGGATTCACCTCCGGCACCACCAGCGGCACCGCCGGATCCATCCGGAAGGCACTGGAGTTATCGATCACCACAGCCCCCGCCGCCGCCGCCAGCGGAGCCCAGTGCTTCGAGGTGGCGCCACCGGCCGAAGCCAACACCAGATCAACGCCCTCAAAGGCAGAGGTTTCCACGGCTCGGATGGTGAGCGACTGGTCGTTCCAGTTCAAGCTCTGGCCAGCGGAACGGGGCGAGGCGAGCGGAATCAGCTCGGCCACCGGAAAACGGCGCTCATCCAGCAGCTGGAGCAACTCCTGGCCCACGGCTCCGGTGGCGCCCAGAACGGCCACCCGCAGGGGGCGGTTGGGCAGGCAGACGGAGGGGGGAGAAACGGTGGACTGGGCGGCGGTCAAGGGAGCGGGAACGGGATCAAAGACTGGTGGCGTGAAGCTGCCACAAAGGGGGCCTGAAGTCAGACCAGCGCCCCTGCGAGCGACTCTTCAGCGATGGGGAACTATTGCCTTCTTCTGCGCCGCTCGAACAATAGCCCTCGAGGGCACGGATCGGTCGCTTTCTAGGATTGGCAGCTGCACCGACTTTCCATGAGCTCTGCCGCCGCCCCAGTTGCCAGCCTGTCCGTCAAAGCCAGCCCCCGCCCGGGCAGCCGGATGGCCCTGGAGGTGGCCATCCCCGCCGCGCGCAGCCAGGCCAGCTACGACGCCGCCGTGGCGAAACTCAGTCGGAGCATCAAACTGCCCGGCTTCCGCAAGGGCAAGGTGCCCCGGCCCGTGCTGTTGCAGCAGATCGGCCCCCTGCGCATCCGGGCCACCGCCCTGGAAGACCTCGTGGATGCCGCCTGCCGGGACGCCCTGGAGCAGGAGCCGCTGGCGGCCATCGGCCAGCCCGAGCTGAGCGAAGGATTTGAGGCCGTGCTGGAGCGTTTTGAACCCGGCAGCGCCCTCACCATCACCCTCGAACTCGACGTCGAGCCCACCCCCACCCTCAGGGCCACCAAAGGCCTCAAAGCCGAAGCCGAGGCGGTCAGCTTCGATCCGGCCCGCATCGATGAGCTGATCGAGCAATCCCGCAAACAACTGGCCGCCCTGGTCCCCGTGGAGGGCCGACCAGCCGCCAGCGGCGATGTGGCCGTGGTCAGTTTCAGCGGCACCTACGTCGACAGTGGCGAGGCGGTCAGCGGCGGCAGCGGCGATGCCATGGAGGTGGAGCTGGAGGAGGGCCGCATGATCCCGGGCTTCGTCGAAGGGGTGATCGGCATGGCCATCGGGGACACCAAAACCATCGCCTGCCAATTTCCCGACAGCTACCCGCAGGAGGAGGCCGCCGGCCGCCAGGCCAGCTTCGAGGTCGGCCTCAAGGATCTCAAGTGCCGGGAGCTGCCGGCCCTCGATGACGCCTTTGCCCAGCAGGCCAGCGACAAGACCACCCTGGCGGAGCTGCGCGCCGACCTGGAAACCCGGCTCAAGGATGATGCCGAGCGCCGGGCCAAGGCCAGCCGCCACGATGCCCTGCTCGCCGCCCTGGTGGAGGAGCTCGAGGTGGAGCTGCCCGAAACCTTGGTGCAGCAGGAAATCCGCAACCTGCTCGAGCAAACCGCCGGTCAGATTGCCCAGCAGGGCATGGATGTCAAAAAGCTGTTCACCCCCGACCTGGTGCGCAGCCTGATGGACACCTCCCGCCCCGAAGCCGAAGAGCGGCTCCGCCGCAGCCTGGCCCTCAAGGCCCTCGCCGCCGCGGAGAAGATCGAGCTCGAGGCCGCGGATCTCGAAGCCAAATTGCAGGAGATCAGCCAAGGCCTCAGCGAGCAGGGCAACATCGATCCAGAACGGCTGCGGCTGGCCGTTGCCGAAGACCTGCTGCGCGACAAGCTGCTCGTCTGGCTCGAAGCCAACAGCACGATCAGCGAGAAGGCGCCTGCCGAGGCCCCCACACCCAAATCCAAAACCGAGGCCAAGCCAACAGCCAAGGCTGCCGAGCCGGGCGATTGATCCCAGCTGTTGCGGCAGAGCCCATAGATTGAGCGCAGGAGCATCCCCCCGTGCGTGATCGAGGCCACCATCCGCCATCCAATCCACAGCCACTGGAGCCCCAGTGGCTCGCCGGGCGTGCTGCCCACGGTGGTGGAGCAGTCCGGCAAAGGCGACCGGGCCTTTGACATCTATTCCCGGCTGCTGCGCGAGCGGATCATCTTTTTGGGCACCGGCATCGACGACCAGGTGGCCGACTCCCTGGTGGCCCAGCTGCTCTTCCTCGAGGCGGAAGATCCCCAGAAGGACATCCAGATCTATGTCAATTCCCCTGGGGGCTCGGTAACAGCTGGCCTGGCGATCTACGACACCATGCAGCAGGTGGCCCCCGATGTGGTCACCATCTGCTACGGCCTGGCCGCCTCGATGGGCGCTTTCCTGCTCTCGGGGGGCACCAAGGGCAAACGGCTGGCCCTTCCCAATGCCCGGATCATGATCCACCAGCCGCTTGGCGGAGCCCAGGGTCAGGCGGTGGACATCGAAATTCAGGCCAAGGAAATCCTCTACCTCAAGGACACCCTCAATGGCCTGATGGCGGAGCACACCGGCCAGCCCCTCGAGAAGATCACAGAAGACACGGATCGCGACTATTTCCTTTCACCAGTTGAGGCGGTTGAATACGGCCTGATCGATCAGGTTGTGACCGACTCCAACACGGTCAGAACTCCGATTTAACCCCTTAAGATTGGCTGAGGAACCCTGTTCCAAGGTCATTTTCGGACCTCGGACATTTCTGCCCATGCCAAAGTTTGACGCCCACCTCAAGTGCTCGTTCTGCGGCAAATCGCAGGACCAGGTCCGCAAGCTGATCGCCGGACCTGGGGTCTACATCTGCGACGAATGCATCGATCTCTGCAATGAGATCCTCGATGAGGAACTGGTGGATGGCCAGTCGCTCAGCGGCGCCCGCCATGCGCCGGAAACCGGGCGGAGCAAACCCGCTGCCAAGAAAATCGCCAAGCCGGCGCCCACCCTGGCCGAGGTGCCCAAGCCCCAGCAGATCAAGGCTTTCCTTGACAGCCAGGTGGTGGGTCAGGAAGAGGCCAAAAAGAGTCTGTCCGTAGCCGTCTACAACCACTACAAACGGTTGGCCTGGCTGGGCGATGGCAAGGGCGAAACCGACCAGACCGCCACCCGCCTGCACAAGAGCAACATCCTGTTGATCGGGCCCACCGGCTGTGGCAAAACCCTTCTTGCCCAAACCCTGGCCGAGATGCTGGCGGTGCCCTTTGCGGTGGCCGATGCCACCACCCTCACCGAAGCCGGCTACGTCGGTGAGGACGTGGAAAACATTCTGCTGCGGCTGCTGCAGAAGGCCGATCTGGATGTGGAGCAGGCCCAGCGCGGCATCATCTACCTCGACGAGATCGACAAGATCGCCCGCAAGAGTGAAAACCCCTCGATCACCCGCGATGTCTCCGGAGAAGGGGTGCAGCAGGCTTTGTTGAAGATGCTCGAGGGCACCGTCGCCAACGTGCCGCCCCAGGGTGGTCGCAAGCACCCCCACCAGGACTGCATCCAGATCGACACCAGCCAGATCCTGTTCATCTGCGGCGGCGCTTTTGTTGGCCTTGAAGATCTGGTGCAGAAGCGCATGGGTCGCAACGCAATCGGCTTCCTCAGCGCCGATGGCAGCAGCCGGCCCCGCGTCAACAAGGATCGCCACGCCGCCGAGGTGCTGCGCCACCTGGAGCCGGAAGACCTGGTGCGCTACGGGCTGATCCCTGAATTCATCGGGCGCCTGCCGGTGAGCGCGGTGCTCGAGCCGCTCGACAACATCGCCCTGGAGGCCATCCTCACCGAACCCCGCGATGCCCTGATCAAGCAGTTCCAGACCCTGCTGGGCATGGACAATGTCGAGCTCGCGTTCGAACCCGGCGCCGTCCAAGCCATCGCCATCGAAGCGAACCGCCGCAAGACGGGCGCCCGGGCCCTGCGCGGGATCGTCGAAGAGTTGATGCTCGATCTGATGTACGACCTGCCCTCCCGCAGCGACGTCACCAGCTTCACCGTGACGCGCCAGCTGGTGGAGCAGCGCAGCCAGTCCAAGGTGGTGCCGCTTAGCGCCGGCGCCATCGAGGAGCCCCCACAGCAGGCCAGCGCCTGAGTTCAGCCCCCTCCATCCCAGGCAGGCTGCCCCACCGATGACCGCCGCCGACCACCTCCAGGTGCCCCGTCAGCACGGTCTGTTCCTCCACCACGGCATCGACCTGGGTGACGGCAGCGTGGCCCACTACCTGGAGGGTCGGGAAATCCTGCGCAGCCCGCTGGCGGAGTTCAGCCGGGGCGAGCCCGTCACCGAGGTGTCCTACGCGGAGGGCAGCTGCTCCCCGGTCGGGGTGACCCTACGGCGGGCCATGGGCCGGTTGGGAGAACAGAATTACAACCTGCTGTTCAACAATTGCGAGCACTTCGCCCACTGGTGCAAAACCGGCCGCCACCGCAGCGCCCAGGTGGAAAACTGGCTCCCCAACGCCATGCTCACCGGCGCCCGGTTGCTGGTGAGCCAGGGCCTTCAGCTCAATAGCGGCAGGCAGCTGGCCCGCCGCAGCCTCGCCCAGCTCGACCAACTGCGTCGTGGCCTGCAGGACAAGCTCGAGGCGGAGTTGGCCAAAGCGGAAGCGCGTTGGGGCGAGGACCGCTTTGCCAGCCTGCGGCTTGCAGCCCAGAAGCTGGCCGACCAGTTGGCGGAGATCGAAGAACTGGAAGAGCGCCTCAGGCGCCAGCTCGAACCGGGGGAGGACCGGTAGCCTCAAGCGGCGATGTCCAGCTACCAGCCCCTCCACCACAAGTACCGGCCCCAGCGCTTCAAGGAGCTGGTGGGGCAGGAGGCGATTGCCGCCACCTTGGGCAACGCCCTGCGCACCGGCCGGATCGCGCCGGCCTACCTGTTCTGCGGTCCCCGCGGCACCGGCAAGACATCCAGCGCCCGCATCCTGGCCCGTTCGCTCAACTGCATCGGCAGCGAGGGCCCCACCCCAGACCCCTGCGGCGTCTGTGAGCTGTGCACATCCATCGCCGCAGGGGCCGCCCTCGATGTGATCGAGATCGATGCGGCCTCCAACACCGGCGTCGACAACATCCGCGAGCTGATTGAGCGGTCCCGCTTCGCGCCGGTTCAGGCCCGCTGGAAGGTCTACGTGGTGGACGAGTGCCACATGCTCTCCACCGCCGCCTTCAACGCCCTGCTCAAAACCCTGGAGGAACCGCCGCCCCGGGTGGTGTTCGTGCTGGCGACCACCGATCCCCAACGGGTGCTGCCGACGATCCTCAGCCGCTGCCAACGCTTCGACTTTCGCCGCATTCCCCTGCAGGCCCTCGAGCAACACCTCAGCTGGATCGCCGAACAGGAGTCGATCGGCATCACCCCCGAGGCCCTGCATGTGGTGGCCCAGCGGGCCCAGGGGGGCCTGCGCGACGCCGAGAGCCTGCTGGACCAACTCAGCCTGCTGCCGGCTCCGATCGAAGCCACGGCGGTGTGGGAGCTGGTGGGGGCCGTGCCGGAACAGGAACTGCTGGCCCTGGCCCGGGCCCTGGCCGGCGCCGAGCCCCTGGGCCTGTTGGAAGGCTGCCGGGAATTGCTGGAGCGGGGCCGGGAGCCCGGGGCCGTTCTGCAAGGGCTGGTGAGCGTGTTGCGGGATCTGGTGCTGGCGGGCGCCGCCCCAGACCGCCTCGAGCTCACCAGCCTCTCGCCCCAGTTTCGCGGCGAACTGCCCGAGCTGGCCCGCACCACCGGCAAAGCCCGCCTGCTGCAGTGGCAGGCCCAGCTCAAGGGCAGCGAGCAGCAGCTGCGCCACAGCGTCAACCCGCGCCTCTGGCTGGAGGTGCTCCTGCTGGGCCTGCTGGCCGAGGCGGCGTCGGTCGCCGCCCCAGCAGCCCAGCCCACTTCGGTCGCCCCGCCCACACCTGCGGCTCCAGCTCCAGCGCCCGCACCGCTGCCAACCCCGCCGGCCCCAGTGGCGGCCGCCGCACCGCCAAACCCTGCCACCCCCACCGGCACCCCCAACTTGGGCGAGTTGTGGCAACAGATCCTGGCCGGGCTGGAGCTGCCTTCCACCCGCATGTTGCTCTCCCAGCAGGCCCAACTGGTGCGGCTGGATCAACGTCGTGCCGTGGTGCAGGTGGCGGGCAACTGGATGGCCATGGTGCAGAGCCGCCTTCCCCTGCTGGAGGCGGCCGTCACCAAGGCCCTTGGCAGCCCACGCCAACTGGTGCTGGAGGGCGGTGGCGAGCATGCCCCGCCGCCCAGCAAGGCTCCCCTAGCCGCTCCCGTCGTCGCCGTCGTTGCAGCTCCAGCTCCAGCGCAAGCCCCCGCACCGGCCCCCAAACCGGAAACCAAAGCGGTAGCTGAAGCGGTAATGGCGGTGTCGGCCACCAAGCCCCCGCCCCCACCGGCACCCCTGGATGAGAAGGCTCGGCGCCTGGCCGAGTTCTTCAACGGCGAGGTGGTGGAGCTGGATGGCCCCCTCGAAGACACTCCCACCAACGACGCAGCCGCCTGAGCGGTGCTGGAGCGATCAGGCCGTCGCCGGATCATCCAACGCGGGCTCCTCGTCTTCACCGAGATGCATGGTCTTCGCCCACACCAGGGTTTTGGGCCTGAGGGCCATCCGCAGGCTGGTCCAGGGAATCACCACAAACCAATGGCCCAGGTAGACCATGCCCAGGGCCAGGTTCCAGGGATTCATCGGCGGCAGCTCGGGGCCCTCCCGGGGCCGGCTGCAGCCGGCCAGGATCGCGCCACCGGACAGCACAAACGCCACAAAGGAAAGGGGCCAGATGGTCGGCGAGGTGCGGGTGATCGCCGCACCCAAGAGGTCGGCGATCGCCACCACCGGCAGGCCGTATTGCAGCAGGAAATAACAAACCAAATCGAGCTTCTGCACCCCACTGAGGCGGTCGGAAAGCAGGCCCGGCAGGTAGTCAAAAAAGCGCTGCAGGCCCCCTTCGGCCCAGCGTTGACGCTGGCGCCACAGGGCAGCCAGGCTGAGCACCGCCTCCTCCTGCACGGGCGGATCCCAGAGCAGCCCGATCGGCTCGCCCTCGAGCAGCAATCGAAAACTGAGGTCCAGGTCGTCGGTGACCGTCGCCTCATTGAAGCCCCCACTGCTGAGCAGGGCATCCCGGCGCAGCAGCTGGCCATTGCCCCGCAATTCGACAATGCCACCGGCGGCCAACCGGCCCCGCTGGATCACCGCATCGAGGGCCATCTCCATGGCCTGGGCCCGGGTGAGCCAATTGACGCTGGCATTGACCTCGGCCTTGCGCAGCTGCACGGCCGACCAGCCGCCGGCCTCGGCGAAGGGGATCAACCGCTCGAGGGTGTCGCTCTGAAGATCGGCGTCGGCATCGAGCACGAACATCCAACGGCCCTGCAACTGCTGAAGCACCAAGTTGAGGGCCCCCGACTTGCCGCCTCCGGCATCCGCCTCCCGGCGCAGCACCTGCAAAAAGGGGTGGCGCTGCTGCAGCTCAGCCAGCAGCTGGGGGGTGCGGTCGCCGCTGGCGTCGTCAATCACCCAAAGCCGCAGCTGGCCCGGCGGATAGCTCAACTGGGCCATCCTCTCCACCAGCCTGCCGATCACGGCCTGTTCGTCGCGGGCGGCCACCACCACATCCACCGCCGGCAGCGGCGCGGAGGCCTGGGCTAGGGCGGGGCTGGGAGTGTTGGGGCGGGAGGCCTGCAACAGCAGGGTGCGGAGGCTGTAACCACCCAGCAGCAGGGCCAGGGTGATGGCTGGAAACAGGCGCAGGGATTCCGGCAGCCAGTGGGGTGCCAATCCGGCTCCGCCGCAGGCGACCAGGAACAACCCCGACTTGCCACGACGGTGATCGGTGGAACTGCCACCCGCAGCCATGGCGATCCCAGAAGTAGCCCAACTCTAAGGGGAGCTGGCTGAAGAACCGCGGCTGCCAGGCAGAGCGATCAGGGGCTCCAGGCTGGTGCCCGGGTAGTAGTAGCTGAGGATTTGGGCCAAGCTCCAGCCCCTGCGGGCCAGATCAATGGCCCCCGCCTGGGACAACCCGGCGCCGTGGCCAAAACCACCGCCATCGAATCGCCACCGACCGGCCCCTTGCGGACGCACCACAAACAGGGTGCTGGGCAACTGGCGCAGGTTGCGGCGGATGGCGTCGCGCTTCAGCACCACGCTCTGGGGCGCTCCGGCCGGACCCCTGGCCTCGATGGCCAGGGCCAGCACCCGACCACTGGGGCCCCGCTCCAGCACGGTTAATTGGGTGGGGATGCCGAGCTGGGGGGCCGTCTTGGCCAGGGCCCGCTGGATCTCGGCCCCATCCAGCAGGCGGGTCCAACGGAAACGGGGGTGATCGGATCCGTAGGCCCCGGCGGTGGCAGCCAGGGCCGCCGCCAGCTTGGTCGGCTCCAGCGGTAGGGCCACCTTGGCCTGGATCGCCCCTGGGGCGTCCACCCAGGGGCGCAGGTAGGGGAGGGCCGCCCCGTTCCAAACCTCCTCAAAACCAGCCGAAATTCCCCCATTGGTGGCGTGATACACCCCATGGATCGGCGCCCCCTGCCAGGCCAGCACCTGGTGGCGGCTCGCCCCGATCGCCCGGCGCACCGCCGGCCCCGCCAGGCGCGGATCCGCGTACACCTGGCACTGGGTGTCGGCGCAGAGGTGGTAGCCATCGACGGCAAAGCGCCCCTGGTTGCGCAGGGCCCAGGTGCGGGCCAGCACCGCCTGGGCCGCCAGGGCTGCCGGGGGGGCGCCGGCACCAATTTCATGGGGCACCACGCCAAGCAAATAGCGCTCCAGGGGCACCTCCTCCACCAGCGACCAGCTGCCGTAGGCATCGCTCTGCAGCCGGAAAGGCCCGGCAAACACCCCTCCCTGCCAGCGCAGCCCACCCGGTGCTTCCAGCCGCAGCGGCCCCTCAACCAGCACGGCGCCACCATCCGGCCGGCGCAACTCCAGCGCCAGACGCTGACGCTGCACCTGCTCCAACCGTCGGGTCGTCACCCCCGCCGGCACGGGAGCCTCAGCCGCGGCCCACACCTCCCACTCGGCTGGATGGGCAATCACCACCTCCGCCCCGGCCTGGCGCCAGCGGGCGGCCGCCTCCTCGGCACTTTCATGGCTGGCGAAGGGTCCCCACACCTGGCGCCTCACCGTCAAGGGTTCGGCCAGGGGAACCTGGCGCCAACGCAGCTGGAATGCCGGTGCGACAAACCGCTCGCCCGTCGCTGTCACCAGGCTGAGGCTGCCGCTGGCGCTGCGCAGCGCCAGCGGCGTCGGCGGCTGGAGATGGGCCGCCAGGGCAACCCAAAGCACGGGCGCTGTGGCGGCGACCGGTGGCGGTGGCGGCACCGGCCAATGCAGGACCGCCGCCCTGCACCCCCCCGCCAACAACAGCGAACTGGCCCAAAGCGCTGCCTGCAGCACGGGTGGGGCCGGGGGAATGGGCAGGCGGACGATCACGGCAAGCGGGTGTGTTGGAGGAAGGCGAGGCCACGTCGTACTCTGCTTGTTTGTGCCCGCCGCGCCGCGAGACATGCCGAAGCTCAAGACCCGCAAAGCAGCCGCCAAGCGGTTCCAGGCCACCGGCACGGGCAAGTTCATGCGTCGCCGGGCCTTCCGCAGCCACCTGCTCGATCACAAGAGCCCGAAACGCAAGCGCTACCTGGGCACGATGGCGGTGGTCGACGAGCGGGATGCCGACAACGTCAGCGCCATGCTCCCCTACGCCTGAACCGCCTTCGGCCCAGTTCTTGCCTGTTTTCAGTTCCGATTCACACCTGATTCACCGCCATGGCTCGCGTCAAGAGGGGCAACGTTGCCCGCAAACGCCGTAACAAAATCTTGCGCCTGGCCCGGGGCTTCCGCGGCGGCAACGGCTCCCTCTTCCGCACCGCCAACCAGCGGGTGATGAAGGCGCTATGCAATGCCTACCGGGATCGTCGCCGCCGCAAGCGCGACTTCCGCCGCCTCTGGATTGCCCGGATCAATGCTGCTGCTCGCCTCAACGGCCTCAGCTACAGCCGTCTGGTTGGTGGCCTCAAAAAAGCTGATGTGCGCCTAAACCGCAAGATGCTGGCCCAGCTGGCCGTGGTTGACCCGGGCAGCTTCGCCAGCGTGGTGGGTGCCGCCCAAACCTGAATTCCCCTGGTAGGTCCCCTTGGACGCCCTCCTTCCGCAGGCCTACCTCATTGGGCTGATCGTGCTTCTTGGCGTTGCCGCCGTGGTGGTGGCGCGCCAGATCTGGCGGGTGCGTGCCGATGAGGTCACCCTCGCCAAACTGGAACTCAAAGATGGTGAGCGACCCTCCGATGCCGCCACCCTCTACGAACTGGGCTCGGTGCAGCTGCGCAAGCGTCTCTATGGCCAGGCCGCCGAATCGCTCAAGCAGGCGTTAAAGAAAGCCGAGGCAGCCAAGGAGCCCCCAGAAGCCCAGGCGGTGATCCAGAACGCCCTGGGTTTTGCCCTGGCCGCCCAGAACAACTACAAAAGCGCCATCCGCCATTACCGCCTGGCCCTGGATGCCAAACCGGCCTACCCCGTCGCCCTCAACAACCTGGCCTATGCACTCGAGAAGCAACTCAAGCTCGAGGAGGCCCGGGAAACCTACGAGCGGGTGATTGGCATCGATGCCAGCAACAAAACGGCCCGCAAACGGCTGAAATTGCTGGCCCGCAAAGCCGGATTGGATCCGGCCATCTGAACCCAGCGATCGCCACCCTCGGGCTCAGCTGCCGCGACCCGTTGACGCCGAGCTCTGGGGACGCAGCTCCAGGCGGCCGCCGGGGTTGGTGAGACGCGGCGACTGCCAGCCCGATAGCTTCAATCCCTCCAGGCCCGTGAAGACGCCACCCTGCTCCAGGCCAGCCACCTCACACTGGCAGAGCATCAGCAGGTCGAGCTGATCCGATTCGGCGTTGAGGTTGCCCTGCACGGGGGTCGTGACCCCGCCCAGGGTGAGCTCACCGCGCAGGTCGATCATCTGGCCGATCGGCGTCACGCTGGCCAACCGCAACTCGGCATTGAGGCCCTGGTTCGTGCCCGCCTGGGCAGGGCCAAAGGGTTGGTACTGGCCACTCCAGATCCGGGGCATCTCGGAGGCAAGCAGCTGGGCCCGGGCGACGGGATCAAAGGTTTCAGCCCCACCAAAACCAGCCAGGGAATCGCCGCCCATGCTGGCCGCCGCCGGCGCGGTGAAGGGCACAAAAGCCGGTTGCACCAGGGGAGTGGCTGCCCTGGCCGGCGCGACCAACACGGGCATCAGCGCCAATGGGGCAGCGGCAAACCAGGCAAGGGACCGAACGACGGCGGGGGGCACAGGGAAGGGAACCGGGTAATGGGAGGCTAGGACCGTTGCCAAGCCCTGGCCCTGCTCCGTGGTTCCCACCGCCCCCCCTCGCGATCCGCTCGTCATCGCTGGCCGCCATTTCGCCAGCCGGCTGATGACCGGCACGGGCAAATATCCCAGCCTGGCAGCGATGCAGGCCAGCCTCGGCGCCAGTGGCTGCGAGATCGTCACGGTGGCGGTGCGTCGGGTGCAGAGCCAGGCCGCCGGCCATCAGGGGCTGCTGGAGGCCATCGACTGGACCCGCATCTGGATGCTGCCCAACACGGCCGGCTGCGCCAGCGCCGATGAGGCGATTCGGGTGGCGCGGCTCGGCAGGGAGCTGGCCAAGCTGGCAGGCCAGGAGGACAACACCTTTGTCAAGCTGGAGGTGATCCCCGACAGCAAACACCTGCTGCCCGACCCCTTCGGCACCCTGGAGGCGGCCGAGCAACTGGTGAAGGAGGGCTTCACCGTGCTGCCCTACATCAATGCAGACCCCCTGCTGGCCAAACGGCTGGAGGAGGCGGGCTGCGCCACGGTGATGCCGCTGGGATCGCCGATCGGCTCGGGCCAGGGCATCCGCAACGCCGCCAACATCGCCCTGATCATCGAGAACGCGTCGGTGCCGGTGGTGGTCGACGCGGGCATCGGCGTGCCCAGCGAGGCCGCCCAGGCGATGGAAATGGGTGCCGATGCCCTCCTGATCAACAGTGCCATTGCCCTGGCGGGCGATCCGACAACCATGGCGCGGGCCATGGCCCTGGCGACCGAGGCGGGACGCTGCGCCTTCCAGGCCGGCAGGCTGCCGATCCGGGCCGACGCCCAGGCCAGCTCTCCCAGCCAGGGCCGGGTGGGCGGCTGAGCCCGCGGCCGAACGCCTGTAGTAGTTTGCGAGGCGAAGCATCCGCCCGTCCTGCTGGGGTTGGGTTCACCGAATGGGATCGGAATGGGGGTTGGGATGAAGGTCTTCGTTCTGGGTGGCGACGGCTTCTGCGGTTGGCCCTGCGCGGTGAACCTGGCCGATGCGGGCCATGAGGTGCTGATCGTCGACAACCTCAGCCGCCGCAAGATCGACATCGACCTGGAGGTGGAATCACTCACCCCGATCGCCACCATGGGCGAGCGCCTGCGGGCCTGGGAGCAGGTGGGGGGCACGCCGATGCGCTTCCTGCAGCTGGACCTGGCCCATGAGTACCAGCGGCTGGTGGATCTGCTCCTGGAGGAGCGTCCCGATGCGGTGGTCCACTTCGCCGAACAGCGGGCCGCCCCCTACTCGATGAAGAGCAGCGCCACCAAGCGCTACACCGTCGACAACAACGTCAACGCCACCCACAACCTGCTGGCCGCGATCGTGGAGAGCGGCCTCGACATTCACATCGTCCACCTCGGCACGATGGGCGTCTACGGCTACGGCTCCCACCGGGGCGCCACCATCCCCGAGGGCTACCTCAAGGTGGAGGTGCCCCAGCCCGATGGCAGCCGCTTTGAGGAGGAGATCCTCCACCCGGCCAGCCCCGGCAGCGTCTATCACATGACCAAGACGCTCGACCAGCTGCTGTTCCTCTACTACAACAAAAATGACCGGGTGCGCATCACCGACCTCCACCAGGGGATTGTCTGGGGCACCAACACCGAGGCCACCGAACGGGACCCCCGGCTCACCAACCGCTTCGACTACGACGGTGACTACGGCACCGTGCTCAACCGCTTCCTGATGCAGGCGGCGATCGGCTATCCGCTCACCGTGCATGGCACCGGCGGCCAGACCCGCGCCTTCATTCACATCCGCGACTCGGTGAAGTGCGTCCAGCTGGCCCTGGAAAATCCCCCGTCCCGGGGGGAGCGGGTGAAGATCTTCAACCAAATGACCGAGAGCCACCAGGTGGGTGAACTGGCCCGCAAGGTGGCCGGCCTCACCGGTGCCGAGATCAACCACCTGCCCAACCCCCGCAACGAGGCCGTCGAAAACGACCTGATCGTCGACAACCGCTGCTTCATCGAACTGGGCCTCAATCCCACCACCCTCGATGACGGCCTGCTGGTGGAGGTGGTGGATGTGGCCCGCCGCTGGGCCGACCGCTGTGACCGCAGCCGCATTCCCTGCCAATCCGCCTGGACCCGCACCCAGGCCGAGGCGATTCAGATCGCCTGAAGCAGGATTCCAACCCTTGAAAATCGCCTTTTTCACCGAGACCTTCCTGCCCAAGGTGGACGGCATCGTCACGCGGCTCACCAAAACGGTGCAGCACCTCGTGGCCGCCGGCGATGAGGTGTTGATCTTCTGCCCCGAAGGCGCGCCGGACACCTACATGGGAGCGCAGGTGGTGGGGGTGCCGGCCATGCCGCTGCCCCTCTATCCCGAACTCAAGCTGGCCCTGCCACGGCCGGCGGTGGCTGAAGCCCTCGACCGCTTCCAGCCCGATCTGGTGCATGTGGTCAACCCTGCGGTGCTGGGCCTGGGCGGCATTTGGCTGGCCAAAACCAAGGCCTATCCCCTGGTGGCCAGCTACCACACCCACCTGCCCAAATACCTGGAGCATTACGGCATGGGCATGCTGGAGCCCCTGCTGTGGGAGCTGCTCAAGGCCGCCCACAACCAGGCCCGCCTCAACCTCTGCACCTCCACGGCGATGGTGCAGGAACTGAGCGAAAAGGGCATCCAGCACACCGACCTGTGGCAACGGGGTGTCGACACCGAGCTGTTCCAGCCCTCGCTGCGCTCCCAGGCCATGCGGGCGCGGCTGCTCAACGGCCACAGCGACACCGACAAGCTGCTGCTCTACATCGGCCGCCTCTCGGCCGAAAAGCAGATCGAGCGAATCCGGCCCGTGCTCGACGCCATGCCCGATGCGCGGCTGGCCCTGGTGGGCGATGGCCCCTACCGCCAGCAACTCGAAAAGATTTTCGCCGGCACCCCCACCCACTTCGTGGGCTACCTGGCTGGAGAGGAACTGGCCTCCGCCTATGCCAGCGGCGATGCCTTCCTGTTCCCCTCGAGTACGGAAACCCTGGGGCTGGTGTTGCTCGAAGCGATGGCAGCCGGCTGTCCGGTGGTGGGGGCCAACCGTGGCGGCATCCCCGACATCGTCAGCGATGGGGTGAACGGCTGCCTCTACGAACCCAACCAGGAGGGCAGCCTGGCCGCCGCGGTCACGCGCCTGCTGGGGGATGCCAGCCAGCGGGCCCAGCTGCGCCAGAACGCCCGTCAGGAAGCGGAGCGCTGGGGCTGGGCTGGGGCCACCGAACAGCTGCGCGGCTACTACCGCCGCCTGTTAGCTCACCCGGAACTTCAATTGGTCGCCTGAGTCAGGGGCGGGAGGGGGCCGCGGCCAGGCTGCCGCGAAACCAGGTGTTCATCAGCGCCTTAACCATCGGCGCCGCCACGGTGCCGCCATAGCCGCCGGAATTTTCGCCGAAGGCGATGATCACCAGGGTCGGCTTGCCGGCTGGGGCATAGCCGCCAAACCAGGCATGGTCAGGCCGGGGTGGGTCCTCACCGGTGCCGGTCTTGCCTGCCACAGCGGGCAGGTTGGGATCGTTGAGAAGCTTGGCGGTGCCAATGGTCACCACCTGGCGGAGACCCTCGCGCACGATCCTTAAGGTGTCTGGCTTAAGCCCGATCCAAACCCGCTTGGTGGGACGCTCCACCAGGTGGGGGGTCACCAGCCAGCCGCCGTTGGCCACGGCCGCATAGAGCCTGGCCATCTGAATCGGCGTCACCTGCAGGGCCCCCTGGCCGATCGCGGAGGTGATCGTGTCAACCGGGGTCCATTCCTCACCCAAGGCCTCCCTTTTCCACGCCTGGTCACCGAGCAGACCTGGCGTTTCCTCCCCCTTCAACTCGATGCCGGTGAGCTCGCCGTAGCCCATGCGCCGCGCTGCCTTGAACAGCTCATCGGGGCCCACCTTCAACCCCACCTGGTAATAGAAGGTGTTGCTGCTCACCGCCAGGGCAAAGGGAAAGCCGATCGCTCCGTGGGCGCCATGGTCGCGGTAGCAGAGGCCGGCGTAGCAGAACGAATTCATCGTCATCACCGTTGAACCAGCCGTATAGAGGCCCGATTCCAGGCCCGCCACGGTCGTGACGATCTTGAAGGTGCTGGCCGGGGGAAAGCCCTGGAAAGCACGGTTGAGCAGGGGGGCATTGGGAGTATTGAGAGCGGCCCACTGCGCCATGCTCGGAGCGGGGGAGAAGACATTGGGGTCAAAGGTGGGGCGGCTGGCCAGAGCTCGGATGGCGCCGGTCTGGGGGTCGAGCGCCACGATCGCCCCCTTGCGCACCCCATCGAGGGCCCGCTCGGCCGCCTGCTGGAGCGCCAGATCCAGGGTGAGGCGAAGATCCTTGCCGGCCCTGGCGGGTTTTTCACCCAGGATTCGCTGCACCTGACCGGCCGCATTGACTTCCACCTGTTGGCCGCCCCACTCGCCCCGCAGATGGCCCTCGAATTGCCTCTCCACGCCGGTGCGGCCGACCCGATCGCGGATTCGGTAACCCTTGGGCTGGAGCTGGTCGTATTCCTGCTCCGTAATGCCGCTGGTGTAACCGAGCACGTGGGCCGCCAGCCGTCCATGGGGATAGCTGCGCAGGATGTCCACATCCACCTCGGCGCCGCTCAAGCCGGAGGCCTGCTCCTTGAAGCGCAGCACCTGCTCAGGCCTGAGCCCCCGGGCCAGTTCAATCCGAAATCCCTCCGCATTGGCACCGCTGCGACGACGGGCCTCCAACTCAGCCGCCCCAACTCCCAGCACCGCTGCCAGCCGATCCCGCAGCGCCGGCCACTGGGCGTCGCTGACCTCCCGGGGCTGGATGTAGAGGTTGTAGGTGAGGCGGCTGCTGGCCAGCACCTGGCCGTGACGGTCCAACAGCCGACCGCGAATCGGATTGCGGGGCATCAGGCGGATCCGGTTCTCATCGGACCTGGCCCGATTCTCCGCGCCATGCACCAGTTGCAGCCAGGCCAGCCGCGCCACCATGGCTCCGCTGAACAGCAACACCACCGCCAGCAGCCAAGCGGGCTGGCGGCCCAGGCCGGAATGGCGCGAAGCCCCAGGACCCAAAGCCATGCTCAGTCGGATTCGAGGCGCTGTTCGAGCAGCTCCAGCCGCTCGGCAATGCGGGCCAGGCCCTGCTGCAGCTCCAGGGCATCGGCGGGATCGGCCACCTCGATCACCACGTCGTGCACCTCCACCTTCATGACGGGATTGCCCAGGCCGGGGCTGACCCGATCCAGTCCCTGGCGCAGCTGACTGGCCGCCGGTTCCCCTTCCTGGCGCAGGCTGCCGAGCGGGTCGTCGGATCGACCATCAAAGGCCGCCATCACCTCCTGGGCCCCACCTTTGCGCGCACGCTCGACCACCGCCAGGCCAACGGGCAGCAGGTCCTGCATCAGGGTGAGCCGCAGGGCATCAAACGGGTCGGTGGCCATCGCGGCAGTGCCAGCTCAAGACAACCAGTCTGACCTGCCCCACCCCCAACAGGGGATCAGAGCGCTGGCCTCTGGATGCCCGGATTGACGATCACCTGGCGGCAATTTTGCTGACTGCCCCACCACCAACCAGCGGCCACGGCAATCACCAGCAGGGAAGCCAGCGGCACCACGGCCTGACGGGTCACATCAAGGGACAACCACTCCATCCAGGCACGCCAACTGCGCTCACGATCGAAGCGACGGCGCTCCTTGTGCTCCTCATTCAGGCGCCGCTTGAGGGCCCGGGCCACCCAACGTTCAAAGGACTGCTTCTTGGTGACCGCCATCTTGCGCTCCACCTCGAGCAGCTGGCCGGCGGTGAGCTCGGGGTTGAACGTGCTGATCAGTTCCAGGCTCTTGATGAACATCTCCACCGCCCCGTCCTTGGCATCGCGCTCGGCCTGATCGATCAGATCCCAGTTGACTTCCGGATAGAAGCGGGTGCGGTTGGAGAGGATCTGCTCCTCCATCAACTGGCCAGGCTCCCGCAACCAGCGATCCGTATTGGCGTCGAAGCGGCGCCAATAGAGGAAGGGGTTGAGGTAGATGATTTTGCCGCCGAACTGGATGCTGTCCTGCTGGAGCTTTCGCTGCCTGTCGGGATCAGGGGTTGTCGAGCTGGAGGGCACGGAGGCGGCAGTCACGACGGTGAGGCTGGGAGCCGATGGTATCGAAGCTCTGCGGCCGGGGCTACTCCCAGGCGGCCTACTCCCACTCGATCGTGCCGGGGGGTTTGCTGGTGATGTCGAGCACCACCCGATTCACCCCCTTCACCTCGTTGACGATGCGATTGGAGATCGTTTCCAGCAGGTCGTAGGGCAGGCGAGACCAATCGGCCGTCATGCCATCTTCCGAGGACACACAGCGCAGCACGATCGGGAAGGCATAGGTGCGCTTGTCGCCCATCACCCCCACGCTGCGCACCGGCAGCAGCACGGCAAAGGCCTGCCAGATCTCGTTGTAGAGGCCGGCCGCACTCACCTCCTCGCGCACGATCAGGTCGGCATCGCGCAGGATGTTGAGCTTTTCGCCCGTCACCTCGCCCAGGATGCGAATCGCCAGGCCAGGGCCGGGGAAGGGGTGGCGACCGACGATCTCCTGGGGCAGGCCCAGGCTGCGGCCCACCTTGCGCACCTCGTCTTTGAACAGGCGGCGCAGGGGCTCCACCAGCTTGAACTGCAGATCCTTGGGCAGGCCGCCGACGTTGTGGTGGCTCTTGATCTTCACCGCCACCCGCTCACCGGTTTTGGGGTCGATGCCGGTGCCGGCACTTTCGATCACATCGGGATAGAGGGTGCCCTGGGCCAGATAGTCGAAGGGGCCGAGGCGCTTGCTCTCCTGCTCAAACACCCGGATGAATTCGGTGCCGATCAGCTTGCGCTTCTGCTCCGGATCGGTGACACCCTCGAGCTTGCTGATGAAGCGGTCCCGGGCGTTGATGTATTCCACATTGATGTGGAATTTTCGGTCGAAAAAGTCGGTGAGAAACTCGGGCTCGCCTTTGCGCATGAAGCCCTGGTCGATGAACATGCAGGTGAGCTGATCGCCGATCGCCCGGTGCAGCAGGAAGGCGAGGGTGGAGGAGTCCACGCCGCCTGAGAGCGCCAGCAGCACCCGCTTGTCGCCCACCTGGGCCCGCACATCGGCGACGGCCTCGTCAATGAAGGCGTCGGTGGTCCAGTCGGCCTCGCAACCGCAGATGTGGTGGACGAAATTGCGCAGCAGGGCCATGCCGCAGCTGGAGTGCACCACCTCAGGGTGAAACTGGACGCCATAGAGGTGGCGCCGGTGATCGGCAACGGCAGCTTCCGGGGTGTTGTCGGTGTGGGCCAGCCGCACAAAGCCCTCCGGCAGGCGCTCCACCGAATCACCATGGCTCATCCACATGGTCGAGCCGTCGGTGACGTTGGTGAGCAGATCCACCGGGTCGTCCACATGCAGCGGCGCCTTGCCGTATTCGGCCCGACCGGCGGCCACCACCGAGCCGCCCAGCTGCTGCACCATCAGCTGCATGCCATAGCAAACCCCCAGCACCGGGATGCCCAGTTCCCAGATGGCCGGATCACACACCGGCGCGCCGGGCTCATACACCGAGTTGGGCCCACCGCTGAGGATGATTCCCTTGGGCGCCAGGGCCCGCAGCTCCTCGGCGCTGGTGGTGTAACCCATCACCAGGGAGAACACCTCGGTTTCCCGCACCCGCCGGGCGATCAGCTCGGAATACTGGGAGCCGAAATCGAGGATCACGACCGCCGGATAGCGGCTCGATTGGGACGTGGCGTCGATTTGGGGCGACAGGGCGGTCTGGGGCGACAGGGCAGTGGTAGATGCGGAGGTGGGGGATGCGGCTTGGGACATCGACAGCGCTGGGCCCGGAGGCATTCGGGCCAGCCTAGGGGCGGCGATCTACGGCTGCACTCCCAGGGCGCTGAGCTGCTCGAAACCCACCGGCCCGGCGGCGCAGATCTGCCGGGAGCGGTCAAAGAGCACCGCCCCCACCGCCATCCGCTCCTGGCCATAGCGGGCCAGGTAGGCGAGGCTGCGCCGCTCCACCGCCGCCGCGATGCTCTGGCGCAGCCGCTCCGCCCTGGCTGGGTCGTGCCGACTCAACTGCGCAAAGGCCTCCTCCACCGTGGCGGCATCATGCAGGGCCTGCAGCGCAGCCCCGCCCAGGCCTGCCAAGGCTGCCAGCGCCGTGAGCACCTCAGCCCGTCCATCGGCCAGATGGTGATGGGTGTGAAAAATACCGCCCGCCAATTTGATCAATTTGCCCTGGTAGCCAAACAACAGCAGCCGCTGCACCCCCGCCTCGGCCGCAGCCACCAGCAACGGCCCGATCCAATTGCCAGCCTTAACCAACAGGTCAACCGGCACCCCCAGCTGCTGGGCCAGATCCAGCCCGTTCGCTCCGATCACCAGCACCAAAGCACCGCCAAAACCTTCAGCCCCGCAGCGCCCGCGCAGGTCGGCCAGGGCCAGGGCCAGCTGATCGGGGGCCGCACTGCGCTGCACCTCGGCCTGGGTGCCAATCAGGGCCAGTCCGTCCACCACGCCAAAGGCGGCGTTGCTGGTGCGCTCGGCCAACCGCCGCCCCTGGGGTATCACCACCACAAGCTCGAGGCCCCGGCCCTCGGGCACCAGGGGGCGGAGATTGCACTCCAGCAGCAGGCGGGCGTAGGCCGAGAGGCAGGGCTCGCCGCTGGCCTGCAGCACCCCCACCCCCTCACCGGCCCGCAGGGCAAGCCACTCACCCGGGCCCTGGCGCCAACGCAACAACACCCACAGAACCAGGCCCCGGGTGAGATCGAGCACCTCAGGCCCCGGATCACAGCGGACCATCGCCAGCACCCAACCATCGGCCAGGGGTGCGGCCGACTCCACCGGCACCAGAGCCGGCTGCTGCGCCTGCTCCGGGCCCGCCGGGCTGGGATCGAGCCAGAGGGGCTGGAGACGCTGCCAGGCTTCGCCGCGCAGGCTGAGCAGGGCCGCCCGCGCCGCCGCCGCCAGCCAAACCGGCACGGTGTAGCCCTGGGGCGGAGCCGACGGATCGATCGGCATGGGCACAGACACGGGCTGGACTCTTTTTTATGGTGGTTGATTGGCCAGCCCGCTGCCGCCAGCCCTACCCCTCACCATGCAGGACAAACTCAGCCTGATGATCCCCGGCCCGACCCCAGTGCCGGAAACCGTTCTGCAGGCCATGGGCCGTCACCCGATCGGTCACCGCAGCGCCGATTTCCAGACGATCGTCAAGCGCACCACCGAGCAGCTCCAATGGTTGCACCAAACCAGCAGCGATGTGCTGGTGATCACCGGCAGCGGCACCGCCGCCATGGAGGCCGGGATCATCAACGTGCTCAGCAAGGGCGAGCGGGTGCTGTGCGGCGACAACGGCAAGTTTGGGGAGCGTTGGGTGAAGCTGGCCCAGGCCTACGGCCTGGACGTGCAGGTGATCAAGGCCGAATGGGGCCAGCCGCTCGATCCCGAAGCCTTCCGCGCCGCCCTCGAAGCCGACACGGCCAAGGCGATCAAAGCGGTGATCCTCACCCACTCGGAAACCTCCACGGGCGTCATCAACGACCTGGAAACCATTGCCCAGCACGTGCGTGCCCACGGCACCGCCCTCACGATTGCCGACTGCGTCACCAGCCTGGGGGCCTGCCCTGTGCCGATGGACGCCTGGGGCCTGGACGTAATCGGCTCCGGCTCCCAGAAGGGCTACATGATGCCGCCGGGCTTGGCCTTCGTGGCCATGAGCGCCCGCGCCTGGGCCGCCGCTGGGCGCTCGGATCTGCCCAAGTTTTATCTGGATCTGGCCAAATACCGCAAAGCGGCCCAGGCCGACAGCAACCCGTTCACACCGGCCATCAACCTCTACTTCGCCCTTGAGGCCGCCCTGGAGATGATGCAGGCCGAAGGACTCGAGGCGATCTTCGCCCGCCACAGCCGCCACCGCGCCGCGGCCCAGGCGGGCATGAAGGCGATCGGCCTGCCCCTCTATGCCGCCGAGGGCCATGGCAGCCCGGCCATCACGGCGGTGGCACCAGACGGCATCGATGC
>CBFIGH010000090.1:0-12587 GCA_965662115.1 Cyanobium sp.
AGTTCCGGCGGATCCAGCAGGTTGATGCGGGAACCTTCGTTGGGATCACTTTTGCTCATTTTGGCCCTGCCGTCGGTGAGGCCCATCACCCGGGCCCCCTCCTTGAGGATCAGGGGTTCGGGCACCCGCAACACAGCGATGGGTTCACCTGCCTGGTCCCGCGGGGCAAAGCGGCCATTGATTCGCTGCTGGGCGATGTCGCGGGCGAGTTCGAGGTGTTGTTTCTGGTCTTCCCCCACCGGCACCAGATCGGCGTCGTAGAGCAGGATGTCGGCGGCCATCAGCACCGGGTAATCGAGCAGCCCCACCGACACCTGGTCGCCTTGCTTGATCGCCTTTTCCTTGAACTGGATCATCCGCTCCAGCCAGTTGAGCGGCGTGACGCAGTTCAGCAGCCAGGCCAGCTCGCTGTGGGCACTGACATGGCTCTGCACGAAAACCGTGGAGCGCTCCGGGTCGATGCCGCAGGCCAGGTAGAGGGCGGCGGTGCGGAGGGTGTCCTCGGCCAGCCTGGCCGGCTCATGGGGCACGGTGATGGCATGGAGATCCACCACACAGAAGAAGGTGTCGTGGCTCTCCTGCAGGGCAACCCAGTTGCGGATGGCCCCCAGCCAGTTGCCGAGGTGCAGGGCGCCGGTGGGCTGAACCCCGGAGAGAACCCTCGGCCGGGGCTTCGGCCTCAGCTCTGGCATCGGCCTCAGGTCTCCGTGGGTTCGGGGGTGGTGGCTTCCGGGCTGGGCTCTTCGGGCTCCTGGGGCTCGGCGGGGGGAGCGGCGACGGGGGCCGCGGGCTTGCTGGGGCGGGCAAAGGGATCGATGCGCGGAGCCCGCTCCTGACGGTTCGTGCGGCCATCGTTGGGCCCGGAGCGCCGCTCGCCGCGGGGGGAGTCTCCCCGCGGCCCGTCGCTTGAGCGGTTGCCCGCCTCGGCCCGTTGCTGGGCAACCAGCGCATCGAGCTGGCCGTCTTCGAGCAGTTGGGCGACGGTGCGGATCGCAAAGCCCAGGGCGGCCACGGTGGAACGCAGGCCGAAGGCTTCTTGAATAGCCCGGGCGGCCCGCATTTCGTTGTCGCTCAGCCGGATGCGAAAGCCGCCGGGCTCCCGGTTCCCCGCCGCACGGTCGGCGCGGGGTTGGCTAGGTGGGGTGTCATCGGCCATCGCCGCAGCCATTGCAATCAGGCGCAAGTGTGCCGCATCGGCCGGCCCAGGGGGGTGAGCCAGTGCAGCTGATGGCCCTCGCCCTGACCCGGACGGGCCAGCACGATCAGGGGAAGGGCGCGGGCCGCACCCGCTTCAAACTGCCCCCGATAGGTCGCCAGACACCGCAGGTAGACCGTGAGGGTCCAGCCGTGGTTGCCCCGTTCCTGCTGGCTCCAGAAGTGCCGCAGGGCCTGGTGGCAGGCGGGTTGGCCGAATTCCTGCCAGCAGCGCAACTGGGCTGACCAGGCCGGCTGGCCGGCGGCGATCCAGGCCCGGTAACGCACCAGCTCGGGGGCGTCGGCGCTGGCATCCGGCGGCAACAGCGTCGCCAGGTGGGCCACCGGCACCCGCCGCAGCCGCAGCCAGCAGCGCTCCAGCACGGCCACCGGCAGGTCGCCATGCCAACTCGGCGCCTCCTGCAGCTCCGTCGCCCAGGCCCCAATCTGGTGGCGCTGTTTGGCTGTCAGGCCGTCGAGCAGCTCAGCCATGGGTCCCCTTGAAGGTGATCGCGGCGCTCGCATATTCCCGCGGTTCGAGGTGGATCGTGCAGCGCACCCGGCCAAACCTCTGCTCCAGGTGCTCCTCCACCAACTCGGTGATCCGATGGGCGGTGGGCAGGTCGTTTGCATCCACCACCATGTGCATGTCGATGAACACTTGCTGGCCCAGCACACCCCGGCTGGCGATGTCATGGCAATTGAGCACCCCGGGCACATCCATGGCCACCTGGTGAATCGCCTCCGGGGCGATGGCGATCTGATCGACCAGCAGGGGCAGATTGGTGCGCAGCACGGTCCAGCACACCCGCACCAACAGCAGGCAAAGCGGGATGGCCAGGGCCACATCCAGCCAGGGGAGATTCAGCCACAGCGCTCCGGAGAGCCCAACCAACACCACGGCGGTGGTCCAGATGTCGCTGCTGGTGTGGGCCGCATCGGCTTTGAGCAGCTGGCTGCCGAGCCGCTTGCCCTCGGCACGCTCGTAGCTGGCCAACAGAATGTTGAACCCCAGCACCAGCAGCAGCAGCAGCAATTCCGGGCTCTCAAGCCGCAGGGGCAGCAGCCCTGCCCGCAGCCGGTCGACGGCCGTCTGCAGAATTTCAAAAGCTGTAAACAGGATGAAGGCGGCGATCGCCAGGGCTCCGACCGCCTCGTATTTGTGGTGACCGTAGGGATGGTCCCGGTCCGGTTCGGGATCGGATAAGCCGTTGGTCAGCAGGCCGAGCAGGCTTGAAAATCCATCGGTGGCACTGTGCATGGCGTCGGCCAGCACGGCCAGCGATCCACTCAGCAGGCCCAACACCAGCTTCAGCAAGGTCATGCTGATGTTGACGGCCAGGGCCACCAACAGCACCCGCTTCACCTCGAGGCGGTTGTCGTTCAGCGCCGGCGCCGGCAAGGCACGCCCCCAACTAATCATCAAGCTAGGAGGAATTGGCGCCGGCGCAGGGTCACAAGTTGAGCTAAAGATGCTTCAGCCCAGCCTGAGCCGTTGACCCTGCGTCAGTCCATCCCGGCACCCCTGCGGCCCTGGCTGCCCGCCGTGGGGGTGGGCTTGGGCGGCTGGCTTGCCACGGACGCCCTGCTGCGGCTGAGTCACCTGCCCCTTTCCCCCGCCTTCACCCTGGCGGCCCTGCTGGGCGGAGCCTGGTGGTTGCGCCGCCCACGCCGGCCCCAGGGCCCCCTGGCGACGGATGTGCCCGGCTGGCTGCAGCGCTTGGACCAGCTGCAGGGTCAATTCATCCGGCTGGAGCAGCAGCCGGCTCCCCAGCGGATCGCGCAACTCGCCGGGCTGCGGGCCGAGCTGGAGCGTGGGGGTCTCATGCTGGCCCTGGTGGGCACCAGCCCCCCGCCCGCCCGGCTCCAGCCCGAGCTGGTGGAGGCCCTGCGGGGGCCCGTGCCCCTGGTGCTGCACTGGGCCAACCCCCTACCGGCCTGGAGCGCCGCCTGGCGCTGGCCGGAGCTGTTTGCCGCCTGCGATGGCCTGCTGCACCACCTGCGCACGCCCCTGTCGGCCGCCGACCTGCGCTGGCTGGAGGCCCTGCCGGCTGGCCAGCCCGCCTGGTTGCTGGTTGAGAGCCATCAGCAGGGGGTGGCCCGGGAGGCCCTGGCCCAGGAGCTGCGCTCCCAATTGGGTCCAGTCCTGGGCGCCCAGCTGCTGTTCTGGAATGGGGAGCCCCAGACCCTGGCCTCCAGCCTGGCTCCCCTGGCCGCCCAGCTGGCCGGCGGAGCTCCAGGCCTGCGCCACGCCCGCCAGCTGCGCCGGCTGGAGCAGGTGCACGCCAGCTGGCAGGGGGATCTCGAGCGCTTGCGCCGCCAGCAGTTTGTGCCGCTGCAGCGCCGCACCCAATGGCTGGTGGCCGCCGGTGTGGTGGCGGCCCCCCTGCCCAGCCTCGACCTGCTGGTGCTCGCTGTGGCCAATGGCCTGATGCTCCAGGAGATGGCCCGGCTCTGGGATTGCCCCTGGACGATCGCGCAGCTCCAGGCCGCCGCCGGCGAACTCGCCAAGGCGTCCCTGGCCCTGGGCGTGGTCGAGTGGAGCAGCCAGGCCCTGGCCGGACTGGTGAAATGGCACGGGGCCACCTGGCTGGTGGGCAGTGCCCTCCAGGCCCTCAGCGCCGCCTACCTCACCCGGGTGGTGGCCCATGCCATGGCCGACATGCTGGCCCTGTCCGTGGGCGTGCCGGAGCCGGATCTCGCCGCAATCAAGCGCCAGGCGCCCCTGCTGGTGGCCCGGGCCGCGGAGGCGGAGAAGCTGGATTGGTCTGCCTTCCTCGACCAGGGGCGCCAGTGGCTGGCTAGCCAGGCTTCCGGGTCAGGGCCAGCGGCCTGCGAGCATGCCCCCTGTTGAGGCCACGGCCCGGGAGCAGGACCTTTGGTTGACCTGGATCAGCGGGTGCTGTTTGCCTTCTGTCTCACCCTGGCAGCGGGCCTGTGCACGGGTTTGGGCAGTTTGCTTGGCCTGGTGTCCAGGCGCTTCAGCCCCAGGGTGCTCACCCTGTCGCTGAGCTTTTCTGCCGGCGTGATGATCTATGTCTCCTTCGTGGAGATTTTCCCCAAGGCGCGCCAATCGCTGGTGCTGGGGCTGGGCCCCGCCGCGGGCTATGCGGCCACCGTGGGCGCCTTTTTCGCCGGCATGTTGTTGATCGCCCTGATTGACAACTGCTTGCCCAGCCACGATCTCAGCCTGCCGGATCAGGATGGACCTCTGGTGGGATCCCAGCGCCTGCTGCGCACCGGCTTGTTTTCGGCCCTGGCCATCGGCATTCACAACTTCCCCGAGGGTCTGGCCACCTTCCTTGGGGCCCTCTCGAGCCCGCGGCTGGGGATCGGCATCGCCATCGCCATCGCCATCCACAACATCCCGGAGGGCCTGGCGATCTCGGCGCCCGTGTATTACGCCACCGGCAGCCGCCAGAAGGCCTTTTGGGTGTCCTTTGCCTCCGGTCTGGCGGAGCCGATTGGCGCCGTGGTGGGCTTTTTCTTTCTGCGCTCGATCCTCACCGAAGTGGTGATGGGGCTGGTCTTTGCCAGCGTGGCGGGCCTGATGGTGTACATCTGCCTCGATGAGTTGCTGCCGGCTGCCCAGCGCACCGGCGCCCACCACCATCTGATGATTGCCGGGGTGACGGCCGGCATGGTGGTGATGAGCATCAGTCTGGTGTTGCTGGCCTGACGTGAAAGGCCCCTCTGCCGAGCGTGCTGCCGACCAGTCCTGGCCCTGGTGGCCCCTGCTGCCCCTTTATCCCTACGGGAAGCGCCGCACCTTGGTGCGGGAGCTGATCCCCGACCAGGTGTGGAGCCTCGAGCAGCTGCAGGGGGTGTTCTATGTGGCCGTGCCGATCCGGATGACGGTGCTGCGGCTGGGGGGAGGGCTGCTGCTCTATGCCCCGGTGCCGCCCACAGGGGAGGTTCGAGCTGCCTTGGCCGAACTGGAAGCCCGCCATGGGCCGGTGGTCACGATCGTGTTGCCCACCAGCTCGGGCCTGGAACACAAATTGCCGGTGCCGGCCATGGCCCGGGCCTTCCCGGCCGCCCAGGTTTGGGTGACTCCCCGGCAGTGGAGTTTCCCCCTATCCCTGCCCCTGGGTTGGCTGGGCTTTCCGGCGGCGCGCACCCGGGTGCTGTTTGAGCAGGGCCTGCCCCACACCGACGAACTGGCCTGGCTTCCCCTGGGCCCCCTGGAGCTGGGCCTGGGCACCTTCATGGAGGTGGCCTGCCTGCACCGCGCCAGCGGTTGCCTGCTGGTCACCGATGCCCTGGTGGCGATCGGCGCCGAGCCGCCGGAGTTGTTTGAGGCTGATCCCACTCCCCTGCTCTTCCATGCCCGCGAGCGGGCAGGGGAGCCGATCCACGACACGCCGGAGCAGCGCCGACGCGGCTGGCAGCGGCTGGTGCTGTTTGCCTCCTACCTGCGGCCCGCTCCGCTGGATGTTGCCGGCTGGCGGGAGCTGCTGGGCGGGCTGCTGGCCCCTGGCCTGCGCAGCCCCCGCGCCTACTTCGGGCTCTACCCCTTCCGCTGGCACAGCGATTGGCAGGCGGAATTTGAGCGCCTGGTGCCCGGCGAGGGGCTGGCGTTGCAGGTGGCGCCGGTGTTGGAGCGGCTGGTGTTTCCCCGTTGCCAGGCCACCCTGCTGGCCTGGATCCACACCCTGGCCGCCGAACCGGAGCTGCGCTGGCTGGTGCCGGCCCATTACGCGGCGCCCCTGGCCTGCGGCGCGGAGCAACTCAAAGCTCTGGCGGCGGCCTTGGCAGCCCGGCCCTGGGCGCCCGATGGCGGCAGTTGGGCCGTCCTGGCGGGCATCGATCAAACCCTGCTGCGCTGGGGTGTGGTGCCGGCCAGCCCTGGGCTGGCCCCCCTGGAGCGGCCTAGGCCCTGAGTTCGCCGGGGTCGGCGTCCAGCTCGGACGTCAGGTCGCCGCTACCAAGCAGGCTGGTGTCCAATTCCATGCGCTGCTCCATTTGGCGCAGGAAATAGCCAGTCATCATGGCTGAGGCGAGCAGGCCGGCCAGGTTCTCGCGGTTGGTCTGGATCTTCACCTCAAACTGCTCACCGGGGAGCATGCCGAGCAGCCCCTGAACGTTGTGGCGGATGATGTCCTGGATGTCCCCGCTGGCGGAGCGGGCCACGCGCTGCAACACATCCGGAGATTGGTCCTGGAGGTATTGAATCAGCGAGTTGCCGCTAATCGCTTCGTTGTCGGTGGTCAGGAACTCCGGGTTGAACATCGCCGGTGTGCGCTGCGGCCGGCCTGCACCCTACCCCACCTCAACGGGTACACCAGGGGGGTGGCCGATGGCGGAGAACCGTAACCAGCCGAATCGCCGCAGGGGCCAGTAGCGCAGCACGGCGGTGCCGATCACCGCCTGGCGGGGCAGGGGCCCCCAGAGGTGGGAATCCAGGCTGGCATTGCGGTTGTCCCCGAGCACCAGCAGGTGGTCAGCCGGCACTCTGAGGGGGGGCAGCCGATAATCCATCGGCTCTGCCGACCAATCCAGCGGGGCGGGGGCGCCGTTGCGCCAGAGCAGCCCATCGCGCACCTCGACCCGGTCGCCGGCCTGGGCCACCACCCGTTTGATCAGGGCAGCGTTGGGGTCATAACCCGCCTCGACCAGGGCGGCAGGGGGGTGAAACACCACCACCGTGCCGATCGGCAGGGGCCGATGCAGGCGGGCCCGCAGCTTCTCCACCAGCACCCGATCCTGCAGCTGCAGGGCCGGCAGCATCGAGCCAGAGGGAATCCAGCGCGGTTCGATCACGGCCCAGCGCAGCAGCAGGGCCAGCGCCACCCACACCAGCACGGGCACCAGCTGGCGGCGCAGGCTGGCCAGGGGACCATCGGGCGCAGGGGTAGCCAAGGGCGCAGGCAAGAATGGCCCTCCCATCCTGTACGGCCCCGGCGTGGCGTTGGCCCCCCGCAACCTCGAGGCGGCCCTGGTGCTTCTGGCGGCGCTGATGCGCCATGGATTGGCCCAGGTGGTGCTCTGCCCGGGGAGCCGCTCGGCGCCCCTGGCCCAGGCAGCAGGCCTGCTGGAAGCCCACGGGCTCGGCCTCTACACCGGCGTGGATGAGCGTTCAGCGGCCTTTTTTGGCCTGGGCTTGGGGCGGGCGACCGGCCAGGCGGCAGCCGTGATCACCACCTCCGGAACGGCCGTTGCCAACCTGCTGCCGGCAACGGTGGAGGCCGATTACGGCGCCATTCCCCTGTTGCTGATCACGGCGGATCGGCCCGACCGGCTCAAGGGCTGTGGCGCCAACCAGAGTGTCAACCAGGAGAGCTTCCTGGCGGCGAGCGTGCGCTGGCTGGGCCAGGGCGACGGCGCTGGCCTGGGTGCCATGGCCGACGGGGCCATTGCCGAGCTGGCCCGCGCCGCCCTGCGGGCCACCCGGGGCTCGAGCCAGGCCCCGGGGCCCGTGCATCTCAACCTTCCCTTT
This sequence comes from Cyanobium sp., assembly GCA_965662115.1. Taxonomy (GTDB): domain Bacteria; phylum Cyanobacteriota; class Cyanobacteriia; order PCC-6307; family Cyanobiaceae; genus Cyanobium_A. The sequence continues at coordinate 7,634 of CBFIGH010000090.1, forward strand.
GCCGAGCCCCTCCATGCCGATGGCCCGGCCCTGCTAGTTGCCCGCGCTGGCCTGGCTGCGGCGCCGCCGCTGCGCCAACCGGCGCCAGCCCCGGGCGGGCTGGCCTGCACCGCCCAGCGGTGGCCCGATCTCGATCGCCCTGGTCTGGTGGTGGCTGGTCCGTGGCGTGGTTTTCCCCAGCACTGGCAGGCCCATGTTGAGGCCCTGGGCCGCTGGCAACGGCGCACGGGCTGGCCGCTGCTGGCCGATGGCCTCAGCGCCCTGCGCGGCCAAGCCCAGCTGGAGCTGGTGGCCGGCTACGACCTGCTGCTGGAGCGTCCCGACCCTGCCCTGCGGCCCGCCCAGGTGTTGCGGCTTGGCCCCCTGCCGGCCAGCCGGCGCCTGCAGCGCTGGTTGGCCGAGCTGGACTGCCCCCAATGGTTGGTGAGTGAGGCCGATCCCCGCTGCCTCGACCCCCTGGGCAGCGGCTGCCACCAGAGCGCGGCGGGATTGGCCGGCTGGATGGCCCATTGGCCCGCTGCCAGCTGGCGGGCCAGGCCGGATCCGACCTGCCTAGCCTTGGCGGCGGTTTGGCAGCGGCGGGAGGAAGCCCTGCAGGGTTGGTTGCGGGGCGCCCTGCCCCCGGGGCCAGCGGAGCCGGCCCTGGCGCGGCTGTTGGGCCAGCTGTTGCCGGCGGGAGTGCCCCTGGTGATCGCCAACAGCAGCCCCGTGCGCGATTGGGAGAGCTTTGGCGATCCGGCTGCCCCCTGGCGGCCCGTCTATGGCTTCCGCGGCGCGTCCGGCATCGATGGCACCCTCTCGAGCGCCTGTGGGTTGGCCGAGGCCCTGGGCCAGGCTGTGTTGCTGAGCGGTGATCTGGCCCTGCTGCACGACAGCCACGGCTGGCTGTGGCAGCGCCAGCTCCAGGGCCGGCTCACCGTCATCTTGATCAACAACGGCGGTGGCGGCATTTTTGAGCAGCTGCCGATCCGCACCCTGCCTGGCGATGCCCTCGATTTCGAGCGGCTGTTCGCCATGCCCCAGCCCCTCGATGCGTTGGCCCTGGCGGCGGCCTATGGGGTGCCGGGGCGTCGGGTTGGGGCCGTGGGCGATCTGGCCGACCCGTTGGCTTGGGCCCTGCAGCAGCCCATGGCCCTGCTGGAGCTGGTCACCGACCGCCGCGCCGACGCCAGCCAGCGGCAGGCCCTGCGCAGAATGGCCTGCTCAGCCGTGCCGCTGCCGTGAGCCTTCGATCCGATCTGCCCGCTGCGGTGCATTGGCAACCGGCTGGCCGTTACGAGGACGTGCTGTTTGACCAGTGCGAGGAGGGGATCGCCCGGATCCGGATCAACCGCCCCCACAAGCGCAATGCCTTCCGGCCGCGCACCGTGCAGGAACTCTGTGACGCCTTCTCCCGGGTGCGGGATAACCCCAAGATCGGGGTGGTGTTGTTCAGCGGAGTCGGGCCCGCCGCCGACGGGGGCTGGGCCTTCTGCGCCGGCGGTGACCAAAGCGTGCGCGGCGATGGCGGCTATGTGGATGAGGCGGGCCTGCCCCGGCTCAACGTGCTGGATCTGCAGCGCCTGATCCGCAGCCTGCCCAAGGTGGTGATTGCCTTGGTGGCGGGCTACGCGATCGGGGGCGGGCAGGTGCTGCACCTGCTCTGCGACCTGAGCCTGGCGGCGGAGAACGCCGTGTTTGGTCAGACCGGGCCGCGGGTGGGCAGCTTTGACGGGGGCTTTGGGGCTGGCTACCTGGCCCGGGTGGTGGGTCAGCGCAAGGCTCGGGAAATCTGGTTTCTCTGCCGCCAGTACGGCGCCGATCAGGCCCTGGCGATGGGGTTGGTGAATGCGGTGGTTCCCCTGGCTGAGCTGGAGGCCGAGGGAATCGCCTGGGCCCGGGAGGTGATGGGGCACAGCCCCACGGCGATTCGCTGCCTCAAGGCCGCCTTTAACGCCGAAACCGATGGCCTGGCCGGCCTGCAGGAGCTCGCCGGCCAGGCCACCCATCTCTTTTACCGAACGGCGGAGTCCCAGGAGGGGCGCGATGCCTTCCTCGACAAACGCCCAGCTGATTTTTCGGATGCGCCCTGGTTGCCCTGATCGGCCCTGGGGGGCCTGGGCCCTCGCTGGCTGCCTGGTGCTGGGCGCCGCCGGCCCCGGGCTCAGCGAAACGGCGCCGCTCCCCGGGCGCCAGCTGGTGCTGGATCGGCGCCAGCGGCTGCTGCTGGTGTTGGAAGCGGGCCAGGAAACGCGGCGCTTTCCAGTTGGGGTGGGGCGTCCTGGCTGGGAAACCCCGGTGGGCCGCTTTGCGGTGATCGAGCTGGCCCGCAATCCCACCTGGGAACATCCCGTCACCGGCCAGCACATTCCCCCTGGCCCGGCCAATCCCCTCGGCAGCCGCTGGATCGGTTTCCATCGCGACTGCAAGGGCCGGGCCGGTTTCAATGGCCGCGAGCACCTGGTGGTGAAGGGCTGCGTGAGTGCCGGCTTCCATGGCACCCCCCAGCGCGACAGCGTGGGCCAGGCCGTCTCCCATGGCTGTGTTCGCCTGCTGGATGAGCACGTGCGCGAATTGTTTGAGCTGGTTGAGATGGGCACCCCGGTGACGGTGCTGCCTTAGGCCGCCCGTAGAGTTTCGGCCACCTCCGGTGGAGCTGGGATGCGGGTCTTGTTTGCTGCGGCCGAATGCGCCCCAATGATCAAGGTCGGCGGGATGGGCGACGTGGTCGGATCCCTGCCGCCGGCCCTGGCGGCCCTGGGCCATGACGTACGAATCATGCTGCCCGGCTACGGCAAGTTGTGGTCCAAGTTGCAGGTGACGGCGGAGCCGATCTGGCGCGGCCACACCATGGGCAATGACTTCGCCGTGTTTGAGGCGCGCCATCCCACCAACGGGCTGATCCTCTACCTGGTTGGCCATCCGGTGTTCGATCCCGAACGGATTTACGGCGGCGAAGATGAGGATTGGCGCTTCACTTTCTTTGCCAGTGCCACCGCTGAATTTTGCTGGCACCACTGGAAGCCCCAGGTGCTGCACTGCCATGACTGGCACACCGGCATGCTGCCGGTGTGGATGCATCAAGACCCGGAAATCAGCACCGTGTTCACCATCCACAACCTCAAATACCAGGGGCCCTGGCGCTGGAAGCTCGACCGCATCACCTGGTGCCCCTGGTACATGCAGGGTGACCACACCATGGCGGCGGCCCTGCTCTATGCCGATCGGGTCAATGCGGTTTCTCCCACCTATGCGATGGAGATCCGCACGCCCCAATACGGTGAACATCTCGATGGGCTGCTGAACTTCGTCAGCGGTAAGTTGCGCGGCATCCTTAACGGCATCGACACCGACGACTGGAATCCGGCCACCGACCCTGCCCTGGCCGCCCGGTTTTCCGCCGCCGATTTGGCCCCCCGCGCCGTCAACAAACAGGTTCTGCAGGAGCGTTTCGGCCTGGCGGTGAGCCCCCGCTCCTATCTGATGGGCATGGTGAGCCGCCTGGTGGATCAGAAGGGTGTGGATCTGCTGCTCCAGGTGGCCGATCGGGTGCTGGCCTACACCGACAGCCAGATCCTGGTGCTCGGCACCGGCGATCGGGTGCTCGAATCGGGTCTGTGGCAGATGGCCTCCCAGCATCCCGGCCGGTTTGCCGTCTTTCTCACCTACGACGATGGCCTCTCCCGGCTGGTGTACGGCGGCTGCGATGCCTTCCTGATGCCCAGCCGCTTCGAGCCCTGCGGCATCAGCCAGATGTTGGCGATGCGCTACGGCTCCATTCCGGTGGTGCGCATGGTGGGCGGATTGGTTGACACCGTGCCCCCCAACGATCCCCTGGCCGGCACCGGCATGGGCTATGGCTTTGATCGCTACGAGCCAATCGACTTCTACACCGCGATTGTGCGCTCCTGGGAGGCCTACCGCCACCAGGCGAGCTGGCAGGAGCTGCAGCGGCGCGCCATGGCGGTGGACTTCAGCTGGGCCCGTTCCGCCCTGGAATACGACGCCATGTACCGGGATGTCTGCGGCGTCAAGGAGCCCACCCCCGTGGCGGCGGACGTGGAGCGGTTCTCCCAGGGCCAGGACGCCGATCCCAGCCGCAGGGGCCTGGCCTCCCTGCTCAAGCGCCGTTGACCGTGGCTGTGGAAGCCCCCCAGGCCCGACGACCGGATCCGACCCCTCCCTATCCGGCCCCCTACGTGGAGCCCTGGGGGCGCCTGGCCTTTGATCTGCGGGCGGCCCTGGCCAGCACGGGCCTGAGGTTGCGGGAGTTGGGTCGCCGCAACCGTCAGGGTGACCTGTCGGTGCCGGGCTTCTGGCCGGCGTCGCTGGCGTGGCTGTTCTGGCCCCTGCTGCTGGGCTTGGTGGTGACGCTGGTGGTGACTCTCGGGGTCAGGCTGGTTGGCTCCCCGGTGCCCAGCGCCGACTCCCATGGGGCCCCCGAGGCAGCCCTTTTCCAACAGCCCCTGCAAGAAAGCGCTCAAGAGCCCGAGCCACAGCCCGTTTCACCAGCCCCAAGCCAGGCCGAGCCGCCAGCGCCCCTGGCGATCGATCCCCTGCTGGCCCTGCTGGCCGATGACGATCCCCAGGGCTGCATCACCGTGGCACAGCCCCACCCGCTGCAGCGTCAATTGGATCTGGAGCTGGCACCAACCTTTCTGACCCTGCCAGCACCGCTGCGCCAGCAGCAGGCTGACCAGTGGCTCGAGCGCAGCCGCGAGCTGGGCTACGAACGGCTGCGGCTGATCGATGCTGCCGGAGATGTTTGGGCCCAGGCGGCCCGGGTGGGCAGCGGCATGGTGCTGCTGGGCCCTGCCGCGCTGTGATGGCTCTGCACCTGGGCCAGCTGCAGGCGTTGTGGGGCCCGCCCGCCAGCGGCCCCCTCACCCCTGCCCAGGCCAGCACCAGCCTGGCGCCGCAGGCGATCTGCACCGACAGCCGCCAGCTGGCCGCCGGCCAGTTGTTCATCCCCCTG